>BPHB01000002.1:0-374558 GCA_026003335.1 Chitinophagales bacterium | reverse complement strand
GCAGCTGCAAGCGTTCTGAATCGGGTTTAACGATTACCTGCACTTTGCTGCCGTCAGAGGCCGGAGGCTGATAACCGGGGTCTTTTACATCAAAGCCTTTGGGCGGGAGCTCAATGCCCAGAGGTTCTTCCAGCTTTACCTGTTCCCCATTTTCATTGGGGAGCGTATCGGTCATAGGATTAAAGGTGAGATCACCGGCAATAGCCATAGCCGTGACGATTTCTGGTGAGGCCACAAAAGCGTGTGTATTGGGATTGCCATCATTGCGCTTGGCAAAATTGCGGTTGAAGGAGGTGATGATGGAGTTGGGATTTTCAGGAGTGGCATTGTGTCGTTTCCATTGGCCGATACAGGGGCCACAGGCATTGGCCAATACTACTCCGCCCAGGTCTTCGAATACTTTCAGTAGTCCATCCCGTTCGGCAGTGTAGCGCACCTGCTCTGAGCCGGGAGTGACCGTAAATTCAGATTTGGCCTTCAAACCTTTTTTCAAGGCGCTCTTAGCCACATGGGCTGCTCGGGTAAGGTCTTCGTATGAAGAGTTGGTGCAGGACCCGATAAGTCCCACTTCCAGTTTGGCCGGCCACCCATTTTCTTTTACGGCTTTAGCAAATTCTGATAGAGGCCAAGCCCGATCGGGTGTGTAAGGTCCGTTGATATGGGGCTCCAGTTTGGAGAGGTCAATTTCAATAACCTGATCAAAGTATTTTTCAGGATGGGCATACACTTCGGGGTCGGCAGTGAGGTGCTCTTTTATTTTTTCGGCTTCTGCTGCCACTTCTTGTCTTCCGGTAGCTTCCAGATAGCGTTTCATGGATTCATCATATCCAAAGGTGGAGGTGGTGGCGCCTATTTCGGCTCCCATGTTGCAAATGGTGCCTTTGCCGGTGCAGCTGATTTTATATGCACCTTCCCCAAAATATTCCAGGATGTATCCGGTGCCGCCTTTTACGGTTAGTATGCCGGCCACCTTAAGGATGACGTCTTTTGCGGAGGTCCAGCCACTGAGTTTGCCGGTAAGTTTTACCCCGATGAGTTTTGGCATCTTAAGCTCCCACGGCATGCCGGCCATAACATCTACGGCATCAGCTCCACCCACGCCAATGGCAATCATCCCAAGACCACCGGCATTCACGGTGTGGGAGTCGGTGCCTATCATCATTCCTCCCGGAAAAGCATATTGTTCCAATACTACCTGATGAATGATGCCGGCACCGGGTTTCCAGAAACCTATGCCGTATTTGTTGGAAACAGAGGCCAGAAAGTCATACACTTCTTTGTTTTCATTGAGGGCTTTTTTAAGGTCCGGATCTGCCCCTGCTTCGGCCTGAATGAGGTGGTCACAGTGCACAGTGGTGGGTACTGCGGTTTTGTTTTTGCCAGCCTGCATAAACTGAAGCAAAGCCATCTGAGCAGTAGCATCCTGCATGGCTACTCTGTCGGGAGCAAAATCTACGTAAGCTTTGCCTCGGGTGAAGTCCTGAATTTCATCCGGGTTGTACAGGTGAGCATAAAGGATTTTTTCGGTCAGCGTGAGGGGACGGTTCAGTACTTTTCTTGCTTTCTCAATCCGGTGGGGAAAGCGTTCGTACACCGCTTTAATCATATCAAAATCAAAAGCCATAACAATAGTTTTTTTCAATTAGCAATCAGTTACAAAAATAATAAACTGGCAGCGTATTGCAGAAGACGGCCAAAGGCGCCAACCTTCGCTGTCAGCAGGGGGAGTGCTCTTTTCTGGAAAATCTTACGATAAAGTCTCGGAGCTTAGTGGCGTTTCAGGAGTCGGTTCAGTGCACGTTTGGATTCTTTTTCTTTAATACTTTCACGTTTATCGTAGGTCTTTTTCCCTTTTGCCAGGGCTATTTCCATTTTTGCAAAACCGCGTTCAGAAATAAACACGGAAACGGGAATGATAGTGATGCCTTTTTCTTTTACTTTTTTTTCCAGCTTTCGCAATTCACTTTTTTTCAGGAGCAGTTTGCGCAGGCGAAGGGGTTCATGGTTGGCATAGGCGCCTTGTTCATATTCAGCGATATGCATGTTTTTTACCCAAAGCTCACCTTTTCGGAAAATGCAGTATGCATCATTCAGGGAGGCTTTGCCCTTGCGTATGGATTTGATTTCACTGCCGGTAAGCTGCATCCCTGCTACGTATTTTTCCAGCAGGTGGTAGTCAAAGGAGGCTCTTCTGTTTTTTATGACAACCGGGTTACTCATGGGTGCCTTTTTCAAGGAGGCGCTGAAGCTTTTCCTTTTTTAATACTTTCTGTATTTGCCGGCCCCGCGCAATGAGTTTATCCCGGGTACGGGCTGTGTAGGTGCAGATAACTTCATTGCCGCGAACCGACTCCAGGATGGCTTCAAACTCTACGGTTTCACCTATCAGTGCGGGAGCAAGGTGTTCAACACTGACGAATGTGCCAATACCTTCTTCATCGGTTTCCTTCATTTCCAGCACAAAAAGCCGGCACGCCCATTCTGCATCGCGGGCAAGTGCGAAAGTAGAATAGACCCTGTGCACCGTGCCCGATTCAAAAGCGGCTATATCGCTTTCGGTAACTGTTCTGCAATACACTTTTTTATCACCCGGCAGAAAAGGATTAAGCATAGCCAACAAAAATAACGATTCAGAAGGCATCCCATAGGTGCTTGTGATTGGCTGCAAAATATTAAGAAGTACGGTTTCGGAAGTCTAGGATTTCAGAATATCCAGCCGTTTGAGAGGGTAGATTTATCTACTATCAGGGGATGTATCAAGCATTCGGTTTTTTTATCCATTTTTCAAACTCCACGGCATGAAACACGATAGCAGATGCTACCAGGCAAATAAATAGCTCATGGAGGGAGAGGGGCTGTGTTTTAAACACTTTGTTGGCCAAGGGCAGATAAATGATGCCTAATTGAAGCAGAAAGGTGAGGCCTACAGCAGAGACGAGGTGCAGGTTGGAAAAAACACCCTGCCGATAGAGCATCCTGTATTCACTGCGTACAGCAAAAGCGTGCCCCATTTGGCTGAGACATAACACGGTAAATACCATGGTTTGTGTGGCCGCATTATTGTTATGATAAGCCCATGCCTGGACACCCAGGCATACGGCTCCCATGAGTAAACCTACCCACAGGATATGCCAGCCCAGGCCGCGGGCGAATATGCTTTCATCCGGAGGACGTGGAGAGCGCTTCATGACATTCTTCTCCGCAGGCTCATAGGCCAGGGCAAGACCGGGTAGGCCATCGGTAACCAGATTGATCCATAGGATATGAATGGGTAATAAGGGTATAGGTAAACCGACTAGAGGAGCCAGGAAGATAGTCCATATTTCACCCGCATTGGAAGTCATGGTGTATTTAATGAATTTGCGGATGTTGTCAAAGATTCTCCTTCCCTCACGCACAGCTCTTACAATGGTAGCAAAATTGTCGTCCAGCAGAATGAGGTCAGCTGCTTCCTTGCTGACCTGTGTGCCGGTGATGCCCATGGCGATGCCGATATTGGCTTTTTTCAGGGCAGGAGCATCGTTCACTCCATCACCGGTCATGGCAACGAAGTGCCTTTTGTGTTGCAGGGCTTTGACGATGGTTAATTTTTGTTCAGGCGAAACACGCGCATACACACGAATCTGCTCCACGCGTGCCTCAAATGTATCTTCCGGCATGGCCGACAACTCGCGACCGGTTAACACCTGATGATCTTTTTCCAGTATACCAATTTCTCGGGCGATGGCGGCCGCTGTAAGAGGATGGTCCCCGGTAATCATCACCGGCTGAATACCGGCATTTTTGCACTCCCGTATGGCATCTTTAACTTCTTCCCGAGGGGGGTCAATCATTGCGGCAAGGCCACAATAATGCAGGTTGTTTTCTATTGTTTCCGGCTGTACTTGCTTCGGGAGGGAGCTTAATACTTTACATCCGTAGGCTAATACCCTCATGCCTTTGGAAGATAATTGTTCGGCCTCATGCTGTAGTTGTACAACAGCGGCAACATCCGCAATTTTCTCGGCTAGCGGCTCGGCAGCTCCTTTGGTAATAATCAGATATGCTCCTTTAAAGGCATGTATCGTGGTCATGCACTTACGTTCTGAGTCAAAGGGCAATTCAGCTATTCTTGGAAAGGCTGCTGCAACATCCTGTGGTTTGGTGTGCATGTTAGAAGTGGCATATTCCATTAGCGCTATTTCGGTTGGATCACCCAGCCATTTGTTGTTTACCTGTGCGGAGGCATTGTTGTTCAGAATCATGCAACGCAGTAAAACCGACAGGGCGTCTTCGCCAGGCAGGGGGCTTTTCAAAGGCGCAGTAATTTCCACGACCTGCATTTTGTTTTGAGTGAGCGTGCCGGTTTTATCCGAGCAGATGTAGGTTACCGAGCCCAGCGTTTCAACGGCAGGGAGCCTTCTGATGAGGCATTGTTGCTTTACCAGGCGCCTGGCTCCCAAGGTAAGGGCAATGGTTATTACAGCCGGCAACGATTCAGGAATAGCAGCTACGGCAACGGAAATAGCCACCAGCAGCATAATCAGAGGGTTTTCGCCCTGAAGCAGACCCGCTATATAAATGATAACACAAATGAGAAGAATGACCAAAGACAGTTTCTTCCCGAAATCCGTCAGCCGTTTTTGCAGGGGCGTTGTGCTTTCTTCTTCCTGAAGTAGGGTTGCTATTTTACCCATTTCGGTTTGCATGCCCGTGGCTACCACCACGCCAGCTCCCCGGCCATAGGTAACCATAGTTCCTTTAAATGCCATGTTGGAGCGGTCGCCTGGCGGAATCTCCTCATCCGCGATAGAGTCGGTTGTTTTTTCTGACGGGTAGGATTCTCCGGTCAAAGAGGCTTCTTCAATTCGCAGAGAGGTCACCTCTGTCAAACGCACATCAGCGGGCACTATATCTCCGGCTTCTATTACCACCCAGTCACCGGGAACCAGGTCAGCCGTTGCTATTTGCATAAGCTTTCCGTTCCGCTTCACAAGAGCAGCGGGAGCAGCGAGTTTCTTCAGGGCAGCCAGCGCCCTTTCAGCCCGGAATTCCTGAATAAAACCGATAAGTGCATTGAGCACGACAATAACCATGATGACTATAGCGTCAGTCAGGTCTCCAATGATTCCGGAAATCAAAGCTGCAGCCAGCAGAATAAGAATGAGAAAGTCGCTGAACTGCTGAAATAAAATCTGCCACCATGCTTTGCCTTGCTTTTCATTGAGCTTGTTTGGACCGTGTGTGTTTAACCTTTTAGCGGCTTCTTCATCCGAAAGACCATCAGAGGAAGAGCGGAGTACGTTTAATACTTCCTCCACATTCAGAACGTGCCAGGGTTTCAATGACTGGTGAGGATCTCTGTTCATCTATTACGTGTGATTGATGTAATAAAGCAGTATGACATTTGCTGTGTAAATAACAAGAATCAGCAGCGTATCCCAGGTTAAAAGCAATGACTTTTTCTGTGGTTTGAACAGAATGCCGCTGATGGCCACAGCGGTCATGATAATGATGGAGAAAACGGAAATGATATTGTTCTCAGAGGCATCTTTCAGCAGATTGCCGCGGGTATAAACCAGATCATCTATTGCAAGAATCAGAATGTTAAAAAGATTGCTGCCGAAAAGGTTTCCTACAGCCAGATCTACTGAGCCCAGACGCACGGCACTCAACGATACGGCCACTTCCGGTAACGATGTAGAGCCAGCAAGGAACAGAGTGCCTACGAATGACTGGCTTAAGTTTAACCTTGCGGCAACTCCTTCGGCAAAGAATGGAAGAAATATGGCAGCTAAAATGACCATCAGGGCATGGAGTATATACAGACTGATTACTTTTTTTAAGGTGTATCCGGTTGGAGCACTCGGGCTCAGGCTCGGAGTGCGCGGAGGCGCCATTTTTTTTAGTGTATTGATACAGCAAATGCATAGAAATCAGATAAATGAAGATGAAAGCAATACTCAGGCTTCCTACCCAGCCGATCACTATAATATCATTTGGAAGAAACAGGCCCAGTCCAACAAGGGAAAACAAGATGATGCCAAGGGTTCCGGAAAGGATGTTTGAGGGAGAAATGCGCTGAGACAGGGGATGAGGGCTTGCCCAATCAAGCAGAGAAAGGATAGCCATGTTGAAGGCACAGCTTCCCACCACATCACCTACTGCCAGATCGGGTGACTCCACGATACCGGCTGCACTCACTCCTGCAAACAGTTCAGGAAGGGACGTCACGCTGGCCATGAGGACCAATCCTATCCACCCGCGTGAGAGGCCTGTCAAAGCAGCAATCAGGTCGCCATAGAAAGAAAGGCGTTTGCCGTGAAAAAAAATCACAATGGTGCATACCAGAAATCCGATAAATACCATGCGGCACGTGCAATTATTGATTCAATAACTTTTCAAGGCGGGAAAGATATGCCCTCTCGCATTTATTGATTCCGGAAAAGGCTTCGGCAATGGCTTCAGCCGTGCGCAGGATATTTTTTTTCACCTGAGGGGAGAAAGCAGATGCATGGGTGCGGTAAAAATCTTCAAATTGGCGAAATGCAGTTTCGGGATCGGCCTGTTGGGCATGCAAAAAATCAAAAGAGATAAAAATATAATGAGCAAGATCAGTTCCGAAGGCATCTGAAGAGGACTCTGCTGGTGCCCAGATAGATTGTATTTTTTCCAGCAGCCTCGTCTCTTCTTTCTGCCTCACGCCTCTGTCAGCAGCGGCAATAGCATAAAATAGATTGCCCAGGCGCTCATAAAGTAGTTGCGGAAGGTGCATTTGCATGTCTGTTAATTTAAGTTTTCCGGTTGATTAAATACTGTTGGGCGCAACGGTTATTGAGCAATCCATCCGCCATCCACGGGGATAGCAGCACCGGTGACAAAGGAGGCTGCATCAGAGCACAACCATACTACAGCTTCAGCCACTTCATCGGGCTTTCCCATGCGGCCTATTGGCTCCATATTTTCATAGGCCTTTTCTACTTCTTTTTTCCTACCGGTAACGCGGTCAATCATAGGTGTTTTGATAACTCCCGGGCATACGGCATTTATGCGTACACCTTTTTTAGCGCATTCCAGAGCTGCGGTTTTGGTTAGCCCGATAATGCCGTGTTTGGAAGCCACATAAGCCGGTAACCCGGGAAACCCTATCAGTCCGGCAACAGAGGCACAGTTTACAATGGCTCCTTTGCCCTTTTTCAGCATGTGCGGTATTTGATATTTCATGCACAGCCAGATGCCTTTAAGATTAATGCCAAGTGTTTTATCCCAGTTTTCCTCTGTGCATTCAGGAGTGGGGGCCATAATGCCCTCTACACCGGCATTATTAAAGGCGAAATCCAAACCGCCCAACTCTGATACAGTGGTTTCTACGGCTTTTTGCACTTCTTCATTCTGAGAAACGTCACATTTTATAAACAGCGCTTTACTGCCGGCTTTGCGCACCCGTTCAGCAGTTTCCTGATCTTCTATCCAGTCCACTATGGCTACATGAGCGCCACGTGCAGCAAAGGCAGCAGCTGTGGCTCTTCCGATGCCAAAACTGCCACCCGTGATAAAAGCCACTTTGTCTTTAAATATTTTTTCCATTTTGCGGTCGTTTTCTGCAAGGTTAGAGCATTGCCTTATCCGTGACAATGATTGTTGTCATTCAATAAAAAGCAGGGGGAATAAGGAGTTAAGCAGGATGCTCAGAAGTAATGTTCATGGTAGCCGTCGGTAAATTGCGGCTCAATAACTTCGCTGATAAACTCACCGTTGAGGGTAAATTTCAAATGATGATAAATGTCATTACGGACCACGTCAGCCTGGTAGCAAATACCTGCTGCAGCGTCCTTGATTTTTTTGCAGTTGATAATTACACTGCCCGGCAGATAATTGCGGATGTAATCCGTTATGCGTGAAACCGGGGTGTCAGTCATGCTTTTTTAGTCTTGTGGTCAACAATACTATACAGAAAGTTAATGCTCTGAGGTTAAAAAATCTTTATTCTTTGGATGATACTTTTCCACATCCTCTTTTTCCCTCTGTATGCCTTTTTGTATCCGAAAGTTTTGTTCTGCTTTACGAAGCAGTTGAATCACCTCCTCATCGCTAACCTGGGAAAAGCTTTCATAGAACTCACTGATGGCATAAAAATCATCCGGAGTCATCAGGCAAATCACCTCATCAGCGTATGCTTGTATTGCCTTCACACCGCGCTTGGGCGCTACCGGCACGGCAACAATAATTTTCTGTGGTTCGTCTTGCTTGATGAGTTGTATCAATGCAATCATTGTGCTTCCGGTGGCTATTCCATCATCTGTAATGATTACGGTTTTGCCCTGCCAGTTCAAAGGTTTACGTTTGAACATTTTATAGCGTGCGGCAAGCATTTCCCTTATGCTCTGCGTTTGTTCTTCAATATATTTTTTCATGGGGCCGGCATAGTCCGTTCCCACAATACGGCCTTTCAGGCTGACGGCTCCGATGGCTAGTTCCGGTGATAAGGGATGCTCAATTTTTTTTACCAGTTCAATCTCAAGTGGCAGATTCAGATAGCGGGCTAATTCATAACCAATAACTACACCTCCACGCGGTATTCCTAAAACCACCGCATTTTCATTGTTTTTATAATTCTTCAGGGCTTCCGCAAGAAGCTTACCGGCATGTGTGCGATCTTTAAATACCATGTGCGAAAATTATATGTTATTCTCCTTTGCCAAACGGCCAAATGTCAGCCTCAGGAATGATTTTAATCACTGACTTTCATAAAAAGCATGCTTACGAAAGCAGAAGTAATAATCTTTTCTTTATCCTTCGCTGATAGAAAGCTGATACAACATGACTGTGGTTCTTAATCCTGTTACCCGAAAGTGCTTTTTTACCGGAACATCTTTCAGCTGCCGTGTTCTGCCAGGTCAAAAACAAGCATCTTTAATGTGCGTATGTCATTTATCAGCCGCTCTACTTTAGCTTTGAGCTGGCGGTGTTTATTTCTGAAATCAGCATCGCTTCCGTCATGGTTGGAAAGCATTTCAGCAAGTTGTTTTTCGTGACTTCGTATTTCGTTTTCCAGCTCAACGGTAATGGATTGGGCAAGCTTATCCATATTCTCCAGGATATGTTGTCGCTGTTGTTCCTTACGTAGTTTGAAACTTTTTGATTTCAGCAAATCCATAAAAAAAGTCAGCTCGTCTTTGATGTAAGCCAGCTCGCTGAGCCATTCTTTGCTTTCATAATGCAATACATCTATACTTGCTTCAAGAAGGTATTCGTTTTTAGGACTACTCAGGGTTTCCATAATTGTAGTTTTTAACGGTAAGTTAGTCTGATAGGCAAGAGGTTTCCAATGATAATTATCATCTCTGAATGCGAAGGCGGGTTTCTGTAAAAAATTTTGGTTTGAATATTTTTGAAAAAAGAAAACTTATGAAACAAGCTGTTAAACCCATTGCTGTATGGCTGGATCACTCCAAAGCACATTTTATCGGATTGCAGGATGGGCATCCCCGCATTCTGGAAACCGTGGAATCAGCCTATGAACGAAAACCCAGAATTGAGGGAGAGGGCAGTGATGTTACCCGTTTCGGGAAAAACGTTGTATCCAACAACGAAGACCGTAAACATAACCGCCTGCAAAATGAACTGGACAGATATTATCGCGAATTGGAATATCGTCTGATGCAGTATACGGATATTTTATTGTTCGGGCCGACCAATGCAAAAGAACAACTGAAGAACAGGCTGGCTGAAAACAAATCCTTTGCGCAAAAATCTCTGCTGATAGAAAGCGTGGGTACATTAACGGACAATCAGATTCTTGCCTTTGCACGCGATTTTCTGAATGCCCGTTCGGTCAAAGAGCATTAACAAAAGATTTTACCATTTCAAAGCGGGTAAACATAACTAAGGCAAGTGGTCAGATAGCGCCTTTTGAAGAGGCGAAGCTGATCCGCTCTCTGCGCAATTCCGGAGCCACTCTCCAAATGGCCGAAGCTATTACTTCCGAAATAAAAAAATACCTCTATGAGGGCATGCCCACAAAAAAGATTTACCGTGAAGCCTACCGATTGCTCAGAAGATTTTCGCGCTCCTCGGCAGCCCGCTATAAGCTGAAACGCGCTATCATGGAGCTGGGGCCTTCAGGCTTTCCATTTGAGCACTACTTTTCTGAGCTGTTGAAATCCAGGGGCTATGAAGTAACCACCGGTGTATGGGTAGAAGGATATTGTGTCAGCCACGAAATTGATGTGGTGGCTCAGAAAGAAGGGAAGCGGATCATGGTGGAATGCAAGTTTCACAATCATCAGGGATATTACTCAGACGTGAAAGTAACCCTGTATATTGATGCCCGCTACCGCGATATTTTGAGAAAGTCGCAGAAGCATCCTGACGAAATACCCACTTTTCATCAGTGCTGGATTGTCACCAACACACGTTTCTCCGAAGAGGGCTTAAAGTATGCGCAGTGTGCAGGATTGTATTTGCTGAGCTGGGATTATCCGGCTGAGGATAGTCTCAAAAAATGGATTGATGTGACAGGTCTCTACCCGATTACCTGTTTGACTGTGCTGAATAAACGCGAAAAGCAACAACTTCTAGACAGAGGGATAGTGCTTGCTGGCGATATTCCGGGCAAACGTACGTTGCTTGAAACCCTCGGGTGGAGTCCCTTAACCATCTCCCGTGTGCTGACGGAAGTACAACAACTCCTGCAGTCTGGTAGTGGCCAAAAGTAAACCGCGAGCAGGAATGGTTTAAGCCGAATGCGAAACCTTTTTTATTTTTTCTTCAGCTTTGAGAATGTTTTCAATGCCCCGGAGCAAGGCGTCTGCATTGAATGAAATGCTGTCAATGCCGCATTCAACCAGGAAGGCTGCATACTCAGGATAATCACTGGGGGCCTGTCCGCAAAGACCTGTTTTTATGCCGGCTTTTTTCGCCTTCCGGATGATCATGGCAATAAGTTGCATCACAGCCGGGTCAAACGGGCTGAAAATTTCACTGAGCAATTCCGAATCGCGATCAGCACCAAGGACAAGCTGCGTCAGATCATTGGAGCCGATGGAAAAGCCGTCAAAATAGGGCGCGAAATCCTCGGCAAGTATGGCATTGCTGGGAATTTCCGCCATCATGTATATTTCAAGTCCTTTATCTCCGCGTTTCATTCCCATTTCTTCCATCAGTTGAATAACCTTTATGGCCTCCTGCACCGTGCGACAAAAGGGAATCATCAGTTTTACATTGGTGAAGCCCATGTCTTCGCGGGCTTTTTTCATTGCGCTGCATTCCATTTTGAAAGCGTCACGATATAGCGGGTGATAATAACGGGATGCACCCCGAAAACCAATCATCGGGTTTTCTTCTGCCGGCTCAAACAGGTTCCCTCCGATCAGGTTGGCGTATTCATTGGATTTAAAATCACTCATTCTCACAATCACGTCTTTCGGATAAAATGCCGCTGCAATGCGTGCTATGGCTTCTGCCAGTCTGGTGATAAAATAATCTTCTTTGTTCGGATACCCCCGGCATTTGTCTTCAATGATTTGCCGCAGGGCTTTGTCCTGCACGGCATCAAAAGCATGCAACGCCATAGGGTGGACGCCTATGGAATTATTGATGATGAATTCCATGCGCATAAGGCCCACGCCATTATTCGGAAGAGCGGCATATTTAAACGCTTTGTCCGGATGGCCAAGGATAAACATTACTTTCGTTTCAGGCATCTTGATGTTACTGAGTTCAATGACTTTTTCTTCCCATTGAGCCTCTCCTTCATACACATAACCGGTGTCCCCCTCCGCGGTGGATACGGTTATGAGCTGACCATTTTGAATTTTTCGGGTGGCGTCACCGGTGCCGACTACTGCAATAGCGCCCATCTCGCGGGCAACAATGGCGGCATGTGAGGTGCGGCCACCTTGATCGGTAACAATAGCACTGGCTTTCTTCAGCACCGGATCCCAATCAGGGTCAGTGCGGCCGGTGACCAGTATTTCTCCCTCCCGAAGCTGGTCAATCTGAGAAGGCTCGGATAAAATCTTTGCTTTCCCGGAAACAATCCGATTGCCCAGACCGATGCCGCGGCACAGGAGATTTCCCCTTTTTATCAGCCTATATTCGGTAAAAAAAGCAGGTTGATGCGTTTTTTGGCTATGCACTGTTTCAGGGCGTGCCTGTACAATAAACAGCTGATGTGTGATGCCGTCTTTGGCCCATTCAATATCCATGGGACGCCCGTAATGCTTTTCAATATACGCTGCCCATCGGGCCAGCTGGATAATTTCTTCGTCCCGGAGAATAAACTGGCTTCTTTTTTCCGGAGGCGTTTCCCTATTGACCACTGCCTTGCCGGATGTGATAAAGTCGGCTGTTTCATCTAATACCATCATCCACTCTTTGCTGCCAAGGCGATGTGAAATGATTGGATTGGAAACCTGGTCAACAAAGGGCTTGTAAACCAGAAATTCATCGGTGTTCACGGTGCCCTGCACCACATTTTCGCCCAGCCCCCAGGCTCCGGAAATGAGTACGACTTTTTCAAATCCCGAATCCGGGTCAAGTGTGAACATCACTCCGGAGCAGGCTTTGTCGGAGCGCACCATCAGCTGCACACCAACCGATAAGGCGACTTTCATGTGGTCAAAACCTTTGTCCACACGGTATTTTATTGCCCGGTCGGTAAACAAAGACGCATAGCAGCGATGACACGCCCCGATGAGATTCTCTCTGCCCTTTACATTTAAAAAACTTTCCTGCTGCCCAGCGAAGCTGGCTGTGGGGAGGTCTTCCGCGGTGGCGCTGCTTCGTACTGCAACGGAGAGCTCCGGACCATATTTCTCCTGCAGACTCCTGTAGCCTTCAAGAATGGATTTCTGCAGTTCATGGTGAAGTTCTGCACCGAGAATTAACGCACGGCAACGCTTGCCCACTTCGCCCAGGTTAGAAAACGAGCGGGTGTCAAGTTTTGATAGTTCGTCAGCAAGTTGGGAGCGCAAATTGTTAGTATCCAGAAAATCCCAGTAGGCATCGGCAGTGGTAGCAAAACCATCAGGGACTTAGAATGCCCCTGCACGACCAGGTGCCGGATACATCTCCCCAAGGGAAGCGTTTTTTCCTCCCACCAGCAGGGACATCGCCTAATTCCTATTACGGACTCGAAAAATTTAATGTAGTTCTTCCATGGTTGCAAAGCTTATGACAGAAAAACGAATCAGGCAATGATGGAGGTCACCACGGTGCGCCTGAGCCGATAAAGCTAAAAGCAAATGATCAAAGCGCAAGGATAACCGTTTTAAAAATTGTAAATTGGTAGTTTGTCCGTATGGCTAAACTTTCAGCTTGGGTGCTTCTCATTTGTCTGGCGCCATCGTGTAAGGATACGGAAATGGCGGAGGTAGCTTTGCTGAGCCCTCCGGATGGAGCAAAAGTGCTGTTTGAAGATTTGTTGTTTGGGTGGAGTTCTTCCGAAACAAATTGCCAGCATGCGATTTATGTTTCCAGCGACATCAGCTTTATCCATATTCATGACACCATCATTTGCTCCGGCAACAGCTGCGCGGCCACCGATTTTAATCGCTATGCGTGGAATACAACATATTACTGGAAAATCGCTTCGGTGTGCGGAGAGGGAACTTCCTTTTCTGACGTTTTTTCGTTTTTCCTGATTGACACACGCGATTCAATTATTGGCAATTATTCCGCCAGGTGCAAAGGAGAATGGAAGTGGTGGGACGATTGGGGCGTGCCGCATTCGGGCAGCTATGATACGAATTCGGTTCCGGTGTCTATCTCAAAAGATCCTCTTTCCCATGGTCTGATCATTGATTGCGGTTGCCTGAACACACCTTATCCTCTTGCTGATGATATTTTTCCATTGATAGCGGATTCGGGCTCTCTCCTTTACGGAAGGTACAGCGATTTGCTGTGCAGGTATGATAGATCGGAAAATGCGATTTTTCTAACGGCCTCATTTTGGGGCGATCAATATCATCACTCGTGGGATTCTGTGTTCATTTTCAAATGATGGTGCTTATCAATGTGTACTAAAGAGGTTCCATTCAAAAACTTATCTTTATTCCAACCTATTCTTTTGTCATGAAGAGAATAATCCTTTTGCTTTTTTTAATCCCGGTATTGCTTTCAGGCCCTGCCTTTATCCCCAAGAAAAGATCCATGCAGAATGGCCCTGGATTAGGCAACCTCACCTACTCTGCCAGTGAGCTTTTTAAACCCATTGCCGTTCTCAGCGCGCAAAATGGCGCCCCGCTGGGTCACGGCCATGCCATGATGTTTAAAGGGTATCTCGCTCTGATCCTGGCACATGACTCCGGTGAACGGGGGGGCGGCTTCGCTTTCATGGATGTTTCCGACCCGCGCAATCCCCAGGCCGTGCTCACAAAAGTGGATGCCGAAACCGAAAAGATACGCGAAGGGCACGGCTATGGATTTTTCAGAATAGGTGAACGCGACTACGTGGCGTTACAAACCATTGAAGGCATTCAGATTTGGGACTGGACAGACGTGCAGTCTCCTACATTAGCGGCTAATCTGGTGCTTCCGGGTGTACAGGAAAGTGACTACACCACCGGAGCATGGTGGGTTGCCGTGCAGGCCCCGTATCTCTATGTTGCTGGATCCAGCAATGGTTTTTACATAGTGGATGCTTCCGTTCCTTCCGCGCCTGTTTTGATCAGGCAGGTACCGATCACGCAAACTGGAGGATTTCGTATAGGGCCGATTTTCGCTGTAGGCAATCTGCTGGTAGTGAGTTCTATGGACGCCCTTGGTCTGGCAACCCTTGATATCAGCGATCCCACCACCCCTGTGCTGCTGGATACAGATGTAGGCACAATCATGTACAGCGGCATGGTGAATGGCAATTATTTTATTTCTGTTGCCGTTGACCAGAAAGTACACATCTGGGACATATCAAACCCCGGTGATATTAAGAAACTGGGAAGCTCACCGACCCTGAGTGGTATTGGCGGTTATCTCAATGTACAGGATCATTTTGTGCACGCTGGTATGTCAGAAGACTATCATAAACTGGACATTACAGACCCGGCTAATATCATACCTTTAGGGAACGGTAATGCCAATATACCCGACAGCGATCATGATTTTGCCAGTGCATTGGGCAATCTTGTGCTGGTGGGAAATGACCATGGCACGGGCAGCGGCCTTATTGTACATCAAACGGATCCTGACCGAACTCCACCGGTGGTTACGCGGGTAATGCCTGCTGATAATGCCCTCAATCAAGCATTGACCGCCAGGATTGGAATCACTTTCAGCGATGGCATTGAGTATGCATCCATCAACGAGCAAACTTTTATCGTACGTCCTTTAGGAGGTCAACCCCTGGAAGGAACCTACAGCTACCAGTTCGGCATTGTGAATTTTACCCCACGATTTCCTTTGGATCCTGATAAAGTGTATGAAATTTTTCTGCCGGCTGGGGGACTGCGGGATTATGCGGGCAATCCGCTGGCATCCGACTTCCTCAGCAAATTTTCTACCGGAAGCTCATTACACCTCCTGGGTTGCGGACTCAAAGGAGAGTCTTTCGTTGAATTAGGCTTTAACTCCAGATTTGAAGTCCGTGCCTATAACACGCTGGGCACTCCAACTTTCCTTTGGAATTTCGGAGACGGAACTTCCTATGGACCTACCAGCGACACCTTTGCCAATCACATCTACCAGAATATAGGCACCTACACCGTGCTGGTGGTAATCAACGATGGCGTTTCACAAAGCACCTGCAACATCCGCCACACCGTACACGAACGGATTGATTCCGCCCTGCCCGCACAAGCAACAACAATATTGCTGGATAAAGACGGCCACCATGTATGGAATGTGAATCCGGATAACAATACAGTGACCAAGACCAATATCCAATCGCTTTCTTATTTGAAGGAAGTTTCTACAGGAAAACATCCGGCATCACTTGCACAGGATGGCGATGGAAAAATTTGGATTCTGAATCGCGATGACGCCACCATTCAGATCTATGATGATAACACAGGCAACATGGAAACCATTGCGTTGCCCCATGGTTCTATGCCTGTGGCGTTGGTTATCCGGCCCGACAAGCAAAAAGCCTATGTGAGCCTGTATGCCACCGGCAAGCTGGCTAAAATAGACGTGTCTTCCCGCACTGTGGAAGATGAAATAGCCATCGGCTCTTTCCCGAAGGGGCTTGCCGTTTCAAGAGATAATCAGCTTCTGTTTGTTACAAAGTTTATCACCAATTTCCGCGATAGCGGAGAAGTTGCATTGTTGGATGCCGAGACGCTCACTCCGCTGAAAACCGTAAAGCTGGCTCCCGATCAAAGCGTGGACTCAGAGATCAGCGGCAAGGGAGTGGTCAACTACCTGAATTCAGTGACGCTTTCTCCCGATGGCCGGCTGGCGCTTGTTCCTGCCAAGAAAGACAACACCTTCCGCGGGTTGCTGCGTGACGGTGAGCCGCTGAATTTTGAAAACACCGTACGCCCGATGGTAGCGCTCATCAACCTTCAGTCACGCGAAGAAGATTACAATGCCCGCATTGACATCAACAATGGCGACCTTCCGTCATTTGCGGCTTTCTCCCGATTTGCCAACCTCATCTTCGTTTCCATGCAAGGCAATGACCGTGTGGATGTGTTTGATGCTTACACCAGCGCTCTGATAACCTCGGTTGAAGGAGTTGGCGCTGCACCACAGGGGCTGGTCCTGAGCCCAACAGGCGACACCTTGTTTGTGCATGGCTTCCTTTCACGGACGATAAGCGCTTACGATATCTCCAGGATCGTAAACCAGGTGTCGGCCGAGATCACCAAAATCGGTGACGTGGTGACCGTGAAGAATGAAACCATGGACCCCATAGTACTGAAAGGAAAAAAGATTTTTTACAATGCCAATGACAACCGCATGAACAAGGATAAATACCTGAGCTGTGCCACGTGCCATCTGGATGGAGATCATGACGGCAGAGTGTGGGACCTCACGCAGCTCGGGGAGGGATTGCGCAACACCATTCCGCTCAACGGGCGCGCAGGCATGAAGCATGGACCGGTACACTGGACGGGAAATTTTGACGAGATACAGGATTTTGAAGGGCAGATACGCGACCTTGCCGGTGGAAGAGGATTCATGCGTGATGTGGATTTTCATGTTGGCTCGCGCAGCCAGCCCATGGGCGATACAAAGGCAGGGTTTTCTGACGATCTGGATGCCCTGGCTGCCTACATTGCCTCACTGGACAACTTCGGCATCAGCCCCTATCGCAACGCTGACGGCAGCCTGACTGAAGAAGGAAAGCGTGGTAAGCAGGTGTTTGCCAGGCTGCAATGCGGCCTTTGTCATGGAGGCAGGGATTTTACCGACAGCGAAACGGGACTGCTGCACGATGTGGGAACCATCAAACCTACCAGTGGCACGCGCCTGGGCCGCCCGCTTTTGGGACTGGATGTGCCCACACTGAAAGGCTTATGGCTGGGCGCTCCCTATCTGCATGACGGTTCAAAGCTGACGCTGTGGGAAGCGCTGAATGCCCGTGACAATACCCTTCGCCATAGTGATTTATCTAATCTTACCGGGCAGGAAGCATCTGACCTTATTGCATATCTCCTCCAACTGGATGATCAGGAAAACGGCACCGCGCCTTTCATGCAACTGATGCTTGCCGAGCCGCAAAACCATGCCCTGATCTACGTAAATAAAAGCGTACCGCTGAAGGTGAAAACCAATCTTCAGGATATCACTGAAGTACGCTATTACGTGAATGGCGTAGAAGTGGCTTCGGCAAGCAACGTGGAAGAACCGATTTCTTACACATTCAATACCACAGGGGTATTTCATCTGCAGGCAAAGGTGTGGCATACAAACGGAATGCACGCCTCAGTGACCAGGGAAACCAGTATCACCATTGTGGGAGTTGATTGCGACCTGGGGCTTTCCGTTGCTCCCAATCCCGTTGCCGATGAGGTGCGCATCAGCTTGCAGGGAATCAACGCATCGCAGGTACGGCTGTTTGATGTCGCAGGGAAGCTCTGGCTCCAGCACACCATGCGAAACACCAGCGAAACATTGAATTTAAAGAACATGCCCCGTGGAATATACTTTCTTGAAGTGCAAAAGGGGGATTGCAGAAGGGTGAAGAGAATTCTTAGATTTACTTCTGATTAAGTCGCGGGCGATGTTGGGCTATAAAAAATTGTTTCATTCTTAAAACTGTCATATCATGATCAAAGGCGTGCATACCATGTTTTATACCAGCGATGCGGCAGCGCTTCGCAGTTTTCTCAAAGACAAGCTCGGCTTTCCGGCAACCGATGTGGGCGAAGGATGACTCATTTTCAGGCTTCCTGAGGCTAACATGGGTTGTCATCCGGCTGATGAAAGCGGACAACACGGCTCTCCTTCCGGAACACATGAGATTTCATTTTACTGCGATGACATCGTCACCACGATGAAGGAGTTGAAGGAAAAAGGGGTGGAATTCAAAGGGGAACCGGAAGATCACGGATACGGGCTGGTGACGTACTTTAAAGTGCCGGGCAATTTCTGGGTGCAACTGTATCAGCCCAAATATGCATTGAAGTAATTGGTCTGAATGGCCGTAAACGCCAGGCTGCGGAACTCAGGAGGCCACGTCTTTTCAGCACTTTAGGAGAAAGGGAAGGACTGAAACGATATCAACCAGATCATACGGAAGACTGAAGGCGCAGTGCAGAGGTTAAATGAAAATTCAGGTTACTGTGCTGATGGGATGGTTTATGTAATGCAGGCTAATCTTAGGGATGAAATAATAATCAGCCCGGATATTCAATAGGGTAGCCTTATCAGGGAACCTGCTGCATCGGCTGTTTCCTCTTAAGGCTCAGGGCAATCACCTGGGAAACCTCAATGTGCGAGCATTGAAAATGGCCTCGTGGACAAGCCTTTAAACCATGTAATCCGCATGGCCGGCAGTCCAGTTTATTGGGATACTCAATGATCACCGAAAAATCTGAAAGAGGAGTAAATCCGAAACCCGGAATAGTGGAGCAGTAGATAACCGTAACGGGAGCATTGACGGCTGACGCCAGGTGCATCGGGGCGGAGTCATGGACGTAGTTCATCTCCGCATTTTTCATGAGGGCTGCCGATTCCAGAAATGTTAATGCTCCAGCAAGGTTAATCACATTATGCCTTCCGGACTTTTCCTGTATCATCCGGCAGGTGTGAAAGTCATCCTTGCCGCCTAGCAGATAAATGCTGTAGGAGGGGTCAAGCCGTTGAATTAGCTCAATCCATTTATGTGCAGGCCATTGCTTCGTGAACCAGATGGAAGCAGGGGCAATGCAGATATATTTGCTCTTTGGTTTTACACGCTGGAAGTCTTTCTCGGCAGGGTAGAGAACAGGTTTTACAGGCCCAATGTCTGTAAGATGACTAATGAGGGATAGATTTCTCTCTGTTTCATGTATGCGTTTCTCCGGAATAATGGTGTGAGGTACTCTTCTGCTGAAAAGCAGGGATAAGGGATTTTTTGCGAATCCTGTTGTTTCCTTTGCTGCGGATAAAACCGTCAGCAAACCCGTGGAGAAAAATCGCTGTACATTCACTACCAGATCGTATTCCCTGCGCCTGATCTTTGGAATCAGGGCGAGCAGGTTTCGGTATTTGCCAGATTGCTTATTCCAGATAAGTACATGGCTAACTTTAGGATTGTTCTCAAGCAGATTTTCATTGCCTTTTCTCAGCAAAAAATCAATTTCTGCCTGAGGATAGGCCGCATACAGCTTTTCAATCAGCACGGTGGCAAGTATCACATCACCTGCAAAAGCCGTTTGAATAATCAATATGCGCATGGCCTGGAGTAAAGTTAAACAGATAGGATATAACCCCTCTTACAGAGGAAATGCATATAACCAGCGGAATAACGTGTTTCGGGTGCAGTACAAAGTAATTCGGATACAGTATTTGTTGCTGCTGATAAAGAAAGAAACGATACAGAATGACTTATGAAGCAAGCCTTTTCAACTGAAAGGGAAAGAAAGCGGAATCGTCTAAATTGTAAAAGAATAAGTGGACCTGGTGGGAATCGAACCCACGTCCAGACAAGGTGACCATTTACCGACTACATGCTTAGCTGCCTGTTTATTGAAGGAGATGGAAGCTGAGGCAGCACACCTGACCATCTCCCGGGCTCCTGAATACGTCACGACACATCGGAGCATACGTGCCGCACGACCCGATAAAAACGATGCTCTTCCGCGGGCTCATCGGGTTAAACCCATGGAGAGCAAAGGCGCTTAATACCTTGTATTAAGCAGCCATGGCGTAATTGACTTCGCCATTTAAAGTAAAGCTGTGTTGTTGAGATTTACGAGCCAACAAACAATGCTCGGCATGCCGGTAAACCATCTTCCCTGCTGTCAATACCGGTCAGGCCCTTATTTCAATGAACCCACTAGCTTAATACGTATGCAAAGCTAAAAGTTCCAAATAAAAAGAAATGGTCTCTACTTACCTGAGTTTTTATTCACCGAAATTGAGCCGGAATGCTGAATTTCGGAGTATGCAAAGGATGAAGATAGCTATTATCAGAGAGGGCAAAAATCCGCCTGATAAGCGCACCCCCCTTACTCCCGGGCAGTGCCGGTTGGTGATGGCCACATTTTCGGGTTTGGAAATAAAGGTGCAGGCATCTCCACACAGGTGTTTTTCGGATCAGGAGTATCGCAGCGAGGGAATAACGGTGGAAGAACAGATCACCGACTGCGACATCCTTTTGGGTGTAAAGGAGGTGCCGCCCGATCAGCTCATCCCTGACAAAACATACCTTTTTTTTTCACATACCATCAAAAAACAACCGCATAACCGCAAACTCCTGCAGGAAGTGGTGAAAAGAAACATCCGGCTCATTGATTATGAATGCCTGACAGATGAACAAGGTAAGCGGCTCATTGCATTTGGACGTTGGGCAGGCATCGCAGGTGCTTTGGAGGGGCTTTATGCCTGGGGGCGCAGAACCGGAAATCTTCAAATAAAAAGAGCCGTGGAATACAGTGACTTTGCCTCTCTGCAGCAAGACCTAAAAAATAAGGATGTGCCGGCTATGCGGATCGCCATTACCGGAGACGGACGAGTGGCCGGTGGGGCAGCCGAAATCATGCAGCTGCTTGGGATTAAAAAATTATCTGCGGAAGATTACCTGGCGGAGAATGAAAGCCAACAGGCCGTTTATACTCTATTGAGTCCCAAAGACCTTTACACACACCGCAGCGGCAAAACCTTCAATCTGCAGGAGTTTTTCAGCGAGCCCCAGCATTTCATCTGTGACTTCAGCCGGTATTACCGCTGTACGGATTTACTGATAAACGCCCTATATTGGGACCCCCGGGCGCCCCGTTTGTTTTCTCTAGAGGAAATGAGTTCACCTGATTTTAAAATCCGGACTATTGCGGATATATCCTGTGATATCGGGGGCTCTGTACCGGCTACTACCCGGGTTACTACCATTGATCAACCGGTAAGGGGCTATGATCCGCAAAGGCGGCAGGAAACAGAACCTTTCAAACCCGGATGTATAGATATTATTGCTGTAGATAATCTCCCCAATGAACTTCCCCGGGATGCCTCTGAGAGCTTCGGGGAGCAGATGGCGGGCATAGTAATACCAGAACTCCTCCGACCGGAAAGCAAGATAATAGAGCGCGCTACACTCACCAAAGACGGGCACCTTACTCCGCGTTATGCGTATCTGGAAGACTATCTGCGTGGAGCTTGACCTGCCCGGGAAGCCTGTATGGCTGTATCAGGAGCCACTCTGCCGGGATATACTTTCAGTGCTGTATCCAGGCAGTCCATGGCTTTATCCAGATCAGCCGTATTCAGTACATAGGCTATACGCACCTCCTGTTTACCCCTGTCGGGGGTGGCATAAAATCCTGTGCCGGGGGCGAGCATCACTGTTTGGTTGTTTAGTTCAAACGATTCAAGCAGCCATTGGCAGAATCGGTCGCAGTCGTCCACCGGAAGACGCGCCTGGACGTAAAAAGCTCCCCCCGGATTAGGGCAGAGCACATCTTCCATTTTGTTCAGGCGCGCCACGACAAGGTTCCGGCGAGCCGTATATTCCTTGATAGTGGCTCTAAAATAGGCATCATCTACATCTACTGCTGCCTCAGCCGCAATTTGCTCAATGGTAGGGGGGCTGAGACGCGCCTGAGCAAACTTGAGCGCTGTATCCAGCACCTGGCGGTTGCGCGTTACCAGTGCGCCAATGCGTGCCCCACAGGCACTGTACCGCTTGGAAATAGAATCTACAACAATGGCATGTTCTTCGAGCCCTTCCAGGTTTAGAATGGAGTAATGCTTTCTTCCGTCATAACAATACTCGCGATACACCTCATCGGCAAACAAAAACAGGTCGTGGGTGCGCACCAACCGGCTTAGTTCTTCCAGTTCTTCTTTTCTGTAAAGGTACCCGGTTGGATTATTCGGGTTGCATATGAGGATGGCTTTGGTTTTCGGTGTGATAAGTTTTTCAAATTCTCCTACCGGAGGCAACGCAAAATGATCTTCAATCCTTGCAGTGACCGGTTTTATTTTAATGCCGCCCGCTGTGGCAAAGCCATTATAGTTGGCATACAGCGGCTCCGGGATAATAATTTCATCTCCGTTATCCAGACAAGAAAACAAACCGAAAAGGATGGCTTCCGAGCCGCCCGTAGTAATCAGTAAATGTTCATGAGTGACTGCTATACCGTTGCGTTGGTAGTACGAAGCAAGTTTTTTCCGGTATGATTCCATACCGGCAGAGTGGGAATATGCCAGCACTTTAAGATCTATATTTTTAATAGCCTCTATCATCAGGTGAGGGGTTTCCAGGTCGGGCTGGCCTATATTAAGATGATATATTTTCCTGCCGGCTGCTTTTGCTTTTTCTGCATAAGGCACCAGCTTTCGTATCGGAGAGGCCGGCATGCTCCGGCCCTTTTTTGAAATTGCAGGCATAAAAAAACTCTGTGGCTAAGATACCACAGAGTTTTTTACTATGAGGTGTAAACTAATGATGCCCTTAGTTATCGCTCAGATCATTCACGATAGAGGGAGTGCGCTCAGGAGCCCCGCTTTTGGAAATCTCCTGCTGGTTTTTGCCTATAACGGTGCCTTTAATAAAAATTCTCTTGGACTCTTCCTTTGCATTGCTGTTGATCGTGATAGCCTTGTTAAAAGGCCCGGGGCGACCATTGGTGTTGTAACTGGCTGTGATTTTCCCTTTTTCACCCGGCAATACGGGTTCTTTAGACCAATAAGGGGTGGTGCAACCGCAGGAGGCTCTTACATCCGTGATGATCAGTTTCTCCATTCCGGTATTGGTGAAAACAAAATCCACTGTAGCCTCATCACCCTCTTTGATTTCACCAAAATCATAGGTTTCAAATTCAAATGTCATTACAGGCGCATTGGGATTGTCCTGGGCAAAGAGGCCGCAAATGCCTATGACCATCATAAGGGGAAGTACATAAAATCTTTTCATAACTTCTGCTTTTGGTATTACAAAGTTAGCAAACTAATCAAAGCTAAGGGTTTAGGTCTGTTAAAAATGGTTAAGACAGCACTTGCAATAAGGCGGGCAAATATAGTGCCATCATATAGGCAGCTCACAGGCGGGGTTTTATTCCAAAGGACCACCGTCAAAATTTTTCGGGCCCGATACGGGATTCAATCGTGCCGGAGCATACCCTGCAAAGCTGACCTGGTAGTCAGTCCATGCAGTGTCGGTGAGATAACGCGGGTCAGGCCGGTAATAGTCAGTAGAAATCAGTTGGGCTCCGCTGGCCAGGGCGCGGTCGCGCTTGGAGGTATCACCGGTGCGTGCTTCATACGTGCCGTCATCAGCCCGTGTACGTACGATAAATCCTTGTGTTACCCATAGCTCAATGCGGGTGTCATGGGGATTATTTTGCATGATAAAGGCTGACTCCGGTTGGTCTGTACCGGAATTTACAAACAAGATACGCCCCTGCAGACCCGGATGTCCCTGTAGATAATTGTCTTTAACTGTGCCTCCATTGTTTAGCAGAAAAATGACTTTACCACGTGATTCTGCAAGGGTAGGCCAGCCACGTTTGGTGATTGCGTCTCTGAGGGTGGGGAAAGTGTCTCTTACATCATCCGGAGTAATAACCTTTTCCAGTTCGGCACCAAATACTTCCCTTATTTCTTCATCAATGGCATTCATGGCATTTACATCAAAGGGGAGCACTTCAGCAACATTTAAAAAAGGAATACTCACCGGTAGTCCGGTTTCTTTGGTTTCAATTAAAATAAAAATAGGTATGTGCCGTGGATGTGTTTCAGACCAGTCTTTCACAGCCTGAAGGGCTTGTTTGAAGGTAAAATAATGTGTTTCATAATCCACATCCGGAATATGAAGTACTTTAAAACCGGGCTCATTGAGTTCCGGAATGCCGGATTCTACAGGTAATTGCACCAGCTGATTACCACCCCTGTTGTAAAAGCGCCCCCCATCGGGGTCATAAAAAATATCCAGTTCAATCTGGCGGATTCCGTAATCGCTGAACTGCTCGGGAAGGGGCAGATGGGTATAGTCCAGCTCGTCAGGATTCAGTCCCGAGGCGGTCAGCAGGGGTTTGACGCTTTGAAGAAAATTAAAAATTGCATCGGTGGTTCTTATTCTGTAGCTGTTGTGACTACCTATTACCTGAATTTGATTCAGGCGCAGGGAATCGGCAGGTATAGGTCGGGTGGTATCCGTAGGAGGAGGGTTATTGCCACTATTTAGCGGATTTACGTCATCTTTTTCTGTGCAGGAATGAAGGGCAATGCTCAGAAGAACCAGTAGAAGAACATTCCATTTTTTCATGAAAAAACGATAAGAGGTTAAAGCATCTTGGCAGGCGTACAGCAATGTTAAAAAATTGTAAACAAACCGGCAGAAAAAACCGGCAGAAAGATTTAGAGAGAAGTGTCAGCGGCAAAAGCCAGGAAGTCCTGATAAAACTGCTCGGTTTTTTCCAGCATGGGGATATGACCGCAGTCATCGTAAATAATCAGTTTGTTTCGGGGAATGTCTCGTTGAAAGCGATAGGCATGATCCACAGGAATGATGCGGTCCTGTTTTCCCCATACAATGAGCGTGGGGCACCGGATATTTTTAATCAAAGAAGTATCCGCATTTTGACGGTGCCTGAGCAATTCCAGGATGGTGCGGAAATTATTCTCCCTATTGGCAAAGTCATTAGCAATTATCACTTCTTGTGCATCAATACGGGTGGGGTCGGCAAAACATCTCACAACATTGGCTCTGGTAATAAAAAGAGGCACTCCCCGGGCTGCAACGATTTCAGTAAGCCACGAGCTGGAAGTCATGCGTGCCCCCAGCCTTTCGGCAATCTTTTCCATATCATATCCTGCACTGCAGAGCAAAACGAGCTTTTTGACCTGTTGCGGCTTTTCAACTGCAAGCTCCCAGGCGATCCACCCGCCCATGGAATTGCCCATCAGGTAAAAAGAATCCAGATTCAGGGTGTCAAGAAAAAAATTTAAAAAATCAAAATACAATTGTCTGTAGTTGCCGTCTGCTACTTGTGGCATATCAGACAGGCCAAAGCCAGGAAGATCCACGCGAATGCAACGAAAGCTATCCTGAAGCATAGCTGCAATCTTCCCAAAATTTCTGTGAGAGCCGGCCAGTCCGTGAATCATCAGAATAGGAAACCCCTGTCCTTCATCAACGTAATGTACATCACCCCCGCGCCAGGTGAGAAAGTGCGAGGCAGGCAAGGTGTACTTTGCTTTGACTTCCTGGCGAGAAAGAATCGTGCTAGGCCGGAGAAAAATAAAGCCGGCTACAAGGGCTAAAACGAGGATAATTAAAAGGAGCAGGCGAAAGACTGTTTTCATGGGTTGCGTTTTGCTGCAAAGATGGATTTTATTGCCAGTATAAGGTGAAGGAAAGTGTGTAAAGAGGCAGAAAAGCCTATGATGATGTCAAAGTAAATATTGAGAAGATTATCTGTAGGCAGCACAGTGCACTGAAGACTCTTTCACTATACACATCCCCACATTCAGAAAGGCTGCGATGCATCAGTTTTGGACCCTGTCAATCCTATCAGCCAGCTAATATGGAAACAAGGGTGGTAACCAGAAAGCGGACCCAATCATTGCTTTTTAAAAAAAACAGAAACAGGCCGGATAGAAGATTGCCAGCCGCATATGCCTGGTGATGGACACATCATACAGTTTTTGAAGGGAAGTATCCAGTGCCTAATGACGGCATACATTCTCCGCCTTACCCTTCATACCCAAACACCTTTCTCAGCAAATCACTGACACGGGCTGCGGGGTCTTTTCTGATTTTCTCTTCTTCCTTGCCGATAAGATAAAACAGCCCGTCAATGGCTTTGCGGGTGGTGTAATCTTTCAGGTCAGGGTTCATTTTCTTTACAAAAGGCACTTTATTGTAAGTTTTAATAATGGGTTCCCATGCCCGTGTAAGCTGTACTTTGTCAATAGCCTTATTGACTATGGGCTTGAATTTTACATACAGCGCATCGGAGGTGTGCTTTTTCAGATAATTGGTTGCAGCATATTCATCTCCCCTGAGAATACTCCACGCATCCTGTATGGTCATTTGTTTGACGGCATCCAGAAAGATAGGTGCTGCTTCTTTGGCAGCTTCTTCGGCAGCGCGGTTCAGGGTGCGTATAAAATCATCTACCTGTTTGTTCATGCCCATGGTCCTGACAGTGTTTTCCACTTCTTTGGCTTCGGGAGGGAACGGGATAAAAATGGCCGGATTTTTATAAAAACCATCTATTTGGGATGCAACAGTGGCTGCATGTCGTGCCCCAAGCGAAAGGGCTTCCTTCAGGGCACCAGACACTTCTGTATCGGTAGGTTTGCCGGATGAGCTACCCGTAATGACTTTCACTGCATTGTCCATAGTTTTCTGCAGGTTGATTTGGGAGCTGCAGGAGGAAAACAAAAACAACTGCATCGCTGCCATAAAAAATAATCTTACATTCATGACTTAAGGTTTTGAATATAAAAATACCGGTAAACCGGTTCTGTACAAACGCTTCCTTTACAATCGCATTGCCCTGTTTTGGGGCACGATCGTTTTCAGGGTAGAAATTTTCGCAGTGCAATGATCATTTTTTCAGGCTCTTCTTCCTGTACGAAATGACCTGCGCTATCATACTTTATCACGGTGGTGCTGGGAAGGGCATTTTGCCATCGTGCCAGTTCGGAAGGTTTGATTAACGGATCCTGCATTCCCCAAAAGATTAAAAAAGGTTTGGTTTTAACAGCATCTATCCGGGCGAATAGCTGATCCCACCAGGGGCCGGCATGAAGGAGTTCCCGCACAAAGGCATGTGCGGCAAGACGAGTAACCGGAGAATGAAGAGGCTTTTTATAATGCCGGTGAATGTGTGAGGTAAGCCTGGATTTATTTCCGTAGGCCAGGGGCATCAAAACATTTACCGACCACCCCATATACAGGTAAAGCCACCTGCCCGGCAGGCTGGCGAAAAAACGGGCCGGACGACTGTAATGCTTGTCTGCAGCCAATGACCACATCCATGTATTGAAAAGACAGATACGGCTCACATTGTCGGGGTGATTTATGGCATAACTCATAGCCAGAGAGCCTCCGAAATCATTTGCAATAAGCCGTATATCTTTCAGCCCGAGATAGTCTATAAAGCGACAGAGCCGGTCAGCATGGGCTGCGCAGGAATAGTCAGCATCAGCAGGCTTGTCGGAAAGACCAAAACCCAATAAATCAGGAGCAATACAGCGAAAGCTACCTCTCAGGCCTTTAATCAGATGCCGGTAAGCAAACGACCATTCAGGAGTACCATGCACCATCAATACGACAGGGCCGCTGCCTTCATCTACATAATGTATTCTTCCCCTGCCACTATCAAAATAATGAGACGTAAAGGGATATTCATTTCGGTCAATCCAGTTCATGTATGACAGTTCCGAAGTTAGTTGTTTACCGGGTAACAGGTTTAACGATAAATCCTAATGCTTAGCTTTGCTCCCTTGTGAAGGCCGCCATTCTCACTATTGGTGATGAGTTGCTCTACGGCAAAACCATCAATACCAATGCCGCATGGTTGGGCAACCAGATGGCTCTCCTAGGCATCCGGGTATATGAAGTGCTCACTGTATCCGATGAAGAACAACACATCCTGAAAGGTCTTTCTCTGCTAAGTGATGCGGCTGATTTGATACTGATTACCGGAGGGCTGGGGCCCACAAAAGATGATGTCACCAAAACTGCGTTATGCAAATTTTTTGGTGTAGAGCTTAAGCCAAATCCTGTTATCCTGGAAGCCCTGGAAGCCTTTTTTACCAGGCGCGGATTACCGATGCTGGAAAATAACCGTATGCAGGCTCATCTGCCGGAAAACTGTATCGCCCTGCGAAACACCAAAGGAACAGCCTGGGGCATGTGGTTTCAGGAAAAAGGAAAAGTGTATGTCTCCATGCCGGGAGTACCCTATGAAATGGAGCAAATTATGACCGATGAGGTAATTCCCCGGATAAAACAAACTTTTCAGCTCCCTGTAATTATACATCGCCACATATTGACGGCAGCTATTCCGGAGTCTTTTCTTGCCTCTCGGCTGGAGGCTTTTGAAGCTGAGCTACCGCCTGATATTAAGTTAGCTTACCTGCCGGGAAATGGCTTGGTCAAACTCCGGCTCACGGCTACAGGAAATAATCGCAAAGAACTGGAAGAAAAGCTGAACAGGCAGATTGAAAAGATACAGGCTGTTGTCGGTAAGTATATCTATGGATATGATGATGAACTTTTTGAAGGTGCGCTGGGCAAGGAGCTTTTAAAACGGCAGAAAACCGTTGCCACTGCTGAGAGCTGTACCGGAGGATACATTGCACATCTGATTACTTCAGTGGCCGGAAGTTCCAGCTATTTTAAAGGAGCTGTAGTTGCCTACGCCAACCAAGCAAAGCAGGAAGTGTTGCAGGTAAAGCAAAGTACCCTGGAAGAACACGGAGCTGTCAGCGAGCAGACGGTGAAAGAAATGCTCCTCGGGGTCACGGCAAAACTGCAGGCTGATTACGGTATTGCTGTTTCCGGCATTGCCGGACCCGGAGGGGCCACCCCTGATAAACCGGTAGGTACAGTATGGATAGCTGTGGGTTCTCCCGATGATATAAAAACCAAATTGATGCACTTTGCCGGTGACAGGGCACTGAATATCCGCTGGGCAGCAGTGGTTGCAATGGAAATGATGCGAAGATATCTTATTGAAAAAGACAAAAAGTAAAATCATGAACTGGAACGATGTCATCCATTATGTTACCCATGGTAGTCCTTCTGCTGAGCGCAGGGTGGAGAAGTCCGATGAGGAATGGAAAAAAATGTTATCTCCGGAAGAATATCGCATCACCCGGCAAAAGGGCACTGAGCGGGCTTTCAGCGGGGAATATTGTGAAGCGCACGAGCCTGGGCTTTACGCATGCCGCTGCTGTGGCACCATTTTATTTGATTCGCGTCTGAAATTTGATTCCGGTTCGGGATGGCCCAGTTTTACAGAGCCGGTAAAGGATAATGTGATTAAGTACCAGAAAGACACCAGTTATGGCATGACCCGTGTGGAGGTGATGTGTAATGTCTGCGATGCCCATCTGGGACATGTATTTCCAGACGGTCCTCCTCCCACCGGCTTGCGTTACTGCATTAACTCCGCATCTATCCGTTTGCAAACTCCTGCTGAATAAAAAAGTTGCATTTTCGGCCTTGCATAACTTATTGAGATGACCACAAACAGGTGGTTAAAGATTATTGCCGGTCCTTTAATGGCCGGAACAGCTTATGTAATGCTTAGCCGCGTGCAGCCAGTGGAGAGCGTTGCCCGCATGGGAGGCATAGCGGCCTGGATGGCTGTGTGGTGGATTTTTGAATCAGTGCCGATAGCTGTAACCTCTTTGCTTCCGGTGTTTCTCTATCCCTTCACCGGAATTATGAGCACCAGGGAAGTGGCGCCACATTATATGAATGAAGTTTTAATGCTGTTCATAGGCGGCTTTCTGGTAGCTTTTGCCATGGAGCGCTGGGGCTTGCATCGCAGAGTAGCTCTCGGCATCATTTATTTTATAGGCAACGAACCTCAGAAGATATTGTTGGGGCTTATGCTGGCAACTTATGTTTTGTCCATGTGGGTTTCCAATACCGCCACAACATTGATGATGCTACCTACGGCCCTGGCAGTCATTTACCGGATGGAAGAAATAACCGGTTTAAGAGATAATCCGTTTGGCGTGGCCACGATGCTGGGCATAGCTTATGCGGCTTCCATAGGTGGCATGGCAACTCTTGTAGGCACACCGCCCAATATGATTTTTCTCAGCCAGTATGCCACAGCATTTCCGGACCTGCCAGCGGTGAGCTTTCTGCAATGGTCCTTGTTTGCCTTACCCATGTCGGCAGGTTTTCTTCTGTGTTGCTATTTCTTGCTGGTTACATTCTATCTGAGGCGATTTAAACTTCCGGATACGGTCTTGAAAACTGTTTTTCAGACCGAATACGAAAAACTGGGCAGCATGACATTTGAAGAAAAAACAATAGCCCTACTGTTTGTCGCTATGTCTGTTCTGTGGTTTACACGGGCTGACCTGCAGCTGGGTGCAATCAGCATAAGCGGATGGAACAGCCTTCTTGCTCCCGGAAAAGATCTGTTTCAGGATGGTACGGTAGCCATCTTCGTTGCTTGCCTGCTTTTTATTATACCTTCAAAAAGCCGGAAAGGGGAAATGCTGCTGAACTGGGAAACCGCCAAACATCTGCCCTTTGGCATTATTCTGTTATTTGGCGGTGGCTTTGCTTTAGCTCACGGCTTTTCTGTTTCGGGCCTGGCAGAATGGTTAGGCCAACAGATGGCCGGCATTGGCCGTATGCCGCACTGGCTTATCATTCTTATGGTTTGTTTTTTCATGACTTATCTCAGTGAGGTAGCTAGCAACGTTGCCATAACACAACTGATGTTACCGGTGTTAATATCTGTTTCCGCTGCTACAGGTATTCCGCCATTGTTATTGATGATACCGGCTACACTGGCAGCATCCATGGGATTCATGCTGCCGGTAGCTACTGCACCGAACACTATTGTGTTTACCGGAAATAAATTACAAGCCAAAGACATGGTGAAGGCCGGCTTCTGGCTGGATATAATAGGCGTGTGCTGGCTTACTGCCTCTATGTATTTTTTCGGGAAGTGGATATTTAATTTTTAGTCTCAGCAAGTGCCGAAACTACCTTATTAGCCTCAGATACAGTTTTGTGTTCTATATCCTTGTGTGCAGACGGCCGTCCGCTGAAAAACATCTGAACAATCAGAATCAATCCAAGAAATCGGGTGGTTCTTTTCAGTGTGGATAGTTTAATCTGCATAGTAATCCTGTTTTACAAATAATCCTGTTCTTACCAGTGACTGATACGGATAACTCAGCCAAATGTTGCCCCGCAGCGAAAAGGAATTCTTCATCCTAAGTGCCGGGCTTCTGAAAATTTTCAGGCCGGAAGGGAGAAGAGTTTTTTATGCCAGCTGGAGGACAGGGGCACCTCCCAACTATTTCTCAATTCTTGGAGAGTGGATACAAGGTTGTTGAATACAGGGGTATCTGCATGCACTTTCCCCTGATCAATCAGTTGCTGAAATGCATCGGGGGGCGCTAGTTTGATTGTGTCCTGGTCTCGGTAAGCAACTGTATGCCGGTCAAACAAACGGATATTATACTCCTGTTCCAGTTGACGCATAAATGCAACAGATGTATCTATCGCACAACCACTCACCGGGAAAGCAGACTCGTCTGCTGCCAGCACGATAAACAGGTTATGCAGAACATCTCCTGCAGCTCTCACCTGTCGGGAGTGAGAAGTCCATTGATTGACGAAAAAGTGGAGCTTTTCGGTGAGGGTGCGCACTTCGGCATCAAGCAGTAACCTATTGCTTTGGTATACCCACACCCGTGATGAGCCGGGCATCCGGGCAAGGGCGGAGATCATTGTCAGGTTTTCCATAACCTCCAAAGTTAAGCTGCCTGCCGCAAAACGGGATTCAGCATATTAATTCGTAACTTTTCGGCCTGAATCAGCAAACGTAAATTGTCAGTAATGGCACAGGTGGAACTGATAATGCCCAAAATGGGCGAAAGCATCACCGAAGCAACCATTCTTAAATGGTTAAAAAAGGAAGGCGACAAGGTAGCCGTGGATGAGCCTGTAGTGGAAATAGCTACCGATAAGGTGGATTCGGAAGTGCCTTCCACTGAGGCAGGGGTAGTAGTAAAGTTGCTCTATAAAGAAGGCGATGTGGTGCAGATCGGAAAACCTTTTATGATTATTGAAACTGCCGGGGAAGACGTTGCGGCACCGGAGCCCGTTCATGCCGGTGCTGCCGAAATGCCCACTGCTCAGGTGGCTCAGCATACCCTTAAAACGGATAATGGCGAAGGGAGGTTTTATTCTCCGCTGGTATTAAACATTGCCAGCAAAGAGGGTATTTCCATGAGTGAATTGGAAACCATTCCGGGTACGGGGAAAGGCAATCGTGTAACAAAGTCAGATATATTGAATTATCTGGAAAAACGGGCTTCCGCAAAGCCAAAGGCAGATACCATTGAAGTGGCAACTGCAACTCGTCAACCTGTAGCCGAACCTCCAACGGTTCTGCGTCAGCAATCACAGCAACCGGTCATACAGCCTTCCACTGAAGGAAATGTGGAAATTGTGGAAATGGATCGCATGCGCAAGCTCATTGCTGAGCATATGGTGCGTTCCAAACAAACCAGCCCCCATGTAACGTCATTTGTGGAAGCGGATGTAACCAATCTTGTACTCTGGCGGGAAAAAATAAAGGACAAGTTTTTCCAACGGGAAAAAGAAAAAATCACCTATACACCCCTGTTCATTGAAGCAATTGTGCGGGCATTGAAAGACTTCCCCATGATTAATGCCTCCGTAGAGGGAGATAAGATTATCATTAAGCGCTATATACACATAGGCATGGCTACCGCTTTGCCTAATGGCAATCTGATAGTGCCTGTTATCAAAAATGCGGATCAGCTCAATCTTGCCGGACTGGCAAAACAGGTAAACCTGCTCACAGCCAATGCAAGGGCCAATAAGCTTAGCCCTGCAGACATTGAGGGAGGTACGTTCACCTTGAGCAATGTAGGCACCTTTGGCAACCTGATGGGCACACCCATTATTAATCAGCCGCAACTGGCTGTTCTGGCGACCGGTGCTATCAAAAAGAAACCGGTAGTGATAGAAACCCCTTCCGGAGATGCTATTGCTATCCGGCATATGATGTTCCTGTCGCTGTCTTATGACCATCGCGTCATAGACGGTTATCTGGGAGGCTCATTCCTCAGACGGGTTGCCGATTATCTGGAAAAGTTTGACCTGTCCAGAGATATTTAAATTTCATATACAACTGCTCTGTGCAGCGGCTTATCGCTGTAGTCGGTCGCTCACTATTTTTCCATCTTCCAGGGTGATGATACGCCTTGCCCGGTTGATTACCTTAAGGTCGTGGGTAGAGAATATAAAAGTAATGCCTTCTTCAGAGTTGAGGCGTGCCATTATGTCCAGCAGATTTTCAGCTGATTTAGAATCCAGGTTGGCGGTGGGCTCGTCAGCCAGAACGAATTTGGGCTTGGATGCCAGAGCACGGGCTACCGCCACGCGCTGCTGTTGACCTCCTGAAAGTTCACCGGGACGTTTGTCCGCCTTGTCAGCCAATCCGATGGCCTGCAGAAGTTCCCGGGTCCTTTTTTTTCGCTGGGCTTTGTTTTTTCCTTGCAGCAACATGATAAATTCTATGTTCTCTTCGGCAGTAAGTACAGGAATAAGATTAAAAGACTGAAAGACGAACCCGATGTGGTGCAGACGAAAATCAATCAGATGGCTCTCTCTTAGGCCGGATATGTCGGTGCCGTTGATGATGACCGTGCCACTTGTAGGATTATCCAGTCCTCCGATGATATTCAGCAGTGTGGTTTTTCCCGATCCGGACGGGCCCACAATGGCCGTAAACTCTCCGGACTGAATAGTCAGGTCAACGCCATTGAGTGCGTGTACAGGTACGTGGGTACTGTTGTATACTTTAGTCAGACCGTTTGTTCTGATGACTTCCATGGTGCATGCAGTTGTTTGAGAATTGCATATTTAAATTGTTCTGATTGCCGTAGCTGGTTTTAGCTGCAGGGCTTTCAGTGCAGGATAAACGGAAGAAAGCACAGCCGTCAGCGCTACCATGCCTATGAGCGCGGGGTAAAAACCGGTGTCCAGAGATGGATAAATAATAGTGTCAATATCAAAACTGGCAAGTCCCCGGGCAAAAAGCGACAAATCCACTCCGGTTTTGTTCAGGATGTGAATAGTAAGTAAACTCATAATCAATCCGAAGGGAACACCGGTAAATGTAAGCAAAATGGTTTCCAGCATGATCATGAGAAATATTTTAATCCGGTTCATCCCGATTGCCATGAGCATACCTATTTCGCGCACTCGTTCCAGCACGGCCATCAGCATAGTGTTGATAATGCCGAAGGCCATAGCCAGCAGGATAATGGTCATAAATATTTGCAGGTATTCGTCCATGATTTGATTGATAAAGTTCAGTTCCGGTGCGAGCGTTTTCCATGTATCCACCTGCAGGTCAGGTAAGACGGCAGCCAGTTGTTTACTGAGCGGCTCCAGCTGAGCCTCGTCATGCAGCAGAATCGCTATTTCATGTAGGCTGCCGCCCGTTCCCATGAGCATTGCCATGTCATTAAACAGGATAAATACATTGGCTTCGTCATATTTGGACGAATTGGTTTTATAGATGCCTTCTACCCGAAAGGCTCCGGAAACAATATTTCCGTGTACGTCCTGCATGCTGATGACAATTTTGGCATGCAGCTTTATGTGTAATTTTTCAGCAAGTCTTTCGCCAATGACGATTTGATTCTTTCTGGATGCACCCAGAAAGGTTCCTTGTATAATTTTCTCATGTATATCGGTAACCTGGCTTTCATGTTCAGGAACGACACCTTTTATTACCACTCCTGTGCCGGTGGTAGGGGAGGTAACCATGCCGGTGGTTATCAGACGGCCCGATACACCGCTGACGGCTGGTTTCTGGGAAATAAAAGCTATAATACTATCCGGGTCATGGATGAGCAGATCGGGCTCCATGTTGTCAGCGAACCCAGGCCAGTGCAACTGGATATGTGAAAGCTGCGTGCGCAGAATGGTGTTCAGCCGTTGATGAGAGATGCCATACATGAAAGCAGAGACAAATATTCCGGCCCATAGCCCCAGTGCCACTGCTGTAACAACGGCTCCGCTGCGCAAGCGGCTCCTCCAGATGTTGCGCCAGGCAATTTTCACCAGAATACTGAGATATTTTACTTTCATGCGCGCATTGCTTCTCCAGGGTTAAGAGTCAGAATTTTACCGAGAGGGTAAATCATGGCAAAAGAACTGATAACGAGCACAGCGGCTGCCTGATACAAAAAAATCTCGCTATCTAAGGCAAACGGAATGATTGCTTCTATACCATACGATTCAGACACCAGCTTTAACTCATCAGATAAAGGGATAGGATTAAAATGAAAATATGTGACTAACGGCAGGCTCAGGACCATTCCGCCCAGGACACCGGTGGTCACCAGAAAAATATTTTCAAGACCGATAAGAGCGAGGAGTCTTCTACGCTTCATGCCAAGGGCTATCAACACTCCGAACTCATGCTGACGCTCGGCAGTCATCATCACTATTGTGCCGAAAATACCAAAACCGATGACAGTATACAGGATAAACAAAATGATGATGCCTCCGATATTATCTACTTCAATAGCCTGCACCAGTTCCGGCAGCATTTCCTGCCATTGCATGAGTTCATAGCTGTCTTCTGGAAAGACTTGCTTGAGGTGCCTGATGGCTTCCGCAAGCAGTTCTGGCTCGGTAACCACTACAAGGGTGGTAATCCTTTCCCCGACATCATACAATAGACTGGCTTCCTTACGGGTGAGAAATGCCGAACGCTTATTCAGTTCAGGATTATTGAAAGATACAATGCCCTTTACAGCGTATTTGCCGGCTGCATTGGCGCCTCGGTAGCCAGCGCCAATCAGTATCACGGTATCTCCGATACCTGCCTGCAGATATTCAGCAAGTTTTTCTGTCAGAAGTATGGTGCGGTCCGTAGAGTCAAGATACTGGCCTTGAATAATCTTTGTATCCAGATGGGTGAGGAGCCTTTCTTTTTCAGGCTCAATGCCGGTAACCATAATACCCATGGTGCGCATGCCATTTGAGGCGAGGGCAAAAGACTCCAGACGGGGAATGAGGTCAGAAACGGACGAACTTTGCAGCGCTTGTCTGATTAAAGCCGAGTCTATCACCATGCTGTTTTCCAGCGATTGTTCGTTCCAGTAGCCTTTTTTATGGATCTGAGCAAAACCGGTGTAATAGCGTACGGTATTGTCAATCATATTGTCATACGAGCCCAGTTGCATAGACCGCATTACTGTGGCAAACAACACCGCAAAAACTATTGCCGCAAGGGTGATGGCTGTTCTGCGCTTATTGCGCCAGAGGTTTCTCCAGGCTAACAGGGCATACATGAATCCAATAGAGATAGGCTCTTGCAGGTTAAGAAAAGAAATACTCCAATCATTTTAACCTTTTCATGTTCTGAATGGTAAAAAAATCATCACTCAGCTCCACATCAAATTTCAATGCACGGTAGTCCAGCATGGTTTTGTGCCCCTCCTTGTCAGAGGGGATCATTTCCAGGTGTGAGGGGAGCATGCGTCCATCCATGTTTTTAATCTCAGAGGCCACCATGGTGTTAATCAGAAAGCCATCTTCGTCATAGAACTCGGATCTGATCTGGATAAAATCATCCTTTGTTATCCATGTATGAATTTTTCCCCATACTACGGCAGCCTCCGGTTTCGGGGTAAGAACAACCGCATAACAGGCGTAGCCGGATATAACGGTGTCTTTTCCCAATGCATGAAAATAGTCATGTACTGCGGAGGATTCTTTCACAAGATCATCATTGGTGAAGTCAGAGCCCATCCACGATTGCAGCATCATGGATGGAGGCAGTTTTATTACGCGGTCAATGGAGGGCTGCCAGTTCCATAGTTCTTTGTCGCGCTTCAGGTAGGCCACCCCCTTGTCGCGTGCCGGAGCCGTAATGAGGATGAGGGCAAGGTCGTCTCCCTTTGTCCAGGATTTCATTTCCAGCTCGCGCTGCCAGGCAGGTCGCACAATGGTCATTTTCAGTTCAGCTATGCTGGAGTTGCCGCGCATGCGGGCATCCGCTTTTTTTATAATGTCTGTTGCGGAAAGGTTCTGGCTTTTGACACCTTGAAGACAAAGAATAAAAATCAGAGCAAAAGAAATGGTTTTCATAGGGCATGGTAAATCTAACTCAAACCGGGAAAAAGGAACTCCGAATTTTTAAAATTCACTGTAACGATATTGTTTTTTTCCGGGCTCTGGCCCGTAAACTTTGCGTTCTTTGCGAAAACATTCACACCGGTTTTGAATTCTTTAAATAAAACCATAGGGCTGAAGTTGCTCGTGCTGGCGCTTATGCTTCAGACACCTCATGAATGTTTCTCTCAAAGCAGAAATTTTTTTAAAAAACTGAAAACGAAAAACGGGCTGGTTGTACCTATTCCGCTTATTGTTTATAGCCCTGAAACCAGTGCTGGATTTGGCTTTTCTCTGCAGTATCTGTATCGTTTTGCGGGCGATAGCAGCAGCTTATCAGCCGCGGGAGCTACGTTTCTTTACACGTTGAGAAAACAGATCATCGTCAACCCCAACTGGGAGTTTAACTTTCGGAATAATGCCTGGCGCATACCAGGGGCGTTTCTGTATCAGAAGTTTCCGGAGGCTTTTTATGGAATCGGTAACACCACTACCAGCAGTCAAAGGGAAGAATTCACAGCCCAATATATTTTATTTAAAACCAGAGTCACTCGCGAGATAGTGAAGCATCTTCACCTCGGCATGCAGTACCGGCTGGAGTATGCTTTTGACTTCACCTATGATTCAACGGGTAGCCTTGCGCAAGGCATCATTCGCGGTAGCCGGGGTTATGTGGCTTCCGGGGCAGGCATTGCGGCTTTCTATGATTCGCGGGATAATAGCATGTTTCCATTTCGGGGGTGGTATTTAACTTTTTCCAACCATTTTTATCCCCGTTGGCTGGGGAGTGATTATGCCTTTACCAACTTTAAAGTGGACGCACGAGGCTACTTTAATCCTTTTCGCAGTCATGTGATAGCCGTGCAAGCCCTATGCAGCTTTCATCTTGGTAATCCACCTTTTAAAATGATGTCACTGCTGGGCGGGGTGGAAACCATGCGTGGTTATTACGCAGGCCGCTACCGCGACCGCCATCTGATTGCCACCCAGGTGGAATGGAGGTTTCCTGTGTACTGGCGTTTTATGGGTGTAGCCTTCATTGGTGCCGGTGATGTGGCCAACACGTTTCATGATTTTGCGCTGAATCGGATAAAATATGCCATGGGAGCGGGCTTACGCTTCACTCTGGATGCCGCTGAACGTATTAACCTGCGCTTTGACGTGGCTTTTACCCTGGATGGTTCACGGGGTTTTTATCTTCAGCTTGGAGAAGCCTTTTAGTTTAGCGGAGTCGCTCTGTGATTTCGGGAGGAACACGTATGCCCAGCTTCTGCATCTTTTGCATCTGTAGACGTGCCTTCTCCGGCTGCCCCGTGTCCAGGTAAAGCAACAGCAGGTTGCGGTGTGCGGCTTCATCCTGAGGGGCTTTTGCAATATATTTCTCAAGATAGGCAGCAGCAGCTGGCAGGTCGTTTTTTTCAAATGCCATTCTGGCCAGTTCAAAATAGGCTTCAACATAACCGCTGATTTCCGTTTCACGGAGGTAGTGTTTTTCAGCCTCCTCTCTGGAATAGGGTTCACGTACCTTTCCCATGTAGTAGTTGATATATTTTGCAGTGGAGTCCTGTTGATAGGATAGCATAATCAGCGAATCAGCCTGTGCCTTGTTGATTTTATCCATGCGCATACCCAACATCATGCGGGCGTATGCCGAAGACGGAGATGACGCTACAGCTGCGGTCCAGAAAGCAAGGGGTGATTTAAATTTTTGCTGGTGCAACAGGTTGAGCGTTATCAGCAGCACAATTAGCGGCAGCAACAGCATTGCCTGCTTGGCATCTTGTAGACGGTTCTGAAACAAAATCGTTTGCGAAAAAATAAGGAGCATGCCAAACAAGGGTATATACAGTCTGTGCTCAAAGATCTGATCGTTTAAAGAAGGAGGAACTGCCAATACCGGTATCAGAAACAAAAGAAAAAAAACGGCACCTGTAACGATCGCTCTGAAGTCTTTCGTTACCGCAAATCGGATACCGGCCATAAGAAGTACCATAGCCGCTATACCATACCAGGAGGAGGTATCTTTCTGCATGGGGAAAACACTCAGATTAAACGGAAGAATAACCTTCCCGATGTAGTGCAGGAGCACGGGCAGTCGTTGCAGCATGCTGAAGAAAAGATCAGAAGCCAGCAGAGGTTTGCTGTTCAGAGAGGCCTGCATGCGCACCATCAGATAAACAAGTGCTGCTATGCTCCATGTGGCATATAGGAGAAGCATGCTTTTTTCGGTTGGTTTTTTTTTCAAATAATAAAGCAGGATGAGCATGGCTGCCGGAGGGGCAAATACTGCTGTTTCCTTAGTAAAAAGAGCAGCTGCCAAACTCAGCGTATGCAGGATCAACCACTGCATTTTTCCGGCATTTATATATCGGATAGCGGTGATAAAAAACGGATAGATGAAAAATGCAAGAAGCGAATCATTACGTCCGGGAATCCAGACGACCGCCTGTACTAGTACCGGATGAATGGCAAACAGCATAGCCAGCAGGAAGGCTGTTGAAGGTTTCAGGTGTAGCTCCTTAAGCAGGCAATAAACCATCAGTACACATGCCAGATGTAGCAGGATGTTGACTATCCGATAACCGGTTATGGATGTACCGCTGAGCTGATAATTCAATATAATGGAAACGGAAAACAAGGGGCGGTAATAGATATCGTCTGTGGCATGAAATAATCCTCGCTGGAAAGCCGTAACCACATTAGAGAGACGGGCATTAAAAGATGCAAATTCCCTTATGAAAATGGAATCATCCAATTCGGTATAGCCGAAAAATAGCGCAGGCAGATAGAGGGCTACAGTGATAACCGACAAAGAGACTCTCGGACAAAGCAGAACGTGTTTTAGCAATTTTTTCAGCATACCCCAAAAACGGATAAACAAAACAAAGGAAGCCCAAAATTTTTTATACCTTTAGATTCATCACCCTGTTGAATAACCAAAATAATTATTATGGGTATAATTAAAGAATTTAAGGAATTTGCCATGCGCGGCAATGTAGTGGACATGGCCGTAGGCATAATCATCGGAGGTGCATTTGGAAAAATTGTTTCCTCTGCGGTAAGTGATTTAATCATGCCGCCTCTTGGCCTGTTGGTTGGCGGAATGGATTTTAAAGATCTCAAAATTGTTCTCAAAGAGGCTGTGGGAGATGTGCCGGCTGTTACACTGAATTACGGGATGTTTATCCAAACGGTTTTTGATTTTATCATTATCGCCTTTGCTATTTTCCTTGTTATTAAGGCTATAAATTCCCTGAAGAAAAAAGAAGAAGCCAAACCCGCAGCGCCTCCTGAACCTTCAGCCGAAGTAAAACTACTAAGCGAGATCCGGGACTTGCTGAAGAAATAATCCGGGAATTCAGTGAATACACGGAACAGCGCCATAAGTGTTAGTCACCCGGAAAACAAAGTAGTTCTGATTTTCAATTATTTATGAAGGTTATGCCCGAATAAGGCCAGGGGATATCCCTTCTGCAAGCGAATAATTTTTTTGGAAAAGTTTAATTTTTGTCTTTGCCTGCCCTGTACCAGAGGAGTAATTTTCGGCTATCAAAACAAACCCAAAACCCAATGGCCATGAAAAGCACAATCAACGCAAGCCTGCTATTATTCATCAGCCTTGTACTCTGTATTATGGCAATCAGCCCGGCTGCACAGGGACAGCCCTGTGTGGACCCTGCGCTAATCAATCAGAACATCATGTGCCCGCAGATTTATGATCCGGTATGCGGGTGCAACGGGGTTACTTATGGCAATGCCTGCGAGGCAGTCAATCATGGGGGGGTGACAAGCTATACTCACGGCCCCTGCACGGTATCCTCAGGCTGTCAGGTAGATTTTAATTATGTCATCAACGGAATGTCGGTACAGTTTAACAATGCTTCCACCGGTGGGAATAATACCTATCTTTCCGCTTCCTGGAGCTTCGGAGACGGCACTTCTTCTGCCGCCTGGAGTCCTTCCCATACCTATCAGGCTGCCGGCACCTACACGGTGTGTCTGGTTGTTTCAACCAACCCTGCTACTGGGGTGCTGTGTACAGATTCTATATGCAAGACCATCGTCATACATGCCAATCCTCCTTGCGTTGATCCTACCCTGATAGATAATCGTCCGTGTCCCACGGTTTATGATCCGGTATGTGGTTGCAACCGGTTAATCTACCCTAATGATTGTGTGGCCAAATACCATCATGGCGTTACTACCTGGACCCCTGGCTACTGCTCACAAGGTTGTCAGGCGGCTTTCTCTTACACCCGGGATTCCTCAGGTAATGGAGTTTCGTTTACGAATCATTCGTCATCCGGCAGCAGTGTTTCCTATGCTTCCCGCTGGGATTTTGGAGATGGTCATACCTCCACAGACCAGAATCCATATCATGTATTTCCGGCTCCGGGCATTTACTATGTATGTCTGGATATCACCGTCACTACGCCCAACGGTATAATCTGCGGAGACCGTTTCTGCGACTCCGTTAGAGTGGGCAACAATCTGCATCCGTGTATTGACCCTACTCAGATTAATCCTAACTGTATATGCCCGTTGATTTATGCTCCCGTGTGCGGGTGTAATGGGGTTACTTATGGAAACTCCTGTGAAGCACAATGTGCGGGTGTCACACAATGGACCCCCGGTCCTTGCCCAGGCCCAGGATGTAATGTCACGGTGACAATTGGTCCGGGTCCCTGTATGGGACCATTGCCAAGCCTGATGGCAGCCGCCTCAGGCGGGTCTTCTCCTTACACGTATTTGTGGAATACCGGTGCAACAGGCCCTATTCTTTGTAATCTTCAGCCGGGCACTTATTGTGTGACGGTCACGGATGCACAGGGGTGCTCAGCATCGGCCTGCGAAGTAGTAGGAGGCACTACCTGCCAGGCATCGTTCACAACACAAAGTGGCTCGGCTTCCACTCCTTTAACCGTGCAGTTTAATAACACGTCTTCTCCAAATGTATCTCCTAACATGGTATCTCGCTGGGATTTTGGTGACGGAAGCTCTTCTACCGACCCGAATCCGCTACATACCTACAATGCTCCGGGTGTTTATTATGTATGTCTTACCATCAGCGTGCCCCTCTCCAACGGGACCATCTGCACCGATACCTATTGCGATTCGGTAGCGGTAGGGCATCCTTCTCCCTGCATTGATTCTATGTTGATTGATCCAAATCAGGTATGTATTACGCTCTATAGCCCTGTTTGCGGATGCGATGGAGTTACTTACGCCAACTCCTGTGAGGCGCAGAAACATGGTGTGACACGCTGGACCCCCGGACCGTGCAACGGAGGACAATGCAAGGCCAATTTCACGTGGCACTACGGTATTCTGCCTCCGACTATTTTCTTCACTGACTTGTCTGGCGGAAACATTTTAAGCTGGCACTGGGATTTTGGTGACGGAACCACTTCCTCCCAACAAAATCCCGCACACAACTATGCCCATAACGGCACCTATGTGGTTTGCCTGACCATTACCTGTAAGACCACACCTATGGGACCGGTGTTTACAGATACTTTCTGCGATACTATTCAGTTTGCCACCGGATGCAAGGATCCATCACTGATTGATTCAACAATAGTATGCCCTCAGGTGTACCAGCCGGTATGCGGATGTGACAGTGTTACCTATGCCAACGCCTGTATAGCCAGGTATAGACATGGCATTACCAGCTGGCGTCAGGGCCCCTGTCAGAACGCGCAGCCCTGTGATGCCCACTTTACATATACATATACGAACACCGGAACAGTGGCATTTACCAACCAATCAAGCGGTCATTTGCTGCAATATCGCTGGGATTTTGGCGATGGTACTTTCTCCAATCAGAAAAATCCGGTGCATTTCTACAGCCATCCGGGTACCTACAAGGTATGCCTGACAATTAAAAGTGTTTTGAGTAATACTTCCGTGAACTGGTGTCAGGACACCTTCTGTGATACCATTGTCATCACGGGAAATCCGTGTATCAATCCGTCTCTGATCAAACCAATGGTTCCCTGTCCGATTGTTTATAAACCTGTATGTGGATGTGACGGGGTTACATACCGGAATGCATGCGTAGCCCGCAACAAGCACGGGGTAACCAACTGGACGCCCGGACCGTGCAACAATACCTGTCAGGCAGCCTTCACGGTGGCTTATCCTTCCGTTACCAATGAAGTGTATTTCTTCAATCATTCAACCGGTAATTACAATCGTTTGTTGTGGGATTTCGGAGACGGTACCACTTCTACTCTTCCCAATCCGGCTCATCTGTATGCCGTAAGCGGGTGGTACAAAGTGTGTCTGACTATTTCCAGCAATAATGGATCTTGCTATGATGTGCATTGCGACTCCATTTATGTTACCGGTTGCGTGGAACCTATACTGATTGACAGCACTCCCTGCCCCATGGTCTATCAACCGGTTTGCGGTTGTGACGGGAATACCTATCCGAATGCGTGTGTGGCTCAGCATTGGCATGGCATCACCACCTTTACACAGGGAGCCTGCCATAGTGGCTATTGCCCGTCATCCGGACAGGATACCGGGCTTGCCTGGATAAAGAGGGTAGGTAGCACCCAGTCGGGTGATGATGGCGGATATGCTTACCATAGCTTATGCTCCAGAAAGCTGCAAGCTGGAAAAACCTATATCATGCGCGTAGAAGGGGCTACTACCATAGCTGCCTTCCAGGCACACTGGAGGCTGTGGGCTGACTGGAATAATGATCAGGATTTTGATGATCCCGGTGAACTGGCATGGCAGGGCTTTGGCACGCTTGCACCATTTGCTGTATTTACTGTTCCTGCCTATGCCTGTGGCGGTTGCATCCGTTTGCGGGTACAGATAAGCGACCAGTTTACGGATGCCTGCGGTACCTATAGTATAGGTGAAACGGAGGACTATGATGTGACGATATTGTCTAACAATCCCTGTCCGCAAACGCCTTTGGCCGCAGGTGCAGGTAATGCGGTCTTCAAAGAATCTGAAAGTAACCAAGAGTGGTTTGCTGAGGAATACAAGCCTCTTACCTTCAGCTTACATCCTAACCCAGCCCAGGATGTGGTCAACCTGCTGATAATTCCGGGGGTTAACGAACAACAAATACAAATTATGGTGTATGACCTCAGCGGGCGTATGGTTCTAGAGACAAAAGCTGAGACTTTTGGCGCCCCTATCAGCCTCCAACTCCGGATTGCAGACCTCGCCAACGGCATATATCAGGTGGCGGTAAAAACCGAAAAAGGGTTCAGTGAGGTGCAGAAGCTGGTGATTGCCAGATAAAAACTGTAAGTAAAAAACAGGGCAGGCAAAAAGGGAGCAAATGCAGTAAGCTTTGCTCCCTTTTTTGTTTTGTCTCTCAACAAGAATACAAGAATAAATATGCAAGCATTCTTACAAAAAAATTACTTGACAACGTCCTCAAGGAATTTGGAATAAATCCTTAAAATTGTATTTTTACGCCTCGTTTTATTTTAAAATTCAAAGAACCATCAAATCATATCGGTCATGAAGAAACTCACTCATCTGATTGTGTTTTTGGTAGCCAGCCAGTTCGCTAATGCGCAATGTGTAGATACATTGTGGCAATATTTCGACAGGGCTACAGCATTTAATATTTACGGAATCAGTGGACAAGGCGGTTTCGTATGCGGCACCAACAGCATCACGCGGGAAATCGGCAGCAATTTTGATTTCGGTCAGGGAAAAGTATGTGGTGTGCTTATCTGGTTCGGTGCAGCTCAGGTGGTCGGTACGCCAGATTCCTTTAATGTAAGTGTGTATAACACCAGCGCCACCGATAGCCTGCCTACCGGAGCGCCTCTTGCCGTTACAAAAATATCCACGGTGGATATGGACACGTCTACCGGTACTGCCCAGGATATGGTATTCGTGCCTTTTAATCCCTGTGTGAATGTGAACGGTCGTTTTGCCATAACCGTGCAGGTTGGTGGGCCAGGCTTAGATGATACCATTGGAATTGTAGCCACTGCTCAGGGTGACGGCCTCGGGGAGGGAAGGGCTTTCGGCAGAATAGTTTCAGGCGGTTTCAATGGCTGGCTGCATCTTTATGATGTTTGGACTTTCTCCGGTTCAGCCTTTGATGCCGATGTGGTAATTCTGCCGGTAGTGGAAAAAACCTTCTCCGCCTCAGCATCAGCCAGCGTAACAAATGCTTGTCCGGGACAAACCATCAGCTTGTTTGCAAGTATTTACTCCTGCACGGAGAATATTTCCATCTCCTGGTCAGGTCCGGGGGTGAACAATCAGTTTAATCCTTCCACTACCGCTACTATACCGGCAGGGGCAAGCGGTAATATCACATATTCGGTAAGTGTAACGGATCTGGATAGCAACCAAACTATAAACTCCAACACAGTTACAGTTAATGTAAGAGCGGTTAATGTCGATGCTGGTCCCGACAGACAGGTTGCCTGTGGTGATACAGTAAATCTCTTTGCTACCGTTAGCGGCACTACGGGACCGGGTACCACCATCCAATGGGATAATAACGGGCCCTCAAGTCAGGCTTTCAATGGAATTTTCAATCCGGGCACTTATTGTGTCACAGTCACGAATAACTTCGGCTGTTCGGCCAACGATTGTGTGGTAGTAACTACAGCAGGAGTTAACCAGACATTAGATTTCGCTATCAATGTAATAAACAATATCGGTTGTGTGAACAGTCCGGTTTCATTTACCAACACCTCTTCAAGCCTTTCTTCTGCATGGAACTGGGAGTGGGATTTCGGTGACGGGCAAACCGGCTTTGCACAAGATCCCACTCACACCTATACAGCTATAGGTTCCTACACTGTTGTGTTAAGAGCCGACAGCGCAGGTTGCCAGGCCACACCTAAATCAAGGAATCTGACGATTCAAATCTGCAGCGGGGTAGAGGATGTTGCGCTGAAAGACCGTATCCTGCTATATCCCAACCCGGCTTCTGATGCCTTGACGCTTATATTCAGAGAGGTGACCAGCAATAAAGGCACTGTGGAGATATTTGACATACGTGGGGCACGCCTGATACAGGAAACCCTTACCGGCATGCAGGGAGAGCAAAAGGTTATAGGCCTAAACCATTTGAGCGAGGGGATTTATTTCCTGAGAGCCACCGTGGATGACAACATTGTCACCCAAAAGCTCACTATTGCCCGTTAAGTTTCCGATAGTCTGATTAACCAATAAAAGAGCTGTCTCCGGAAGGAGGGGGCTCTTTTTATTTGGGGCTTTCACGGCAGAAAAGAATAGCATGCGCTATCGGAAAGAAGAGAAGTGTTCCGGGAAATATCAGAAGCTGTCCAGTTCTTTCCTGAGAGATTGGGCTACTGCATGATAGTGTTCAATATACTTTTTATCAACAGGCTTGGAGGGAGGAAAATGAATTCTCAGGTGATCTACTTGTTGCCCGTTTTTCCAGAAGCGGAAGCAAACATGCGGTCCCGTGGCCAGTCCTGTGCTACCTACATATCCGATAACCTGACCTTGTGAAACTTTAGCCCCCGGACGAATACCTTTTGCAAACTTGGACATGTGCAGATATTGGGTGGAATACGTGCTGTTATGGCGGATTTTTACATAGTTGCCGTTGTTTTTGGTATAGCTGGCTTCTATCACCATGCCATCACCTACCGCAAGGATGGGAGTGCCCTGGGGAGCCGCATAGTCGGTTCCCAGGTGTGGTTTCCTTTTATTTAAAACCGGATGCAACCGGCTTTGCGAATAGCGTGATGAAATGCGTCCAAACTTAAGGGGAGCTTTCAGGAATGCTTTACGCAGGCTGTTTGCCTTTTCGTCAAAATAATCGCCCGGCTGTGTTGTATCCGGCTGAAAATAATATGCATAAAACGGATTGCCTGCATGTATAAAGCGTGCGGCAAGAATTTTTTCAATGCCGGCCGGACTCCCCTCCACATATCGTTCAAGATACACCACCTTAAACTGGTCTCCCTTTTGCAATCGGTAAAAATCAATAACCCAGGCAAAGATGTCAGCAAGCTTTAATCCCAGTTCGGGGTGGAGTCCTTTCTCATAAAAAGTTTCATAAAGCGAAGAGGTGATTGCTCCAGATGCTGTTTTTCTTTTTAATTCCACCTTTTTGTAACCCATGAATACCGTATCACGAACAAAGTCAAATACTACATAATCGGTGATGTTTATTTCGTAAATAAAATACACCGGCTTTTCATGGCTGTTTTTCAGCACTACATAAGGACGTCCGGCTTTTAAGCTCCTGACATCAAATACATTTTTATAGCGAAGGGCAAGAGCAGTGAGATAGCGCTGGTCCATATCGTAAGCTCCAAGCAGGTCAGCAAAAAACTGACCTTTGCGAACCTTGCCTTTTGATAGTTTAAGTTCCGATACTTCAATGCCATATAAAAATTTTCCAGGAGCTTCCTGAAGTTGGGCATCCTGGTTTCCGGGAGCCGGCATCTGCATTTCCGGACTGGTAGGTGTATTGCAACGCGAAAGAAAAGCAAAAAGGATTGCAGGAAAGACGAGCAGATAGACCACTATTTTTCCAAAATGCATGCGAAACAGAGCATAAACGTGCCTTTACGTTGCGTAAACGCACACATCCAAAAGATTCATGCGATGAGGGTGAAACATTTATTAACTTCGGGCGCAAATTAAAATTTTCAATGGAGATTCTGTCAGAACGAATTAACCGGCTTAGCGAATCAGCCACCATCCGTATGGCTCAGCTGGGAAGAGAGTTGAAGGAACAGGGAGCCGACATAATCAATCTCAGTTTAGGTGAACCCGATTTTGATACACCTGCCCACATCAAAGAAGCTGCAGTACGGGCTATTCATGAAGGATACACCCATTACACTCCGGTAGCCGGATACCCTGAGCTGAGAAAAGCTATCTGTGCCAAACTCAAACGCGACAACGAACTGGAGTACACTCCCGACCAGATTGTGGTTTCAACCGGTGCCAAACAGTCTCTGATGAATGTAGTGCTTTCATTGGTGAATCCCGGGGATGAGGTGATAGTTCCTGCGCCCTATTGGGTAAGCTATGCAGCCATGGTGCAACTGGCAGAAGCCCGTATGGTCAATATACCGACTTCCATTGATACCCAATTTAAATTTACAGCCGAGCAGCTGGAACAGGCCATCACTCCCAGAACGCGCTTGCTTTTATACAGCTCTCCCTGCAATCCGACCGGTTCGGTATTCTCCCGCGAAGATCTGGAGAGATACGTTCGGGTGCTGGAAAAGCATCCACAGGTGTACATTGTTTCGGATGAGATTTACGAATACATCCATTATACCGGCAGACATGAAAGCATAGCCAGCTTTGACAGTATACGCGACAGAGTGGTGGTAGTGAATGGTTTCTCAAAAGGTTTTGCCATGACCGGCTGGCGTGTGGGATACATAGCTGCGCCAAAATGGATAGCCAAAGCCTGTGATAAAATTCAGGGACAGTTTACTTCGGGCACATGCTCCATTGCCCAAAAAGCTGCTGAAGCTGCCATATCCAGTGATTTGGCGCCCACCTTCAGGATGAGAGATATTTTTCACAAAAGACGCGACCTTATTCTTCAGCTTTTGAGAGAAGTAAAGGGTTTCAAGGTAAACCAGCCGGAGGGTGCCTTTTATGTTTTCCCCGATGTGAGTTATTTTTTCGGTAAAACCTATGACGGAGATCTTATCAAAGACTCAGATGACTTTGCCATGTTTCTCCTGAAAGAAGCCCATGTATCCACAGTGGGAGGTAAATCGTTCGGTGATGATCATTGCATCCGCTTGTCATATGCCTGCTCTGAAAATGATATCAAAAGGGCTGTGGAACGCATTCAGCGGGCAACAGCTTTGCTTGGTTAAGAAATAAATGCAAACGCATTGCTGATTTCATCTGATTTTCTGGAAAAAAAATTTGCCAGGCAAAGCGCCCTAGTTGTAGGCGATGTTATGGTAGATCATTACATCTTTGGACTGGCAAGCCGTATTTCACCTGAGGCGCCCGTTCCCATCGTCAATGTGGAGAAGCGCGACAGCCGTCCCGGGGGTGCGGCCAATGTAGCAATGAATATCAGCAGTCTGGGTGCAGAAGTAAGGATATGCTCTGTAACAGGGAATGATCATTGGGGAAATATTCTCATAGATCTGATACACAGGCAGGGATTGCCGGTTGATGGCATCATCCGTTCGGCAAAGCGGATTACAACCGTCAAGACCCGCATATTCAGCCGGGGGCATCAGCTTTTGCGCTATGATGAAGAAACAGATTCAGACCTCAGCCAGGCTGAAGAAGAAGAACTGCTGACACAAGCGCTCTCTGCCATTGAGAGCAGCCGCATCAGTGTGGTGATTTTGCAGGACTACAACAAGGGAGTTCTTACTGATAAGGTTATTCGGCAGATAATACAAACCTGCAAAAGAAAAAATATACCTGTAGCCGTAGATCCCAAAAACAAGCGTTTTTTCTGCTACCGGCATGTAACGCTTTTTAAGCCCAACCTGAAAGAAGTAGCCGAAGCGTTGGCAACCTCTATAGACAAGCATGACATATCCGGACTCAGACAAGCGGCACGTGCTATCCACAAGCGCTTGCAAAATGCAATAACTCTGATAACCCTGTCAGAGGAAGGGCTTTTTATTACAGACCATGAAAAGGATTTTACCCTACCACCTACTCTTCGCCAGGTAGCTGATGTGTCCGGAGCCGGTGATACGGTGTTAGGGGTAGCAGCCCTTGCTCTGGCAGCCGGTTTTGATATAAGAACAATAGGCGTCTTATCCAACATAGCAGGGGGGCTTGCCTGTGAACAGGTAGGGGTATCGCCTTTGGATAAGAGCACTTTCTTTAGCGAAGCCAGCCGGGTAAAGCTGGTTTAAGATCGTATGGCTTCTACCGGATTCATTCTGGATGCGACCAGAGCCGGTAAAAAACCCGCCACTAACCCAATGCCTACGGATAGCCAAATTCCCTTAAAAATGTTTTCGGCTGATAATTCAAAAATAAATGTAATGTCAGCAACTTTTCTGATGAGCCACTCCAGCACATAAGATTCCACAAAAACCAGAGCCAGACCGATAAGGCCACCTGCAAGACACAACAGCACGGCCTCCGTCAAAAATTCAAGCAAAATGAACACCCTTCGTGCTCCCAGCGCCTTCTTGATACCGATAATCGGTGTGCGCTCTTTAACTGATACAAACATGATATTGGCTATTCCGAAACCACCCACAAGGATGGAAAACATTCCGATAGCACCTCCTGCCAGGCTGATAACTCCGAAAACTGCCGTTAATGCTGCCGAAATAATGCTTACCTGATTCATTGCGAAGTTGTCCGGCTGAGAAGGCTTTAACTTTCTTACGGCCCGCATGATTCCCCGTATCTCATCCATCAACTGCTCGGAACTGACACCCTCCCGGGCTTTTATCCCGATAAAAGGCTCTACCCGAATGCCATCTACATCTATGAAGGTCTTTGTGAAGTTATATGGGATAAGAACGTTATTGTCGTAGTTCATCCCGATAATGTCATCTCCCTCTTTTTTTAGCACACCTACCACGGTTACTTTACGCTTCATCAGGGTGAACTCTTTGCCGATCACCTCCTTTTGACCCGGGAACAACTGCTCGGCAATGTTATAGCCAATGACAGCTTTGTTGGCTCCGCTGAAAAATTCTGAAGCGGACAAATATCGTCCTTGGGTAAACTCCATATCTTTAATGGCATTATACTCCTGAGTAATGGCGAGCAAATCAGCGTCTTCCACAATGTTGGAGCCGTGTGTGAGGGTTTTTCCTTTGAGGAACAGCATAATGACCACTGCCTCAGCAAGGGTCAATCGTTCCTGCAGTGCCTTGTACTCCTTATAGCTGGCCGATGGACGCCTCAGGTATTTAAACCAGTTTTCACGCGGGTCTTCATTCCAGGGAAACTTTTGAATGTATATTACATTTTCTCCCAGTTTCTGAAAGCTGGTTCTTACATTCTTTTCCAGTGAATCAATTGCTGAATACACCGAGATGATGCAGAAAATGCCGATGGTGATACCCAGCACCGAAAGGAATGAGCGCAACTTGTTGCCTCCGAATTCCTGTATCGAGCTAATCAGGCTTTCTCTCAGTAAACGGAAAACTATACGCATGGAGAATGACGAAATTACAAGAATCATCAGGAAAGGTGCACGGCAAAAGTTCCGCCTTGTTTATTCATACTGAACGCAACAATCCTGACCGCTGGATTCCGGACTCAGGAAGGCCATCTGTACAAAAAGAAGGGAAATGACTTATTTTTGCAGCTCTGTTTTTGAAATCACGCCCTTGAATAGCCTATGAAACTTTCACAGTTCAATTATACCCTACCTCAGGAATTAATTGCCCAGTACCCCTCAAAAACGAGGGAAGAGTGCAAGCTGATGGTCGTACACCGAAAGACCGGAAAAATAGAGCACAAGGTCTTCAAAAACATACTGGATTATTTTGACGAAGGGGATGTAATGATTGCCAACAACACTAAGGTTTTTCCCGCCCGTCTTTACGGGAAAAAAGAAAAAACCGGTGCCAAAATTGAGGTATTTCTGCTGCGGGAGCTCAATCATGAAATGAAGCTGTGGGATGTGTTGGTTGATCCGGCCCGTAAAATCCGCGTGGGAAACAAACTCTATTTCGGCCCGGATGATTCTTTGATTGCTGAAGTGGTGGATAATACCACTTCACGCGGAAGAACAATTCGGTTTTTGCATGAGGGCAATCCGGATGAGTTCAAGCAGTTCTTATACGAAATGGGAGAAACCCCTCTGCCCAAATACTTAAAGCGCAAACCTGAACCATTGGACCGGGAGCGCTACCAGACGGTTTTTGCCAAGGAAGAAGGGGCTGTGGCTGCTCCTACAGCAGGTTTGCACTTCAGCAAGGAACTCATCAAGCGGTTGCAGGTCAAAGGGGTACAGTTTGCTGAGATTACCCTGCACATCGGCCTGGGCACCTTTCGCACAATAGATGTGGAAGACCTCTCTAAGCATAAAATGGATGCAGAATATTTCCGGGTAGATCAGGATGCCGTCAAAATTGTCAACGAAGCCAAGCAGAAAAAGAAAAAAGTCTGTGCCATTGGCACTACGGTCGTCAGAGCGGTGGAAACGGCCGTTTCAGCTGAAAAGCAACTCAAACCCATGGAAGGATGGACCAATCTTTTTATTCATCCCCCCTATGAGTTTGCTATTCCCAATGCGCTCATTACCAATTTCCACCTTCCCAAATCCAGCCTGCTGATTATGGTTGCAGCTTTCATGGGTTACGACCTCACCATGGAGGCCTACAAGATTGCCGTAAAAAACAAGTACAAGTTTTTTACCTACGGTGATGCGATGTTAATACTTTGAAAATGCCCCGTATTAGCGGGAAGGGAATACTTAGTGTTCGTCTTCGTTGAAAAAGAAGTCTTCCGTTGTAGGATAATCCGACCAGATATCTTCAATCCCTTCATAGATCTCCCCTTCATCTTCCAGTTCCTGAAGATTTTCTATCACTTCAATAGGTGCACCCGAACGTATGCAGTAGTCAATCAGTTCATCCTTCGTGGCTGGCCACGGAGCATCTTCAAGGTAAGATGCCAGTTCAAGTGTCCAGTACATTTGGTACTCTCCTTTTTTAAACGGTTGCAAATATAAAATTTAATCTATCACCTACTAACGTTAAAATATCCAAATAGTTTCATTTCCATACCCCTGGCGTATTGCCTGACCCTGCGGCTTATGCATATCAGCTCCTCCTTATGTTTTTCAGCAAAAAGACATAATTTTTACATACTGTATGAATCAGAGAGTAAACATCCTTCTTATTGATGATAATGAGATTGACCATAAGGTGGTCAGCAAGCTGCTGGAAAGCTATGATGAGCCCTATCATCTGGTCATTACCCGTACACTGAAAGAAGCCAAAAATCTGCTGGAGGCATCACTGGTAGATATTATCATTCTGGACCTGCACCTGCCCGACAGCAATGTAGAACAGACCCTACTCTTTGTAGAACAATATGAAGAAAATTATCCCATCATTATCCTATCCACGCTGGATGACAAGGCCCTGCGCATATCCGCCATTCAAAAAGGGGCACAGGATTATTTTGTCAAAAATGAATATGATGCCCCCCTGCTTGCCCGTGTAATCAAGTATTCCCTAGAACGGCACCGCCTGCATAAACAGCTGCATGCATATGCTCGTGAAACAAAGGAAAAAGAACTACGCCTCATGGAGGCTCAGGCTATAGCCCAGATAGGCAACTGGGACCTATTGCTGGATAATGACACCATTGAATGGTCTCCGCAGGCACGCACTATCCTTGAACTGGAGGACTCCCGAAGCTATACTTCTCTTTCCTGGTTTATTGAATTATTGGACCCCGGGCAGCAACCCTCGGTGTGGAATATCTTCAGACAGGCAGTACTTGAAAACACCGATTTTAATATTGACCTGAAAGTCAATCTGCCTACAGGTAAAATAAAATACCTTAACCTGCGTATCCGCTCCACCGGAGTGCAAGATGAGCGCGAGAAAGGTGTTCGGGGCACCATTCAGGATATTACAGCCCGTAAGGAAATGGAAGCAGCCCTTGTTGCCTCTGAAGAACGCTATCACCGCCTCTTTGAAGAATCTACAGACGCCATATTTATTACTACTGAAGAGGGCTCCTTTGTGGATTTTAACCCGGCCATGGTTGAGCTTTTTGGCTACTCAGCCAATGAACTGGCAAACATCAGGGTAAATAAACTTTACTTTAACCCTTATGACCGCGAGAAAGTGAAAAAACTGATTGCGCAGCGTGGACTTATCCGGGATTATGAAGTAACCCTTAAGCGAAAAGACGGGAAGAAAATTGATTGCATGCTCACTTCAGCTCCCTGGGTCTCTTTGGATGGTAAGCAAAGAGGCTATCAGGGCATCATCCGGGATATCACCGAAATCAAGCGTACCCAGGAGCTAATCCGGAACAAAGAAATTGCCGAGCGGTCGGCCCGTCTTAAACAACGCTTTCTTGCCAATATGAGCCATGAGATACGCACGCCCATTACGGCAATTGCCGGTCTGGCTCACCTGATTTCAAAAACCGACCTGACCGATAAACAGCGCGAATATGTGGAGGGTATTCTCACTTCTTCGGAGCATCTGCTCGCCCTGGTGAATGACATTCTGGACTTCTCAAAAATTGAAGAAGGAAAAATCACCTTCCACTCCATTGAATTTAATCTGAGAGAACATCTGGTGCAGCTCATTAAAACCATGGAGTTTTCAGCCAGCGCCAAAGGGATAGACCTTCGCTACCAGTTTGATCCGGCCATTCCCGATAAGCTGGTCGGGGATCCCATCAGACTAAATCAGATTGTCTATAATCTGCTCAGCAATGCCATTAAATTCACCGAGAAAGGCTTTGTAAATGTCACGGTAAGTCTTGTGGAAGATGCCAGAAATGCGGCCGTGATTTCCATTATTGTTAAAGATACCGGTGTAGGAATACCGTCCAGTAAGATCAATACTATCTTCAGGAGTTTCACTCAGCTGGGCAAAGACATCACCAAAACAGCCGAAGGCACCGGGCTGGGATTGGCCATTACCAAACAGCTCGTGGAATTACAGGGAGGAAGCATATCTGTTAAAAGTCAGCCCGGCAGGGGATCAGCCTTTGAAGTAATCATGATGTTTAAAAAGCAGAAAGAAAAGTCACCTGATGAAAAGAAAGAAAAAGAAACCGATAAACCCCTGCTGCTGGATGCAGATATCGGATTTAAAAAGATACTTATAGTGGAAGATAAAAAACTGAATCAGCTGGTCATCAGCGAAATGCTCAAAAGTAAATGGCCCAATATTGAACTGGATATGGCTAACGATGGTAAGGAGGCAATAGAAAAAATCAAAAACAAAAAATTTGACCTCGTGCTGATGGATGTCCAGATGCCGGTAATGGATGGCTACGAGGCAACCAAAATCATTCGTGAACACTTTAAAAAAAGCAGCTCGGAATTACCCATACTGGCTATTACTGCCTACAACACAGAAGTGGAAATACAGAAATGCCAGGAGTATGGAATGAATGACTTTGTATCCAAGCCCTTTGAGCCTGATCAGCTTTATGAGAAGGTCATGGCTTTATTGCACACGCACCCGGTCAATGAAAAGCGACCTGCCGAATCCGGAACCCGGCCGCCAGCAAAAGACCGTGGCAAACCTGACCTGAGCTATCTGGATGTTGTGACCAACCACAATGCAGCACTAAAAGAAAAAATCATCCAGATGCTTATAGACGAAACCCCCGATGAACTGTTCACCCTTCAGCAACACGTGAAAGAAAAAAACTGGAAGCGGGTCAGGGCAGTAGCACACAAAATGAAATCCAGCATTACCTATCTTGGTCTCACCGATGCCTTTGAGGCTATTAAAAAAATTGAAGACTACGCTGGTCAGGAAGTACATTTGGACCAGGTTCCTTCTCTTCTGGAGCTTGTAGCCCGGGATTGTACACACGCTATTAACGAGCTGGTAACCCACCGTTCAGCTAGTCCACAGCAGGTGCAGGAATGAGCACTTGTGGTTTTCAGGATTCGCGGACAGATTTTTTAGGATAAAGCCATTTCTTATTCTATTTTTGCCCGCTGATTTTAATCTTTCAACCTAAATAATCGCCTGTATGGATGCAAATACTATCGTATTTCTTATTCCCCTTCTGGGTGTTATGGGGCTTATCTATACCTTCTGGAAGTCAGCCTGGGTAGCCAGGCAGGATGCCGGAACGGAAAAGATGAAAAAAATTGCAGGCCACATTGCCGAAGGAGCTATGGCTTTTTTGCGGGCAGAATATCGCATTCTGGCCATATTTGTTGTCTGTGTGGCAATATTGCTTGGCCTGAGCGGCACCCAGAAAGGGTCTTCGCCTCTTATAGCTGTTTCCTTTATATTAGGCGCTTTATGTTCAGCCCTTGCCGGCTTTATCGGTATGCGGGTAGCTACCAAAGCCAATGTGCGCACCACAAATGCCGCCCGCACGGGCTTGGGTCCGGCTCTGGAAATTGCTTTTGCGGGAGGGTCAGTGATGGGTTTAGGGGTGGTGGGCCTGGGTGTACTTGGCCTGGGTGCCTTGTTTCTGGTGTACTCTCAGTTTCTTGCATGGGAAATTGAAAGAGTAATTACCGTAATTACAGGATTTTCCTTTGGAGCCTCTTCTATTGCGCTCTTTGCCAGGGTAGGAGGAGGCATTTATACCAAAGCCGCTGACGTAGGTGCTGACCTTGTGGGAAAAGTGGAAGCGGGCATCCCTGAAGATCATCCGTTAAATCCGGCAACCATTGCCGACAATGTGGGTGACAATGTTGGCGATGTTGCTGGCATGGGAGCCGACCTCTTTGAGTCTTACGTGGGCTCCATCATTGGCACCATGGTGCTGGGTGCCGTCTTTGTCTCCTTACCGGAATATTCCGAATATTTCAACGGCCTTGGAGCTGTGCTGTTGCCCCTGGTGCTTGCCGGGGTAGGTATTATTACTTCCATTGCCGGTACCTTTTTCGTAAAGGTGAAAGAAGGAGGAAGCCCTCAGAAAGCTTTAAATACCGGTGAATTCGGCTCTTCCATCGTGATGGTGATTCTTTCCTATTTTATCATCAAGTGGATGCTCCCCGAACAATGGACCTACATAGATACCCTATTCGGTAATAAAGAAACAACTCTCACATCCAACGGTATTTTCTTTGCCACACTGTTCGGACTGGTAGCAGGCCTGCTCATCGGCATGATTACCGAATACTTCACCGGAACAGGCACGCGCCCGGTTTTGTCTATCGTAAGACAATCCCTTACCGGAACGGCCACCAACATTATTGCCGGTATCAGTGTGGGCATGATTTCCACAGCGCTCCCTATCCTGATTATTGCTATAGCCATCATAGGCGCCTTTCACTTCGGCCATTTGTATGGAATCGCTATTGCAGCTGTGGGAATGCTATCCAATACAGGTATTCAGCTTGCGGTAGACGCCTATGGCCCGATTTCAGATAATGCCGGAGGAATAGCAGAAATGTCTGAGCTGCCTAAGGAAGTACGAAAGCGCACCGACAAGCTGGATGCTGTCGGTAACACCACCGCAGCTATCGGAAAAGGATTTGCCATTGGCTCAGCTGCCCTTACCGCGCTGGCCCTCTTTGGCGCCTACATGACGGCAGCGCATATCAAAAGCATTGACATATCGCAGGCGCATGTCATGGCTGGTCTCTTTATAGGAGCTATGCTGCCTTTCCTGTTTTCTGCTCTTGCCATGCAGGCCGTGGGGCGCGCTGCCATGTCCATGATTCAGGAAGTACGCAGGCAGTTTACCACAATTCCTGCGCTGAAGGCTGCACTGGAGGTCATGAAGAAAAATGAGGGAAAAGATTTTGAGGCATGGAGTGCACAGGATAAGGCTATTTTTGAAGCTGCAGACGGAAAAGCAGAATATGGCCGCTGTGTAGAGATATCTACAACGGCAGCTATCCGCGAGATGATCGTACCTGGCTTACTGGCTGTGGCTGTGCCGGTAGCGGTAGGCTTTGGCCCCAAGCTCTTTGGCAGCACCGCAGGTCCCGAAATGCTGGGAGGCCTGCTGGCCGGGGTAACTGTGTCCGGAGTGCTGATGGCTATTTTTCAGTCTAATGCCGGTGGAGCGTGGGATAATGCCAAAAAAATGTTTGAAGAAGGTGTGGAGATTGAAGGGAAAACCTACTACAAAGGGTCTGAACCCCATAAGGCTGCAGTAGTAGGCGATACCGTGGGAGATCCTTTTAAAGATACCTCCGGTCCTTCGCTGAACATTCTGCTGAAGCTAATGTCTGTAGTTGCCCTGGTTATTGCCACTCTCATTTAATCAGATTATTTTCTCCTCATTTATATTTATAAACAGAATACCCGCTGGATAATCCGTCCAGCGGGTATTCTGCTCTCAACCAAAAAACCAAACAGCGACTTGAATAGCCTTAACGCATATGCGGTTTTTTTACCTCAATAGGGTTACATTTCCTTTTTTGAATAAAGACTCACCGTTTGTGCAGACTCCTTTGATGGCATAGACGAACACAGCCGGATTCATCTTTTTACCATTGTACATGCCGTTCCAGCCTTCCCGGATATCCTGCGTTTCAAACACCTGATTACCCCAGCGATCAAAAATCCGGAAATACTGCAGTTCAGCAATATATTGCCCGCCACGGATAAATAGCTTGTCGTTTCGCTCATCATTGTTGGGAGTAAAGGCCTTTGGTACAAAAATGTTGTCCGCACACAGGCCTTTTACCCGCACTTGGATAGAATCTTTGTTCGTACATCCGTTTTCGTCTGTCACAGTAACTACCAGTTTATTGTCTGCATTGACGATAAAGGAAGGACTTTCACAGTCAGAGCAGGAAAGATTCATGCCGGTGGTAGTCCAGGAATATTCCACAATGTTGTTGCTGGCCTCCTCCGGTTGTAGAGTTATTTCGGTTTGTGAGAGCACTTCACGATTGCTACCCAGTTCAATCACCGGCTGAGGGTTGACCGTCACAGTTACCGTATTGGTGTCAGGTTCACAAAATCCGCTGAAGGCTACCATGGTATAGGTCATGGTTTGGGTAGTGGTTGTTACAGGGTTTAAGATAGTGCTGTTGTTCAGATAATTTACCGGATACCAAATCACATTGACATCCATGCTGCCGTGCTGGTAAATCTCACCCTGCAGTTGTGCTGTTTGACCATAGCAGATTGTAATATCGTTGCCCGCACTGGCCTCTACTTTCTGGATAACAGTAATGGTGACTGTATCTCTGTCAGCACAGCCGGCTTCGTTATATGCCGTTACCACGTAAGTAGTGGTGGCATCAGGTCGGGCAATAGGATTCCACTGCAGCGAGTCTTTCATGCCGTTATAGGGTGTCCACATTACGCCCGTTGTGTTTACATATTCGGTGGTGAGCTTTACTTCTTCCCCTTTGCAAATAACCAAATCTTCGGATGTTTTTACTGCCGGAAGTGGAAATACATGAATGGTAACCGAATCATAGTTTACACACTGGAACTCATTGATTACCTGAAGCTGATAGGTAGTAGAGGAGTCCGGATAGGCAAGCGGATTCGGACAACCGCTGCAGCTTAAACCTGTAGCAGGACTCCAATTGTAAATAAACCCTCCGCTGGCTATCAACCGGGTGGTGTCGCCCTGGCAGATATTTTCTGCTTGTATCACAATGTCCGGCAACGGGCGAACAGTTATTTTCACGGAATCATACGTGTCGCAATTGTATTGATTATACAGCAACAGGGTGTACATGGTGGTAGCAGCAGGAGTGGCTACAGGATTTGGGCAGTGGATGCAGCTAAGGCTGGAATCAGCACTCCAGAAATGCTGCACTCCATCCTGAGATTCCAGGGTAATGCTTTCTCCGACACATATTTCCGTATCCGGGGTGATGATGCCTGCTGGCCGGGGATTAACGGTAACCGTTACCGTATCATAATCATAACATGAAAAGTCGTTGCCCACTCTCACTACATAGGTAGTTGTAGTATCCGGGGAGGCAATCACTGTGGTACAGGTGCTGCAATTCAGTGATGCAGAAGGAGTCCACAGATAGCTTGTTCCCCCGCTAGCCTGTATTTCCACCGTATTGCCTATGCAAATAGCCGCATTTTCTCTTGCATCGGCCACTGGAACCTCCAGTATATTTATCACTACGGTATCCTGACTTTGGCAGCCGTGCAGGTCAGTTACCGTGAGAATATATTCTGTTGTATCCGAAGGGGTAGCCGTTGGGGTAGCGATATTCGGATTATCCAGACCGGAGACGGGAGACCATTGATAACTGATGCCGCCACTGCCGCTCAGCAACAGCGGTGTTCCCCGGCAAACGGCTGTATCAGGTCCGGCAAAAGCCACAGGCAGCGGATAGATGGTAGCATATTTGCTGGTTGTGTCCTTACAGCCGGTAGCAGAGGTAACAATGAGTTGTACTTGGTATAATCCCGGCAGATTGTAAATATGAGTTGGGTGCTGTACCGAGTCATACATTCCATCATTAAAATCCCAATCCCATGAGACAATCAGACTATCATAGGTGGAATTGTCCTGAAAACTGATTTGTGTGCCGATACAGCCTGAATCGGCCGACAGGACAAAGTCAGCCTTGGGAAATGGAGTTACATAAATGTAATCCTCCCGGATGATTGTATCCTGGCAGATACCATTGCTCACTATCAGCATTACGTCAAAGTATCCGGCAGTATCATAGCTATGGGTGGGGTGTTGCAATGTGGATGTATGCCCATCTCCAAAATCCCATTGCCAGCTTACGATACCGGGAAATGAAACACTGAGGTCCGTAAACTGAACGGTTTCATAGGGGCAGGGTTTGACTTCACCGGCTTCAAAATAAGCCGTGATGTCTCCTATGACAATGGAATCCGGAGAGGGAACCGCAAAAACGCAACCTACTCCATCATCCAGAATGAGCACCGGATGATAAATACCCTGTGCAGTGTAAGAATGGCTGGTAGAGTCATTCCCGTTTTCTAGGGTACCATCGCCAAAGTCCCAGGTACGGGCGGCTGTGTTTTGTGTTGTTGCGCTGAAATCAATCTGCTGATTTAAGCATCCGCTGCCGGGAGTAAAGGTAAAAGTGCCCGTTGGGCCAAGTACCCGTACATAATCATCCCTGAACAGGGTGTCTTTGCATCCCAGATAGGAGGTTACGATGAGTGTTACATCATATACTCCCGGAGCAGAATACACATGTGATGGTTGTTGCAGAGAACTGGAAGAGCCATCACCGAAAAACCACTGCCATGCCTGCACATCCGCTGTGGAGCTGTCATTGAAATAAACCAGTAGGGGAGGACAGGGGGCAAAGGTGCTATCGGCTCCGAAATGTGCCACCGGGTCAGCTACACGTACGTAGTCGGGTATAGTATAAGTGGAATCGCATCCGTTTACGTCCGTAACAGTTAAGGAAACGGTATAGATACCTTCCTGTGTATAAGTATGAACGGGATTGGTGGCCGTGGATATGTTGTTGTCGCCAAAATCCCACAGAAAGCTCATGCCTTCGCCTACAGACATATTCACGAACTGAACACTACGCGATGTACAGGACAATGTGTCTGCGCTGAAATCAGGATGGGGAAATGTGGGTTTGATGTAATTGGATTTAGTCATCGCATGCTGGCAGCCGTCCGCATCGGTTATCGTAAGAGTTACGGTGAAGTAACCTGCGCTTGCGTATGTATGCACCGGATGTTGATCTGCGGAGGTGGTCCCATCTCCAAAATCCCAGTTCCAGGAAGTAATAGGTGAAAGAGAGGCCTGAGAGGAGTCAGTAAAATGTACATCCAGCGGAGCGCAGCCGGTGAGCGGGTTTGAGCCAAAGGCGGCTATCGGACCGGTTGCGGTTATGTAGTTTGTTTTTATTATGGTGTCCATACAGCCATGTATGTCTGTGATGATGAGGGAAACGTCATAAGTGCCCGGATCAACAAAGGTAAAAGAGGGGTGTTGAGAAAAGGAAGTCATGTCACCGGCTTGCCACTGCCAGGCTGTGGCATCTATGGATCCATCGGTGAGATTGACCGTGAGCGGGCGACAGCCGAATGTCGGGGCCCCAATAAATGCGGCAGCAGGTTGGGTTACGTGAACGGTTTGCGTTTCCACATCCGTACAGCCGGTGGACAGGTTGGTCACCGTCAGGGTAACGGTATATGAACCTCGGCTGCTGTACACATGGGTGGGGCTGGGTACTGTAGAGGTAGTGCCGTCTCCAAAATCCCAGTGCCATGTATCGGGTCCAAGGGAAGCGTCAATAAAGGATACTTCATAGGGATTATCGCAGTTATACTCAATGCTAAAGGCAGCATCAGGGGGAGAGATGTACACATAATCTACTTTTTCCAGCGTGTCGGGACAGCCGTTATCCCGCGCAATTAAGGTAATCGTAAAATGACCGGTGTCAGAGTATGTGTGTGTGGGCTCAAATTCGTCAGATGTGCCTCCGTCACCGAAATCCCAATGCCACGAAGTGGAGTTTACGGTGTTGTTGATAAAGGTTACCGGTTGAAACAGGCAGGTCACCAGGGGGTCAGCAATGAAATCTATAGTGGGTTTTAATCCTACGCCTACAAAGTAGGAATCAACCAGTGTCGCCATGCAGCCGGAAGCATTTACAATGGTCAACGATACATGATAAGAGCCTCGGTTTGTGTACGTGTGTACCGGGTTCTGATCGGTGGAGGTATTGCCATCTCCGAAATCCCAAAGCCAGCTGACGATCGGGTCAGATGAAATGCTGGAGTCAGCAAATTCTACTTCCCGGGGTGCGCAGCCAAAACGGTGGTCTGCATCAAACTGCACTTTGGGTGGAGAAATTTTAATGTAGTCAGATATGATTCGGGTATGATAGCAGCTGTCTGCATTCATCACTGTTAACGTAACAGTAAAAGTATCAATGTAGGTATATGTATGCGAAGGATTCTGATCGGTGGAGGTATTGCCATCCCCGAAATCCCATAACCATGATACGGCATTAGATGAAAGGTCGGAAAACTGCACTGTAAATGGGGCAGCGCAGGATTGCGTGGCATCTGCCGAGAAATCCGCTATCGGAGAACTGCTCACAGTGATGTAATCATTTAACACGAGCGTATCACGGCACGCCCCCGAATTGGCGGCTATAAGACTAACTGTATAGACGCCCGGTGAGGCAAAGGTATGAGTCGGGTTTTTTACGGCAGCTGTATTGCCATCTCCAAAATCCCATGCCCATGTATTGGGATTGGAAGAGGAGAGGTCAGAAAAATGAATGGTTTCACCTGCGCAAGCCTCCACTTTGTCGGCAGTAAATGTAGCTACCAGATCTTCAATGGCTATAAAATTGAATCGGGAGAGGGAATCGGCACATCCGGAAGCGCTTTCCACACGCAGTTTTACAGTAAAATTTCCCAGAGTTGTGTAAGTGTGCACGGGGTTTTGATCAGTGGAAGTATTGCCATCTCCGAAATCCCAAAAGTATTGCATGCCGGAAGATGGCTGAGTGCTGTCAGCAAAGTTTACCGTAAGAGGAGGAACACAGGAGGCGTTTTTGTCAGAGCCGAAGTTTACCAGAGGCACCTGGCTGGCTGTTATGAAATTGGTAAACGTGCGGTTTTTCTGACACCCGTTTGCATCAATCAGAGTGAGAGAAATATGGTAATCTCCCGCATTTACATAAGTATGCACGGGATTTTGATTGGTAGATGTGGTACCATCGCCAAAGTCCCATATCCAGGTAGTTATGGGAGCTGATCCTGCAATGCTGCTATCGGTAAAGCTGACCGTCAAAGGAGCACAGCCTGCTCTGACGTCTGCGGCAATGCGGGGATCTGGTTCTTGGAAGACGGTGATGCAGGGAGAACTGATCATGGTATCGGAGATGACTCCGTCAGATACGATGAGTCGTACGCAATACGTGCCCGGATTGATATAAATGGCGCCCGGGTTTTTCTGATTGGAAACGTTTCCATTACCAAAGCTCCATTGCCAGGATGTAACTGGGCCCGTAGAGGCATCCGTAAACTGCACAATCAGCGGACTGCACCCGGAGGTTTTTGACATGGTAAAATTTGCGGTAACCTGTGAGAAGGCGTGCTGCCAGGCAAACACAAGGAGAACAGCCAGTATAGCTGCCGTGGTCCTTTTTCTGAAATGCATCACCTTTGATTTTTGGTTAAGAGTTGAAGGTGTTATCAATTCCTGATACGGAAATGCGCAGAAAAGGTTGCTGCGGTAGTCGGAAAGTGCTCTGCTAAGTGATTTCAGACAGAAGGCTGCAATGTGAACGAGGTTGAATGCCCGGGGTTGTCAGCCGCACGTCCGAAACCGGAAAGATGAGGGGCAGATAATCTGCGCGGGAAACCGAAGATTAAAAGAGACCGTATAGCTCTGCCTGTACCTTATTGATTACCTCTCCAAGGTGGCTTTTATCTTCGGCAAAATTGCAGTGGTCCACATCAATCACCAGCAGCCTGCCCTCCCGGTATTTGCTGGCCCATTCATCATAATATTCATTGAGTCTACGCAGATAATCCAGCCTCAGATTTTCTTCATATTCACGTCCGCGCTTCTGAATCTGACTTACCAGCGTGGGTATAGAGGCCTTTAGATAAATGAGCAGGTCAGGCGGATTTATTAAAGAGCTGATTGTTTTGAAGAGGCTGAGGTAGTTTTCAAAATCACGTGTGGACATAAGCCCCATGGCATGAAGGTTGGGTGCGAAGATGTGTGCATCCTCATATATGGTACGGTCCTGAATTACGGTTTTGTCTCCGCGCTGAATATTTACAATCTGCCGGAAACGATTATTGAGAAAGTAAATCTGCAGATTGAAGGACCAGCGGGGCATGTCTTCATAAAAATCGTTCAGATAAGGGTTGTTTTCCACATCTTCATACTGCGCCTCCCACTTGAAGCTTTGCGCCAGCTTTTCGGTAAGTGTGGTTTTACCGGAGCCGATATTTCCGGCTACGGCAATGTGTTTGATTTTTGGCCGACCCTCTGGTTCCTCTTTTATTTTTTTTGCCATAGATATGTATTTCAAAAACTTCTTATCCCGATAATTTCCCTGACATCTTTTATGGTGGCGGCTGCACTTTGAGCTGCCTTTTCAGCTCCCTGTTTTACGATCCGGCTCAGGCCGGCCTCATTTTGCCGCCAGGCAAGGATGCCTTCGCGTATGGGTTCTGTAAAGGTAATAATATCTTCAGCCAGTTTCTTTTTCATCTCTCCATAGCGGATGGTGCAGGTGTTATACTGTTCTTCAAAATGCTTTACCGTTTCAGCATCAGAGACGGCCTGCATCAGGGTAAACAGATTTTGCACCGGTACACTCTTGGGTTGGTTTTTTTCTTTCGGACCGTCATCGGTGACTGCACGCATTATTTTTTTTCTGATTACAGCCGGCTCATCAGCCAGAAAAATCGCATTGTGGGCGCCTTCAGATTTTCCCATCTTGCCGGTGCCGTCAAGGCCGGGAATTTTAATCAGATTGTCTCCATAGCTGAATCCATAAGGCTCCGGGAAATAAGATACTCCGTAAATCATGTTGAACCGGTTGACAAAATTGCGCGCCATTTCCAGATGCTGCTCCTGGTCTTTCCCTACAGGCACTTTGGTGGCTTTGTGAATAATCACATCGGCTGTCATCAGCACCGGATAGGTCAACAGGCCCGCATTGATATTGTCGCGCTGTCGCGCAGCCTTATCTTTAAATGTAGTACACCGCTCCAGCTCACCTTTGTAGGCAATCATACACAACAAAAGAAACAGCTCGGGAATCTGCGGCAGGTCGCTTTGCACATAGAGCACCGTTTTTTCCGGATCAAGGCCACATGCCAGATAGGTAGCCAGCACTTCCTTAACGTTGGCATGCAGATCAGCCGGACGCGGATGCGTGGTGAGCGAATGATAATCGGCAACAAAAAAAAAGCAGTCAAAAGAATCCTGCATTTTTATGAAGTTCTGAATAGCCCCGAAATAATTTCCAAGATGCAAAGGGCCAGTGGGACGTACTCCGCTTACTACTTTTTCCATGGGAAGCCGAAAATACAAAAATTCCTATTTTTGATTAGCCGGCCTGCATCCGGTAATGATGCGCACCCTAAATTTTCCCCTGTTTTTTTATGCAAATTACTGACCAGCTTTTTGATAAAATTGCCCGCCTTGCAAAGCTGGAATTCAGTGAAGAGGAAAGAAAAGTTATCATACAGGATATGACAGCCATCCTGGCTATGATGGAAAAACTCAACGAAGTTGACGTGAGTCAAACGGACCCGCTGGTTTATATTACAGAGGAGGTTAACCCGCTGAGAAAAGATCAGGCTACAGCTGGCCTCTCAAGGGATGAAGTGTTCAGAAACGCTCCATTGCATGACGGGGTATTTTTTAAGGTGCCTAAAGTGATAAATAAAGAAGAATGACCCCTCTTATTGCGTTAAGGGAAGTTACCAAAAATTATGTGCTGGGCAATGTGATTATACCGGCTCTTAATCAGATAACTCTTTTTATTCAAAAAAATGAATATCTGGCCCTAATGGGACCTTCCGGCTCTGGTAAATCCACTTTGATGAATATTCTGGGTTGTTTGGATACACCAACCAGTGGAGAATATATACTCAACGGAAAAAACGTAGGATTGCTGAATGATGATCAGCTTGCCGCTATCCGCAACAAGGAAATCGGATTTGTATTTCAGACATTCAACCTGCTTCCCCGCCTGAGTGCTCTTGAGAACTGCATGCTGCCATTGGTTTATGCAGGATATAAACGTACCCAACGGGAAAAGCGTGCCAGGGAAGTGTTGCAAGCGGTGGGGCTGGGTGACCGGTTGCATCATAAACCCAACGAACTCTCCGGAGGACAGCGGCAACGCGTAGCTATTGCACGCGCCCTCATCAATAATCCTTCTATTATTCTTGCTGATGAGCCTACCGGCAATCTGGACAGCAAAACCTCTGAAGAGATTATGGCCATGTTTGACCATATCCATCGGCAGGGAAATACCGTTATCCTGGTGACCCATGAGAGCGATATTGCACGGCACGCTCATCGCATCATACGGCTCAAAGATGGTCATATAGAAGCAGACCAGCCTAACCCTGAAACGGCTCTTATTGAAAATAGCCCTTAAAGTACACTATCATGAAAATCTATACCAAAACCGGAGATGAAGGACTTACCTCGCTTTTTGGTGGGAAGCGCGTTTCCAAGAGCGACCTCCGAATTGAAAGCTATGGTACAGTGGATGAGCTGAATTCCTGGATCGGTCTTCTGATGGATCATCTGGAGAAAGGCCATACACATAAGCTCTTGAATCAAATTCAGGAGCGCCTCTTTACCATTGGCGCCATGTTGGCTGCCGATCCGGCTAAGCCGGCCCTGAAAAAGCCTGACCTACATGAAGAAGATGTGGTGCTGCTGGAGCAGGAGATGGACAGAATGAATGAGAGTCTGAAGCCCTTGCAGTATTTCGTCCTTCCGGGCGGGCATCCGCTCGTTTCCTGGTGTCATGTGGCAAGGTGTGTATGCCGCAGGGCTGAAAGGAGGGTGGTTGCGCTGCATGATCGGGAACCATTGTACTTACCGGTGATTCAATATCTCAACAGGCTTTCAGACTATTTGTTTGTGCTGGCCCGATACATTGCCTGGCAGCAGGGAGTTGAGGAGCGCCCCTGGAAGCCGAGAAAACACTGAATGAAAACCACCCGCAAACAAATTTTCACAACCTGCCGATTCCATCTATTTTTGCACTTCCCATGCATGAAAAGATTCTGATTATTGATTTTGGCTCGCAATACACCCAGCTCATCGCAAGGCGTGTGCGTGAGCTGCATGTGTATAGCGAAATTGTGCCGTATAATCGCATTCCTCAGCTGGATGAAAGTGTACGGGGAATTATCCTCTCCGGCAGTCCTTTTTCGGTGCGTGACCGGGAGGCTCCTGATGTGAATCTGCAACAACTGACGCAGAACCGACCGCTCCTTGCGGTATGTTATGGAGCCCAGTTGCTTGCAGCAAAATACGGAGGCGAAATACAGGCTTCTCAAAAACGCGAATACGGCCGCGCCAATCTGGACAAGATTTACAAAAAGGAAGGCGTATTTCACAATGTGAGCGACCATTCTCAGGTGTGGATGTCGCATGGTGATACTATCATCAAACTTCCCGAAACTTTTGAGCTGCTTGCCAGCACCGGCAACGTGGAAGTAGCAGCCTTTCAAAGCAAAAACGGCACCTTCCGGCATCCGGTTATCGGCCTTCAGTTTCATCCGGAGGTATATCACACCACAGAGGGAACACTGATTCTGAAAAATTTCGTTTTCGGCATTTGCGGCTGTAAGGGCACATGGACACCCGCTTCGTTTATTGAAGAGGCTATTTACCAGATACGCAATACCGTGCGGGATGAAAATGTGGTAATGGGCCTATCGGGCGGAGTGGATTCCACGGTAGCTGCTGAGTTGCTGCACCGTGCTATCGGAGAAAATCTGTATTGCCTGTTTGTGAACAACGGCTTGTTGCGGAAAAACGAATTTGAAAGTGTACTGCATTCATACAAAGACATGGGCCTGAACATAAAAGGCATAGATGCAAGCCGGAAATTTCTTGATGCCCTGGCCGGAGTGGTTGACCCTGAGCAAAAACGCAAAATTATAGGTCGCGTTTTTGTTGAGGTGTTTCAGGAAGAAGCTAGCCGGCTTCCTGATATACGCTGGCTGGGGCAGGGCACCATTTATCCGGATGTGATTGAATCGGTTTCGGTGCACGGGCCTTCGGCCACCATCAAATCGCATCATAACGTAGGCGGATTACCTGAAAAGCTGCATCTCAAAGTCATTGAACCGCTACGCTTTTTATTTAAGGATGAGGTAAGAGAAGTGGGAAAAGCCCTTAACATTCCGGCTGAGATATTAAACAGACATCCCTTTCCGGGTCCGGGGCTTGCCATACGCATTATTGGAGCAGTGAATGAAAATGATATCCGGATTCTGCAGGATGCAGATGAAATTTTTATCGGAAATTTAAAGAAACGGCACCTGTATGATGCGGTGTGGCAGGCAGCCACCATTCTGTTGCCGGTGCAGAGCGTGGGGGTAATGGGTGATGAGCGTACCTATGAACGAGTAATTGCCCTGCGGGCAGTCACTTCCACAGATGGCATGACTGCCGACTGGGCTAAGCTGCCCTATGAGTTTCTGGCCGAAACCTCCAGCGAAATAATTAATAAGGTACAAGGAGTCAACAGAGTGGTTTATGATATAAGCTCAAAACCGCCTTCAACTATTGAATGGGAGTAAACATTTTTTGGGAGCCCTGCTGTTACTTTTGCTGTTGAGCTGTGCTTCTTCTCAGCAGGTGGTAGCTCCGGTGGTTAAACCGGATGAGGTTACGCATTCGCCTGCCCCTCCGGCTGAGGCTGAAGATACGCTGGTGGTGCATCCCGCAGACTCCTTTCGCCTTAAGGACCATTACACCATAGCGCTGATTCTGCCACTCTTTCTTGACTCACTCCGCGAAATTTCAGACTCCATTCCGCCAAGCTATTATGCGGACAGTGAAATGGGTGTTGAATTCTATCTCGGGGCACTCCTTGCGCTGGATAGCCTGAAAAAAAACGGATTCCGCGCCCGTGTTTATGTGTTTGATGATGCCAACACTGCCGAACGTCTTAGAGACATTGCCCATCATCCGGCTATGAAACACACAGATTGGGTCATAGGCCCCATTTACAACAATAATCTGCGTCTGATGGCTGAGTATGCAAAACGGGATAGCTTTTATCTGATCTCGCCCTTGTCGCCTGCCGACAATATCACACAAAAAAATCCATACTATATCATGGTGAATCCCGGTGTAGGCATACATTGTGAAAAACTTTTTGATTTTGTGGTCAGTCATTTTGCGCAGGATCATATTGTTCTGCTGTTCAGGCCCGGTGTTGAGCAGGAATATGCATCCATTTTCCGGAAGCTGTTGCGGAAATACCATCAGGATACCGGGAACTACGGGCTTCAGTTTACCGAAGTAAATTATGGCGGAATCATGCAGACTGACTCCGGTTCCCTTGCTCTGCTTCTGGACTCCTCACGCAACAACGTAATCATCATCCCTTCAGTGGACAAAGCCTACGTGCATAATCTTGCCCGGGATCTGTTTCCCCTCACACGCCCCTCTGAGGGTACCATGGCTGCAGAATCTTACCGCATCACGGTAGTGGGTTTGCCGGTATGGGGCGACCAGTCCGTTATGTTATTTGAATACGTCAATGCGTTGCAAGTACATTTTACGTCATCGTTTTATGTGCCTGATACGTTTTATTCAATGAACAACCCTTTCTACCGTGAATATGTTTCACGCTATTACAACGAACCCTCTGAATATGCTGTGAAGGGCTTTGACATGGTTTTGTTTTTCGGAAAAATGCTGCAGCGTTATGGAAAGGACTTCGGCTCCATGCTTACAGCAGTAGCTGATACCGCTTTTCATACGCAGTTTCGCTTTGGTTTGCACCTGGATGAAAGCCCTGCTTCGCCATTCTTTTCTGCAGACACCGTGCAGAGGCCTGTTGTGATTCAATACATAGAGAATAAGTACTTACATTTGCTCAAATATCAGGATAACTATCTGATTAAGATGGAATGAGTTTCTCCTCTTCATTTTGCTTCCTGCGACTGCAAAGACAAATGCTCTGTGCATTATTTGTGCTTGCTTGGAGCAGCAGTATGACGCTCCACGCGCAAAACAAGAATCTTACCTTTCTGGGCAAAAGGACCTACAGCAATGATCTGAGCGATGTGTGGGGCTATGCAGCACAGGGCAGAGAGTATGCACTTGTGGGTGTATTCAACGGAGTTTCTATTGTGGATGTTACTAATTCGGCTCAGCCGGCTGAATTATTCTTTGTTCCGGGCCCGACTACCACCTGGCGCGACATTGCTACCTCAGGCAGCTATGCGTATGTAACCAATGAAGGGGGTAGCGGCCTATTGATTATTAATCTCAGTTATCTGCCTGACAGTATTCAGACTTCCTGGTGGACCGGAGGCAGCCTGATGCTAAATTCTGCGCACACTATATTTTCCGATGAAAATGGAATACTCTACGTTGCCGGAGCTAATCAGGCTGCCGGCAGAGGAGTTATCATGCTGGATCCCCGATCAAATCCCTTTAGTCCTGTCCTGCTGGGAAAATACAACCTGCGGTATGTGCATGATGTATTTGTGCGGGGCGACACTCTTTGGTCTTGCGAAATCAATGACGGCATCTTTTCGGTAGTGCAGGTGCAGAACAAAAACAATCCGATCGTATTGGCTACCAGCTCTACTCCCGGCAATGTCACCCACAACGCATGGCTTTCGGCAAATGGTAAATACCTGCTGACTACTGATGAAATCAGCAATGGTGTCATAGCTGCCTATGACGTGTCTGATTTGAATAATATCCGCCTTCTGGATATGTTCCGGTCAAACCCCGGAAGTTTTTCCATTCCGCACAATGTGCATTATGTGGGTGATTTTGCCGTGGCCTCCTACTATCGTGATGGGGTAGTCATTATAGATGCTTCTGACCCCGCCAATCTTATTCAGGTAGGCAACTACGATACTTCTCCGCTTTCAGGCAATGGATTTAACGGGGTTTGGAGCGTATATCCCTACCTGCCCTCGGGTAATATTCTGGCTTCTGATATAGAAGAAGGCTTGTTCATTCTGGCACCCACTTACCGGAAAGCCTGCTATCTGGAAGGAGTGGTTACGGATGTGAGCACCAATCAGCCCATTCCCAATGTTACCGTAAGCATTTTATCTTCAGGTACGGTAGAACAAACCAGCCTTCTGGGAGCATATAAAACCGGAATTGCTGACAGCGGCACCTACAGCGTACAGTTTGCCAAAACGGGTTATCAAACCCTCATACAGCATAATGTGATGTTGCAGAACGGACAGGTTACTACTCTGAATGTTCAGCTAATGCCTGCGGTGTCCATCATGCTGAATGGTTCCGTTGTGGATGTAACCAACGGGCAAGGCATCCCTTACGCGCGGATACTCTTTAAAAGCTTAACCAATACCTACCAGGCCGTAGCTGACCCAAACGGAAACTTTGGAATACAGAATTTTGAAACAGGTACGTATGATGTATATGCTGGCTCATGGGGCTACCTCACCAGAATGATGCAGATGACGGTTCTCCCCAACAACCCTGTGGTGGCCGGTCTGCAAAAAGGCTATTACGATGACTTTCTTTTTGACTACGGATGGACCACTTCGGCTACGGCTGCTTCTGGTTTATGGGAACTTGCGGTCCCGATTGGAACGATGTTTAATCTTCAGGAAGCCAATCCTTCTCATGATGTTGCAACCGACTGGGGAGAGATGTGTTACGTAACCGGCAACGGAGGAGGGCAAGCAGGCAATGACGATGTGGATGATGGTGTTGTGGTGCTCATTTCTCCGACTTTTAATCTGTCATCCTATCATGATCCTTTCGTTACATATTATCGCTGGTTTTTCAATTCCGGAGGCAATACACCGGTGAATGATACTTTGTTTGTGAAAATCACAAATGGGGCTGACACAACCTTGCTGGAGTATGTTACGGCTCAGCCGGCTGCCAATCAATGGAATTACAGAGAGTTTAGGGTAAAAGATTTTATTACTCCCACAGCTGATATGAGGTTGATATTTGAAACGGCTGATGCCAGCAGCTCCGGACACATTGTGGAGGCTGCCGTAGATGTTTTTTCCGTTAAGGATTCATCTGTGTTACCTCTTCCTGCGGCTGAGTTCATAGCCACTACCACTACCGGTTGCCCTGGCGATACCTTTCATTTTATGGATCTCTCGCAGCATGCTCCTACGGCATGGTTCTGGGAGTTTCCAGGTGGGCAGCCTCCTGTTTCTTCCGATTCCAGTCCGCAGGTGGTTTATTTTAATCCGGGGCTCTATTCGGTGACTCTTTCGGTTTCCAATGCAACAGGTACAAGCTCTATCGTAAAACAAAATTATATTCTCATCTATCAACCTCCTGCTATAATACCGGCAGTAACTCCTGAATCTTTCTCAGGAGCAGCTAATGGCAGCATTCAGCTCAATATCTCCGGTAGTGGTTCTGCATTTACCGTGCAATGGGGCGATGGCGCCAGCAGCATGTTGCGAGAGCATCTCCGGGCGGGCTTATATTCCGTTACGGTTAGCGATGAACATGGCTGCAGCAGCATTGACACGATTCAGGTAGGTGTTGGTACTACAGCAGCCTTTATACAGCCGCAGGTAATGCAAGCGTATCCCAATCCGTTTGCTGGCAACATTACCCTCCATATTGCAGATGCAGTGAGCGATGTGACAATTTTTAATGTTTCCGGACATATCATTCAACACATGCGCCCTGTTCCGGGAGTCGTTCTGCAATGGGGCGACAGTCACCCTCCAGGCATTTACTTTATGGTAGCCAGGACAGAACAAACCACACACGTGATCAGGCTGGTTAAATTATGGTAATGCGAATCGTTTTGTTTTTTGTGACGATAGCCCACGCGTTAAGTGCAGGTGCACAAAAAAACCTGCAGTTGCGCGGCATGCTGTCTTATCCGGAAAACCTCAGCAATGTATGGGGCTATGCAGATTCATTATCCAATGAATATGCTCTCGTGGGGGTGTACAACGGCTTGTCTATCGTAGATGTCACCAACCCTGACTCCATACGCGAGTTGTTTTTCATACCGGGTCCGAAAAGCGCATGGCGCAATATCAAGGTCTGGAATAAACACGCCTATGTTACCAACGAAACTGACAGCGGTATTTTAATTGCCGACCTGAGCCTTCTGCCGGATTCGGTAAGTTATCGCTGGTGGACTGGTGATTCTCTCATCAGCACCGCTCATACGGCATACATTGATGAAAATGGCTATCTCTATTGCAACGGATATAATAATGTAGCCCGAAACATTCCTTATGACCAAAGAGGCATTTTGATTTGCAACTTAAATCCCGATCCCCAAAATCCGGTATTTGCCGGATCCTATAACCTGGAATATGTGCACGATTGCTATGTGCGCGGTGATACCATCTGGGCCGCACAGATTTCTGACGGCACCTTTGCTGTAGTGGATGTTTCGGATAAATCCAGTCCCGTTCTGCTTGCCGTGCACGAAACCCCAAGTCGGTTTACGCATAACTGCTGGCTATCGGATAACGGAAAATATCTTTTCACGACAGATGAGCGTGCGGCTGCTTTTATCGGAGCTTATGATGTCAGTGATTTGGACAATATCCGTCTGCTGGATACCTATCAGGCTGCACCCTTCACAGGTCTCATACCGCATAATGTTTACTGGCATAATGACTTTCTGATTATAGCATATTATAAATACGGAGTCGCTGTGGTGGATGCCACGGTGCCTTCCAATCTGGTGGAAATCGGGCATTATGATACTTCTCCTTTTCCAAACAGCGAGGGCTATCAGGGCTGCTGGGGCGTATATCCTTACCTGCCTTCCGGCAACATTCTGGCTACGGACATAGAAACCGGTCTTTATGTGTTCACACCTCAATACAAGCGTGCCTGTTATCTTACCGGACGTGTGTTACATGCGGATACTCATGTGCCCTTACAGGAAGTATCCGTGGAAGTGATGACAACAGGAAGCATTAAACACACCAATTTACAGGGATATTACAGCACCGGAGCAAGCGAGCCGGGCGTGTATGATGTAAGGTTTTACAAGGACGGCTGTGTAACAAAAATCATCACGGGGATAGCTCTTGACAGTGCCCGCACGGATACGCTGGATGTCTATTTGTCCTGCACCACAGTAGGCATGTACGAGCCCTCTGCATCGGAGCAGATTCTGCTGTATGCTGCACCCGCGGTGTTTGATGCGTCTGCACAGATTTACTATCAGGTGCCCAACCGTTGTAATCCGGAGCACTTCCGGATTCAAGTGTTCAACGTTTCAGGGATGCTTGTGAAGCAATTGCCCCTTATTGGATATAGCGGGGAGATACAGATACGTAGTTTACCGGCTGCCGGTGTTTATCTGGTGCGCATCACCAACGGAAACATCACCAGGCACATTAAGATAATGAAAATGTAATGGCATGATTGCCGTCACCGGTAAAGGAAGCTTAACCATTTTTAACTTGTATTGATATGCCCCCTTTTATATTTTTGCCCCCACTTAAAAAAGACTATGAATATCCGGGTAGAGGGATTGACGAAAAACTATGGTCCGCAGCGGGCGGTTGATAATATCTCCTTTGAGGTAAAAGCAGGTGAAATACTTGGCTTTCTGGGACCCAACGGAGCGGGTAAAACCACCACTATGAAAATTATCACCTGCTACATGGCTCCTTCCTCCGGCACGGTATATATCGGTGATTATAATATTCTGCAGCACCCTGACGAGGTAAAACGCAAAATCGGCTATCTACCGGAGAATAACCCGTTATATACCGATATGTATGTGATAGAATATCTGGAATTCATTGCAGGACTGCAGGGCGTTCCTCCTGAGCGCATCAGCGATAAAGTCATTGACATGGTGCGCAAATGCGGCCTGGATGCCGAAAAACATAAACGCATAGGAGAACTATCAAAAGGTTACCGTCAGCGTGTGGGGCTGGCGCAGGCTCTTATTCATGATCCCGAGGTGCTTATTCTGGACGAGCCCACCACTGGTCTTGACCCGAATCAAATTGTAGAAATCAGAAAACTCATTAAGGACCTGGGCCGTGAGAAAACCGTTATTCTCAGTACGCACATACTTCCTGAGGTTGAGGCAACCTGCGATCGTATTCTGATTATAAGCAATGGTAAAATCGTTGCCGATGGCTCACCGGATACTTTGCGCAAACAGGCTCAGGGGCAGGAAGTAATCCGTATTACGGTGGAAGAAGCTGACCACAACCAGGTGTTGCCAGCATTGATGGCATTGCCCACCGTCTCCATGGCTGAACCTCTGGCAGGAAGGATTAATACTTATGTAGTGCAAAGCAAGCCTGAGCTATCTTCAAGAAGAGCTGTGTATGAACTGTGCGTCAAAAATGGGTGGGTCCTTACTGAATTGACGCCCCTGGAGACCAAACTGGAAGATATCTTCAGAAATCTTACTATGAACTGAAGCTATGAAGGCAATCTGGATATTGACTAAAAAAGAGCTGGTCACATTTTTTGATTCCCTGACGGCCTACGTATTGCTGGTAATCTTTCTGGGGCTCAGCGGTTTCTTCACGTGGATATCCGGCAGCGATATATTTCTCATTGGCCAGGTAACCTTGCAGCCGTTTTTTTCTGTGGCCTACTGGACACTCTTTTTTTTCATCCCGGCCCTGACTATGCGCATGCTTGCTGAGGAAAACCGCACCGGCACCATTGAACTGCTTCAAACCAAAGCCATCACCGACTGGCAGATTGTAATAGGCAAATCATTGGCGTGTCTGCTGCTGATTGCTATTGCTTTGATATTTACCCTGCCTTATTATATTACGCTCACTCAGCTTGGCGATGTGGATCATGGAGCCGTGTTGTGTGGTTATCTCGGACTCATCCTCATGAGCTGCTCATATATCGGCATTGGTATGCTGGCCAGCAGCATAACCAGCAATCAGATAGTAGCTTTCCTTGTATCTCTGCTCATCGGTGTGTTTTTTCTGATCATTTTTGACGTGCTCTCATCAGGCTCGTTGGGTGTGATGGCCGATATATTCCACTATCTGAGCATTTCCAACCATTTTGAATCCATATCCAGGGGAGTGATTGATACCAAAGATGTGGTGTACTTTCTGCTTATTGCGCTGGCTGGGCTGGTGCTGGCAGAATTTGTTCTTGCAAAAAGAAATATTATCAGCTGAATATGAAAAGAAGTACGGCACAGTTCAGGTTGCTGCTTATACTGAGTATAATGGTGGTGATTGGCATCCTGTCGGCTCAGTTTTCATTCCGCCTGGACTTTACCGGAGATAAACGCTACACACTCAGCAAAGCTACTCTGGACATACTCAAATCGCTTAATGAGCCGGTGACGGTTACTGCATATTTTTCCAAAAAGCTGCCTCCAAACATCACCGCAACTAAAACGGATTTCAAAGACCTGCTTGTGGAATATGCCAGTCGTTCGGGCGGCAACGTGGTATATGAGTTCAAGGACCCGGGTGAAAAAGAGGAGCTGGAACAGGAAGCGCTGCAGGCCGGAATTCAGCCGGTGATGATTAATGTGCGGGAGAAAGATGAAATCAAACAACAAAAAGCTTACCTCGGAGCGGTGCTGAAGATGGGTTCTCAAACAGAGGTCATTCCGTTTGTGCAACCCGGTGCTGCTATGGAGTACGCCCTCTCATCCACTATTAAAAAGCTTTCGGTAAAAGAAAAACCTAAAGTAGCCCTGTTGCAGGGGCACGGTGAACCTTCGCTGAATGCCATGCAGCAGGTAAGAAGCGTACTTTCCGTTTTGTATGATATATCAGGGTACACCATATCTGATACCGCCCCGATACCGACTACCTATCAGTCACTTCTGATTATTGCTCCCGAAGATTCTTTTACCACCGCCGAGTTGCAGCGGTTAGATGAGTACCTTGCTGCCGGAGGCAACCTCCTGGTAGCACTTAATCGGGTGCAGGGTGACTTCCAAACCAGCCGCGGGCAACCTGTAAATACAGGCCTGGAAGAGTGGTTAAGTAAAAAGGGTATCTCCGTGGAAGATAAATTCATCATGGATGCCCAGTGCGGATCGGTTACGGTGCAGCAAAGACAGGGTTTCTTCACCATCAGCACTCCGGTGCAGTTTCCCTATCTGCCGCTTATCACGGATTTTGCTGACCATCCGATTACAAAAGGGCTGGAACGCGTTTTATTACCCTTTGCAAGTCCGGTGACTAATGCTATCTCCGATTCTCTGATTAAGGTGGTGGTGCTGGCCAAAACTTCATCCCGCGCCAACACGGCACCGGCAAACACCTTCTTTGATGTAATGAGAAATTATACACCCGCTGATTTCCCCATGAGCAGTTTGCCTTTGGCCGTGGCTGTGGAAGGTAACATCACCGGCAATGGCAACATTTCCCGCCTGGTTGTTTTCGGAGATGGTGATTTTGCCGTCAATGGCGAAGGGCGGGAATACCAGCAACTGCAGCCTGACAATGTGAGCCTGCTTGTCAATGCGGTGGATTGGCTTTCGGACGACACCGGTCTCAACGAACTCAGAACAAAAGGCATTTCCGCAAGACCGATTAAAAAAGAACTTGACGACAACAAGAAAACTTTAATAAAATATGGCAATTTCCTCCTGCCGGTTTTTCTCATCATTCTATATGGCTTTGTGAGAGTACAGCTGCGCAGGCGGAAACGCCAGCAATGGATGGAGCAACGCTATGTCTAAATTTTCTAATACCTCACTGGTTGTTGTATTGATTGTTTTAATAGCGGCTTTTGCAGCAGCGAGATTTTTTCAGTCAAAAAAAGGCGAGCGCAACTTTCCCGCTGAGCTCGTAACCATTGACAGCGCAAAGGTTTCAGAAATACTAATTTATCCCAAATCAAAAAAAGGGGAAGAAGTCAGGCTCTTTAAGGAAGACAATATATGGAAAGTACGCCTCCGCGAAAACAAATCCATTCAGGTGGACAATCAAAGGGTGGGTGACGTTATCCGCCTGCTGAGCGAACTTAAGCCCGTACGTTTGGCTGCCCGATCCGCCGAGCAGTGGAAAGAATTGGAGGTGGACACCAACGGCACGCGTGTAATAGTGCATGAGGGCAACAGAAAAGTGCTGGACTTAATTATCGGTAAATTTGTTTTTTCAGGCGGCAGGGATATGGAAACGTGCGTGCGCCTGAACGGAAAAAATGAAACCTATGCCGTTAAAGGTTTTCTGGAGGGAACCTTCAATGCAGGCACCGAAAACTGGCGAAACAAAACTATCATAAAAGGTAGGAAAGACCAGTGGATTAAACTGGATTTTTCACTGGGTGATACGCTTCGATACACACTCACAAAAGCCGATACACTTTGGCAGGTGAACGGACAGGCTGCCGACAAAACACAGGTAGACAACTATCTTAATCAGCTCGCTTTTGTCAGCGGAACGGTGTTTGCTGATGATGTGGATGAAAGTCAGCTGCCTTCTCCTCAGGCGTTGCTGGAAATTTCTGACAGCTCCGGAGTAGCAATAAGAATTGAGGGTTTTGATGCAGGGAATAAAAAAGTTATCCGTTCAAGCCTTAATCCGGACAATCTCTTTGCCGATGCGGATGGTTTGTTTGACAAGATTTTTAAAAGCCAGGAATCATTCGTTCCGCAAAGCGATACAATAAGCATACAATAAGTGCGGAATCAGTATCGGTGCTGTCTTTTTTTACTGCTCTGAATATCATACGCCTCTCTGTACATCCTTTCTGGAGTACACCAGTAAAGTAAAAATCATGCCTTCCGGTGATAAAAATCACTGAACATCTTCTTACTGAAGGCTTACTTGTGCGGTAAAAACATTAACCATGGAATACAATTTAAGCTTCACCGATATTGCACTGCGGTATGTGGTGATTATGGTGTTGGGCATTCTGTTTGGCGTAACACAGTTTTATCCTTTAATCCTGATAGCTATAGCTGTATTTATTACAGCGGTTACCGGGATGTGTCCTATTTATAAAATACTGGGCATTAATCACGCTCCGAAATCGTAAGGAAGACCCAGACGTTCGGCAATTTCATAGCGGTTGCGATCGGGGGCTGAACGCGAAACAAGTTCCGCCAGAAAGCCGGCCAAAAACAGTTGTACTCCTACTGCAACGGCAAGAAGGGCAAGGTAGAAAAGCGGCTGATCTACCACATCGCGTATCTTCATGTGATAATAAATACGGTATTGCTTTTCGGCTATCAGCCACACGGTGATGATGCCTCCGATCAAAAATGAAAGGATGCCGATGGTGCCAAAAAGGTGCATGGGGCGTTTGCCAAACCGTGTAACAAAAAGAATAGATAGCAAATCCAGAAAACCATTGATGAAACGCTCCAGTCCGAACTTGGTCTTTCCAAACTTTCTTTCCTGGTGCTGCACTACCTTTTCACCTATGCGGTCAAAGCCGGCCTTATGCACCATCACCGGTATGAAGCGGTGCATCTCTCCGTATATCTCCACACTTTTGACTACTTCCTTTTTGTAAGCCTTCAGGCCACAGTTAAAGTCGTGCAAAGGAATGCCCGTCACCAGTCGGGTTACATAATTAAAAAACCGGGAAGGGATGGTTTTGGAGAGCGGGTCGTGGCGTTTGCGTTTCCAGCCCGAAACCATGTCATAGCCTTCTGATCGGATCATCTGATAGAGAGCAGGAATCTCATCAGGACTATCCTGCATATCCGCATCCATGGTAATTACCACCTCACCGGAGGCTGCTTTGAATCCTTCATTGAGCGCAGCTGACTTGCCAAAGTTTCTGCGAAACCGTATGCCGCGGACAGAAGCATGCGTTTTCGCCAGCTCTTTAATTTTTGCCCATGAACTGTCGCGGCTGCCATCGTCTACAAATATGACCTCATAGCTCAGATTCGTTTTTTCCATGACGCGACTAATCCACTCAAACAGGGGGATCAGCGATTCTTCTTCATTGAAGAGAGGTATGACGATTGAAAGGTCCATCAAGCGGCATCTGGTTTTTGCAAAGGTGGAGTTTTGCGTCCGGCATAATGGTAAATAGCCCCAATCACTGCTGCATAGAGAAATCCGATGATCAGAGACCAGGCATAATTCATAGCATCTGAAGAAAAGGAGGGCGCATAATTTCTTTGTTCAGCAAGCTCAAGGGCTTCCTCAATTTTATCGTCCGGAGCACCGGCCATAGACATGAATTTTTCAATACGCTGCAAAGCTTTTTCTTTTGCCAGAAGGTTCAGTTCAGTGTCAATGAATGCGAAGAGTATATGAAAAAATAAAATCCACAACGCCATGCTGGTTACCGAAACCAGAAAAGCCGCTTGCAGGCCTTTTTTGAACTCAAGGCGATTGCCCCCGCCTTTCCAGGCCAGATGCACCGCAAGAATTTTAAAAAAAATGATTATCCCGTATCCTGCGAAAACCCAAAAGCTAATTACGAGGTCTTTTTGCACAGCATAGAGCATAAGAAAATAAAGAATACACAGCAATCCGGCCAGCAGTCCCAGACGTGCGCCTATAGATGCGGGAGATGTGAATCCATTATTCATGGGTTTTGAAAAAGTTGGTTATTATTGACCACTGCCAGCACTTTCCCTGTAAACTCCCTGCCCAGAAAGGGCGTGTTTCGTGATTTGGAGCGGATATTTTTTTCCTCAAAAACCCACTTAAGCGAATTGTCAAAAACCGTGAGATTGGCATGGTTGCCTTTTTTAATGGTGGGAACCGGCAGATTAAGGATAGTGCGTGGAGTGATGGCGAGCATTTGAACAATCCTCTCATCAGAAATAAGGCCGCAGCAGGCGGTATTCGCCACTGCATAAGCCGTTTCAAGCCCGGTCATGCCAAATTCAGCCAGATCAAATTCTACTTTTTTTGACTCTGTGTCCTGGGGAATGTGCATGCTGGATAAGACATCTATCACTCCGTCCTGTATGCCTTTGACGAGGGCTTTGATATCCTTTTGAGTTTTAAGAGGAGGTAGCACTTTATAGTTGGTATCAAACTCCAGTGCTGCACTTTCATCCAGCAGGAGATTATAGGGAGCAACAGCGCAGCTTACGCGCAGACCTTTGGCTTTGGCTTTGCGGATATGCTCCAGAGAGCCGGGAGATGACACATAGGCGAAATGTATTCGGGAACCGGCATATTCAGCAAGAAAAAGATCCCGCAGCACCATCAACTCTTCGGCAATAGCCGGTATTCCGGGGATGCCCATCATGGTGCTGGTGGCGCCTTCGTTAACCAGTCCGCTGCCCCGGATGCTTTGGTCATCGGGATGGCTGATGAATAATCCGTCAAAGGGTTTGATATAAAGCAGCGCACGGAGTGTGAGGCCTGCACTGATGCATGACTGAATGCCGTCAGAGAACGCCACTGCACCGGCTTCATACATATCGTAGATTTCGGTTATCTGGGTGCCTTCGCAGTTGCGGCTGACAGCCCCGATGGGTTTTACTTCCACAACAGTATTTCTGCACTTGTTGATGACGTATTCAACCTCCGTTTTAGAGTGCAGGGGAGGACGGGTATTGGGCATGCAGCATACGGTGGTAAATCCTCCGGAGGCAGCAGCAGCTATACCGGTGAAGAGGTCTTCTTTGTGTTCATAACCGGGATCGCCTAAAAAGGCAAAGAGGTCAACCCATCCGGGAGAAACGCATAAGCCTGGAGAAGTAATTTCGCGGTAGCCATACGTATTGTGCAGTCGGGAGCCAATGCGGGTAATGACGCCTTTTTCAATGACAATATCTCTGGTTTGTAAATGATAGCTTGAGGTGGGATCAAGAATGCGGGCAGACCGGATAAATAAATTCATTCAGAATGTGCAACCATTTCAGCGCAGAAATCTAAGCAATACGGCCTCTGCGCCCATGAAAACAAGGGCTAAAATAATACAAAGTTTCCATAGGGCAACTCCTTCTTGCAGCTCTTTGACCACAGCAGAAGCGTTCGCATTAACCGCCTGAATCACCTGGATGTTGCGCTGAGGGTAAAGGTCTTTTAGTTCCGGTGCACTGTAAAATTCAGGAAGGGACTCTTCCCGGTTGTAGTTCATGGCAATCACGTCACCCTCTTTGTCATCCTCCGTATAGATAGTATAAAATCCGGCTTGTGTGATTTCCTCACCGGGGAAGATAAGCATTTTAGGGCCTGCAGCTTTCTGTCTGGGTATAAATTCGCTGTTGCCTCCACGGATTTTAAAAATGAGGTCATTACCTCGCAGCCGGTTGTCTATTTCTATCACTTCATCTTTGCCTATTACATAGGCCGCCTTGGAAAATGTTTTGCCGGTTAATGCCATATTGTATAACAGGGGTACAAACAGTGCATGCAGCGGGAAATCCGTGAGTTTTTCATCCAGGGGAGCAGCGCACAGGTAAATTTTCCCCTGCCCGTATTCAAACTGGCTCAGAAAGGGACTTCTGTTTCTCAGCCCGAGCAGCACCTGCTGACTGCTGCGGGTTTTCTTTTGAACAGGATAATAAGCTTTCACTATCGGCAGCGAAATGTTTTTGGGTATTTCTTCAAACACATCATAAAAAATTTCGTGCTCCCGGTTGAGTTCGGTTACCGGCTGCTCAGAGGTTTGTAATTCACCGAGAGTACCTGCCCCCAACATGGATAGAAATGAATTGTAACTGCCTACGCTGATAGTTTTTGCTGGAAAAATCAGCAGGCTGCCCCCGTTCTTAACATATTGTTCCAGTATGGAAGCCATACCTGAAGGAATGGCTGTAAGGTTACTTAATATAATCAGGTTATGCCGGTCCAACCTGGAGTAATCCAGCTGATTGACCTGGCGGTTTTCAAACGAAAAAGATTCAGTGTTCTGGAAAAGGGCGTCCAGATAGCGGCTGGGTATGGCCTCATACACTGCCAGCACCGGAACCACTCCGGTTACCCTGAGCACAAGGAAGAACTTGTCATCAAAAGTAACGGGATAATCCGTAATGCTGATTTCTGTTCTCTTCCAGCCGGTGTCCCTGACCATGAAGTTGAGTGTATCCACGGTGTAAGATGCCGCAGGCACGCTATAATCGGCTATGGCTTTCACCTGATTATCCACAGACAGGGTCATTCTGGAATTTTCAACCGGTCGTTTGGCAGTATTCACTATCCTGACAAATACGGTAACGGTTCTGTTGGGATATACTGCCGGTTGGTTCAGCCATGCAGTGTCAATATACACGTTGTCCTGTCTGTCAGCATTTAGCGGAAAAAGGTAAAGCGCCAAAGAAGTATCTCCTTTGAAGTCGCTTTGATTTTTCTGAAAATCAGAAATCCAGAATGCCGAAACATGCAGCGCTCCGGCATCGGCAGCAGTGCGCATCTGCCAGGAATAAATTGCACTATGCTTGCGTACGAATGAGGAAGGTTGTACTTCATCCAGCAGGCTCAGAAATTCTTCTTTGGATACATAATGACGCTGGCGGGAGGTCAGCTCATTAGTGACAAGTTGAAAACGTGTGCTTGCCTCATAGGCATCTACGATCTCCCGGCATTTTCTTATCGCACGGTCAAGCAGCCGCTCTCCTTCATATTCGGCACTCATGCTGAACGAGTTGTCTATATACACCGATACGGATTTTGTTTCTGCAGCCGCAGAGGAGCTGTCTTTTCCGGGAATAACAGGTCGCGCAAAAGCCAAAACGATAAAGATGATGGTCAGCAGGCGTGCCAACAGTACCAGCAGATGCTTTAATTTGGAACGCACTGCTGTTTCTTCGGTGACTTCTTTTAAAAAACGGACATTGGTAAAGTATACAGTTTTGTGTCTGCGAAAATTAAAAAGGTGGATGATGACAGGAATAGCCGTCAGGGTTAATGCCCATAAAACCCACGGGTGCTCAAAAGCCATGCGGCAAAAATATGATTTATTCATGCACCTGCTGTGGGCCGTATATGCAGGTCAGTAACTTTTAACATTCGCACACAAGCCGAAGCCGTTGTTCAGAACCCTAGCAGTGTCAGCTCTTGTTTCAGTTCGTGCGTGCTGTCGGGGATTACAATACGATAGGGTTGCGCATCGTAGGGGTCATCCAGCGAGTACATGATACCTCTGACTTTGTATTGCTTCAGCAGGCTTATGTCCTGGGGTGAGAGCCAGAATGCCGTGTAGCGCTGATACCTGTCGGGAATGTAGTAACCCGTGATATAGCCACCCGGTTGTATGGCATGCCCCTGTTCGGCAAGATTCGTCAGAAGCAGCGTAGCGCCATTATCCAGCTCTATAAGTACCTTTTTTTTCCAGTTGATGCGTTGAAAAATAAAGCCATTATCCGTTTCCTGGTAGAAGATGATTTTAGCCTGACTTTCTGCTTTTTCCACGGTGATGCGGGTTTCAACGGAAACACCGCTATGGTCAGTTGAAACTTGAGTAAGCCCGTCTCTGTTATGTGCAAGTAAGGATGCTCCCTGAGCTAATGCCGGGGAAGCAACAAGCAGGCTAAACAGCAGCAGGTGCAGTTTCATAATGCAAAAACTAAAGATGCTCCCAAATTAAAATGCAGCAACAACTCCCGCCTGATAGATTTTTACCGGCCATGCTGGCGTAGTCCTGTTTTGTGAGCAGTGGCTTACCCGATATGCGGAAGCCGCGGTATCCGTAAGTCAGGCGCCCATACCACAAGTGTTGCAACCGTGCATCAGCAGCGGCCCCTGATGAATGAAGATACAGCATGATGTTGTACTCTCCACGGGATACAGGGCTGCGCAAGAGCATGAATGAAGCAAACTATCGGACTCTCCGGGCAACCCTTAAACCTGGATTTTGAAAAGTATTCTTGCCGTGTCAAGGAGGCTTCAGGAGGTCTTGGCACAACAGATAAAGCGCAGGATTGGAACTTCAGGCTCTTGGCAAGGATGCTCTGAAAAACAAAGCACTGCCAATGCTGAAAGCAACAACCTGTAAGAGCAGGATTGACCTGCCCCTTCTGGTCAGCGCCCGCAAAAGAGAGTTGCTGCAACAGAAAAAAGAAGAGAAGGCTTTTGATAGTGATAGCATATCCGTGGGAAGAGGCAGGAAGGAGGAAGGGCATAATCACCTTGCTATATCATAACTTGCTATTCAGCAATACGTGCGGAAACTCCTTCTACCCGGACAGGCAGCTGTAATCAATTTCATCTCACCGGTTACCAACGATATGTGGCGGTTCACCCTGGTTGCCCGCGACAGTAAAATAACAAAACAAGGCATAAAAGAAACCCAAACCCATCCGCAACGCTACACCTACCTCGTGGAGAAGGACAGGCCAAACCGCACCATGGCCGAACGCATGGAAGTACTGTCTCTTGCTCCTGAAAAAAACCTGCAAACCCTCATTGACGCCTTCTCTGTTGAAAAATTGAGCAAGGCATTTTTTGATGAGTACAAAGAGCATTATCAACGTTTTGTAGAATACCTTACCGGTAAACGCATGGTGAAAAACGGCAGCAGATGGGAAGAAAAACAAACCTCCCAACCCAGCCCTTTTTTAAAATCCGTTTTTAATGGTGATGAGAAGAAAGCCCGCGACTTCATCAAAAAACTCATGGGGCGCATCATCTTCCTTTATTTTGTGCAAAAGAAGCGCTGGCTGGGAGCTACCACCACAGAATACAAAGACGGCCCCCACGATTTCATCTATCAATTATTTAAAAAAACCGGTGGGAATGAAGCCTTTTTCCCTTTTGCACTGAGCGCATTGTTTTTTGAGGCCCTCAACAAACAAAGACCAAACGATGACTGGCAAACACCCTGGGGTGAAACCGTCAAAATTCCCTTCCTCAATGGCGGTTTGTTTGTGCGCGATGAAATGGACGAAATCATCCACCGGAAAGGGGATATGCTGACTTTTCCGCCCAAACTGTTTGCTGATATTGAAAAAATGGAGCAACCCGAAGACCGGGGCTTTCTGGATTTTCTCAATGCCTACAACTTCACCGTGTATGAAGACAGCCCGGACGACCACACCGTAGCCGTTGACCCCGAAATGCTCGGGCATATTTTTGAAAACCTGCTGGAAGACAACAAAGACAAAGGTGCGTTTTACACCCCCAAGGAAATTGTGCATTACATGTGTCAGGAGAGTTTAACGGAATACCTCAAAAATTCCCCTCCAAAGGAGGGGGGTCAGACATCGTCTGGCGGGGTGGTAAAAAGAGCCTCTCAAAACTACTTTAGCCTCCCTTACAACCCTAAATTAAAAGAATACGCAAAAGCACTCCGTAAAGCCGGAAATCTTGCAGAAGTTCTTTTTTGGAACAGAGTAAAAAATAAACAGTTCAAAGGTTTTGACTTTGACAGACAAAAAATTATCGGCAATTACATTGTTGACTTTTACTGTGGAAATTGTAATGTAGTTATTGAGATTGACGGAAGTAGTCATAACGATAAAGTAGAATACGATGCTGAAAGAGATGCCTATTTGCAGAGCTTAGGTTTAACAACTATACATATTCGGGCAGAAGAGGTGCTGAAAAATTTAGATGCTGTGATGGAAATGTTGTTTGACCACCCCGCCCTTTCGGGTACCCCTCCAACAGAGGGGGATGAACCTCCCCTGGCCCCTCCTACGGAGGGAAATTTTGGACAAGGGGTTGAGCGGCTAATCAAATACAAAGATGCTTCTCTACTTTCAGAACATCAATTACGCTACATAGATGGAAAACTCAATGCAGTAAAAATCTGCGACCCTGCCATTGGTTCGGGTGCTTTCCCAATGGGTTTGTTGCAAGAAATACATGCCATAAAAGAAGTAATTGCCTACGAACTCCGGCAGCCCTGGAACCCGGCAGAGGTAAAAGAAAACATCATCCAAAACTCTATCTATGGTGTGGATATTGAAAAAGGTGCGGTGGACATTGCCCGTTTGCGGTTTTGGCTGAGCTTAGTAGTGGACGAAGAAAAACCCAAAGCCTTGCCCAATCTGGATTACAAAATTGTAGTTGGCAACAGCTTGGTGAGCAAGTTTGAAGACGAAGTTATTGAAATTGATTGGGAAATAAAAGAAGGCACACAAGGCCATTTGTTTGGCAACGAGAACGTATTAAGAAGGCAAGCACTGCTCAAAAAAATTACAGAAAAACAGCGGGACTATTTTCATGCCACCGAAAAACAGCAATTAGCCGATGAAATCAGAAATCTCAAAATAGATATTCTCATCAACCAGTTGGAACTGATGATAAAAACCAAAGGTTTGGAAAACAAGCCCACCCAAAGCGGTAGAAAAGTATCTGCACTGATGGAATTATGGCTACAAACCCAAGGTTGGAAAAACGCCATTGCCAAACTGCAAAAACTCAAACAAAACAAAGAAGCACCTTTTAAACATTTCGACTGGAAACTGGATTTTCCCGAAGTGCTCAACCCTTATTTAGTGAATGATGATGGCGGCTTTGATATTGTAATCGGCAACCCGCCTTATATTTCTACCAAAGGTGTAGATAGCGAAACCAAAAAACAATTTGAAAAACATTACGGATTTGCCGATGATACTTACAATCACTTCTTCTTTAAATCCTTTGAACTACTTAAACACAAAGGCATACTCGCTTTTATTACTTCCAAAACCTTTTGGACCATCCAAACCAAAAAGAACTTACGACATTTACTGCTGAATAATACTTTACTTACGCTCTTTGATACAGCCAACCCTTTTGAAAATGCTATGGTAGATACCTGTGTGGCAATTGCTCAAAAAAATAAAGCCCATCATCAGCACACCGTCCTGTTTTTAGATGGAAAAAAAGACCTGCAAAACCCCGAAAAATTCACTATCCCACAAGCAGATTATGCCAATGCCCCTAACCAGGTATTTTTTATTCCTACCGACTTTAACAAAAAAATTTACAAACACTTGGGAACAAAAGTAAATGAATTACTGAACCAATGGTGGGATAAAATATCTACCAGTAAGAACATTGAAAAACATAAAAGAGAACTGGAAAACTACCGCAAATCCCTGAAACCCGGCCATATTACCCTGCTTGGCTTAATTACAGAAGGGGGAGTGGGTATTCAAACAGGCAACAATGGTAAATACATTGGCGTATTAGAAGGCACCAAATGGGCGGATAATGTGCGTAAACAAAGACCCGTAAAACTTTTGCTGGCAACTCAATTTTGTAAAACAAAAAACATAAAAAACAAAGCCGATGCACAAACATTCCTGCATAATTTAAACGAAAAAGAAATACACCAACTTTTTGATGATTTGAAAGAACAATACGGCCGTGATGTATTTGGACAGGGCTGGCTATACCGCATTGTAAGCCCTGATGAAATAGCCGATGTAGATACAATCTTACCGATAACGAAAAACTTAACGGAATTACAGGCAAAAAAACCTTTGTCCCTTACGACAAAGGCGACAAAGACGGCAACCGCTGGTATGCCCCCACACCTTACTATATTGACTGGAGCAGGGAAAATGTGAAATTTCTAAAAGAAAATTCGGGTAAAAAAGGAGAAGGAATGCCCGTTGGTCGTAATCCACAATTTTACTTTCGTGAGGGTTTTTGCTGGAATAATGTTTTATCTGATGAAAAGATAAAATGTAGATTAAAAGAAAAGTCGGTTCATTCAACAGAAGCAATGACGTTTATTTCTTTAATTCCTGAATTAGCGAATGACTATTTTTTAATTTGTTTATTAAATACAGAATTTTTTGGTAATTATAGAATGGATTTTATAAATGTTTCACACCATCTTACAACAGGTGATGCAAAGGAATTCCCGATTATAATTCCCACACTAAATCAATTAAAAGAATTTGAGGGGATATTTAACCGTGCGGTACAGGTACAAAGGCAAAAGTTTGCAGGTAAATTAAGCGAGCAACAAGCAGAGGCAAAACTTGATGAGATACAGAGGGAGTTGGATGAAAGAGTGTTGGAGATGTATGGGTTGAAATGAAGAATAACTATGAATAAAGACCTTTTTGGAAATGAAATAAAAGAAAAAAGCGTAGAAGTAAACATCTATGCAGATGAAATCATGTCAAAAAAGTGTCCTTTTACAAATACTTATTGGAATTATATTGGAATTATTGTTGAAAACGTAGGCAAACCGTTATTGTTAGATATTATTAATGAGAGATTTCGCAATAACTTTGACAAAAAATCTCCATACTATGAAAAGAACAATCAAATTATCCATTGGGTTGATATAAAATCCGCTGATGAAAAAAATATTTGCAAAAGGTGGTTTGAATATATTTTAAATCCAGCAAAAAGTTCTGAAAGGTTCTACAGTTATATTCTTGGTCTAAATGATAGTTACTTAAATAAAGAAGAATTCGATACAGATAATGAATTCAATTCAATGTATAATCGTTTTTTTAGAAGTGCAATAAAATATGCACTTAAGTCTTTCTTTGGTGACCAAAAAATTGTGATTAAAAATATCTACCATGAACAAGGGCAACAACAACATCATCAATATTTCCCTTGGCACGCTATATTTAGGTTACAAAATGAGGAACCAAAATTTGTTTTTAAGACATCAGAAATTGAGTTTTTACAAAAAAACCATACTATAGATGAAAGATCAAATTTAGTTCAATTATGTGATTGTTTTATGGGTGCTGTTACTACTATCATTCACGGTCTGGAATTGAGTAACCGAGCCCAGTACAGGAAGGAATTAATTGACCTTATCCTACCTCTTGTTCAACGAATGATTAAAGAACCTAAGAATATCAATAGTTCTTATAAATATACCAATAGAATAATGATAAATTTTTTCCCAAAAGAGAAAACAACTATTGATGATCCAAAACGTTATCAAAATCAATTTTATACATATCGGAAATTGAAATATGTAGAAGATAGTTCTAGGCAATTGACTTTTGATTTTTAAATAAATTAGATTATGCTGACCAGTTGATTGTCCAACAAATCGTGTCACTAGTGGATAAAATCCTTGCCACTGATGCTTCGGCAGGCTCAACATCCAATCCGCAAGCAGATACGAGTGTGTGGGAGCGTGAAATAGATAGGTTGGTTTATCAATTGTATGCATTAACCCCGGAGGAAATAAAAATCATAGAAGAAGGGAAATGAAATACAATCCCCACATCTACCACAGGCGTTCCATTTGGTTAAAAGGCTATGATTATTCCCGGGCGGGGGCGTATTTTATCACCCTGTGCACCCAAAACCGGGCGTGTTTATTTGGCAATGTGATAGAAGGCAAAATGATATGAAACGATGCGGGAAAAATGGTTGAAAAATGGTATTTCGAATGGTTGAACAAATTTCCCGATATCCAATGCGACCAATACATCATAATGCCCAATCACATGCATTGCATCGTCATTAACGCAGGGGCAGACCTGCGTTTCTGCCCCTGCCCCATTGAAAATAAAAACACACCGGGCGAACACACACCGGGCGAACACGTAGGTTCGCCCCTACGGGATATTATCCGGTGGTTTAAAACCATGACCACCAATGAAGACATCCGTAATGTTAAAAACAATGGATGAAACCGTTTGACGGCAAATTGTGGCAACGTAATTATTACGAACGCATTATCCGCAATGGGGATGCATGGCATGCCATTCGGCAATACATCATCAATAATCCATTAAAATGGCACACGGATGAAAATTATATGTCATAATCATTTCCTCTCACCCATCATTTCTGCAACCAGCCCATCGTTAAATAAATAGAGAATGTAGTGGAAGGCTATGCTTACAGTGCCCTTGCAGGAATTTGTTTCACTCAGGCATTCCTCCTTATGTGCTGAAAGACGGTTGCCCGCTATGGGGTGCACCGGGTGGTTGTAACACGCAAAGGTGTTTAGCACAATGCGGGCGCTGCTGACTGAGCAGGCCGATGTTGCCGGTTCATTCTCCCTGGTATGCTGACGATAAGCGTTTCTTCATGTAGTCATGTTTACGCTTCCCGATTTTAACCAGGTATATGGATAGAAGGCTCCGGCTATCGGGGAAGCTGACGTCATCAATGCGATTCACTGCTGTTAAAATACCACAGCGGTGCATGGTGGGGTTTATGAAGTGTCACCCTTAACTTTGTCGGCAGAAATCATTAAATAAAAGCAGCATGGAGGATATTCTCAGTCGCACCTTTTATCACAATACTCTGGAAAACTGGCTGATATCGGCCGGCATTGTAGTGTTATCCCTGGTAAGCGCCAAAGTAGCGTATTGGGTTTTCAGTAAGGTGCTGAATAAAATAACAGCACGCACCCAGACAGGGCTGGATGATTTAATAGTGGAAAAGATGCGCAAGCCGGTGCTGATGCTTTTAGTGCTTATAGGCATCAAGGTGGCTTTGGAGCGGTTGCATTTTACCGATGTGGTGGATGCTTGGCTGCAACGCGGATTTATACTCGTCATAACGCTGAATGTTACCTGGTTTGTGATTCGCGTGCTGGAATCTGTGGTAGAGGCTTATCTGGTTCCTTATTCTAAACAACGTGGCAGCCGGCTGGATGATCAGATGCTGCTGCTGATAGAGCGCCTGATGCGGGCCTTGGTCTGGTCTATCGGTATCATAGCCGGTCTGAACAATGCCGGTTTTGATGTGGGCGCGCTTATTGCCGGGCTGGGTATCGGGGGATTGGCTTTTGCCCTTGCTGCACAGGATACGATTAAAAACATATTTGGGGGCATAATTATTTTCATTGACAAGCCTTTCAAGATAGGCGACCGCATTGTGATTGAAAATTATGATGGAGTAGTGGAATATATTGGTGTGAGGAGCACCCATATCCGGACGCTTCCGGGCACACTGATCACGATTCCGAACGCCCGGTTTTCTGAAAGCGCCATAGACAACATCTCGCAGGAGCCGGCCCGCAGAATTAAAGTTACTCTGGGGCTTACCTACGATACATCACCCGAAAAAATTCAACGAGCCATGCAATTGCTCAGAGAGATTTCGCAGGAGCATGACCATCTGATTGATCATCAGCGCACGGTGGTTTATTTTGCCAACTTCGGGGCGTATTCGCTGGATATCACCATGTTTTATTTTATCCGGAAGGAAAGCGATATCATGGAAACCCAGTCGGTGATTAACCAGCGCATACTGAAAGTCTTTAACGATAACGGCCTGGAGTTTGCCTTCCCCACGCAAACCGTTTACAAGAAAGCGCTGCAATAACTTCAGCAGGCATCGGCCTTGCGGCTTATGATGAGGTAGTCCTTACGATACGGCTCAGGATTTTTTACCAGCCAGGGCATGGCCATTTTTTGCGGTACGCGCAGGGGCTGCTTTACCTGCTCATAGGTTCCGAAGAGATAGTCCCACAGAGGGGTAGTAACTCCATGATTTTTTGAGGGGTTTTTAAAGTGATGGTAAAAATGATGTTTGCGAGCCCACCGGCCGTAGGAAGTAAGCGGCCGCATCACATGCAGCAGTTTATGAAAAACTTCATAAAACAAATAGGTGCCTGTAAGGCCAAGGGCAAAAAGAAGAGCGTAATAAAAACCCAGCAGCATGCCGGCCGGCAGGGCAATCAGGGGTACAACTACAGCTGCAAGGAGGAGCTTTTTCCAGAGCGGGGCAAAGTAGTTCCCCTCGCGGTGATGCCGGTGATGCTCCACGGTGATCGGATTATTTTCTTTCTTTTGATGACCGAGAAACCGATGAATGAGATACTCCAGAAGCGTCCATGTTAACATGCCGCTGATTAAAGAAATTGCGGATAACATACACAGAACTTAAGCTATTAAAATTTATTTTCCCGGATGATATATGCGCAGGGCCTTTGAAAAAATTTCGTTTTTATCAAAGGTCATGCGTTTGAATTGTTCATTTTGAAACATCACCATCTGATCGGTGTAATGCGGGCTTTCCGGGCGGGCGGATGCGCCATAAGCATTGATGGTATGTAATTCTACACGGTCTTTGTAGAAGCGCACCATCTGTATGTAACCATCTCCTCCCTCAATGCGGTATTGTCCGCGTTTTTTATCATACAGTCGGGCGTCTGCAGCGCGGGGCACTTCTCTCAGCCCGCTGGCGGGGATGTTGATGTTGCCCCGGATATGGCGCTGCACGTCACCCAGCGGAATGTCTATACTTCCGTGGGTTTTCAATAAAAACTTTTTGGCTTTTCGGATTGCCTCCACGGCTTCCTCTTCCGTAATTTTTTTCTTCCTAATCATCAGCAGGGCAAAAGGGCATTCACAGGCTCTGATGAGCATGTCGTGCACCACAAGAGCAAGGGCGGCATCTTGGTTGTCCACTGTACCCTCCAGGTTCCAATTTTTGAGTTTCCGGATGGCATCTGCGATATCGGGATATTTGTTTTCATCCAGGGTATATAATGCTCCGAAGTTTCGCATGTAGCTGCCATTTCGGGCATACGACTTGTCAAACTTGATGCGGTGAAAATCTTCCCAGCTAAAGGGGCCTTCGTGGCTACCCAGCAAGTCGTCAAAGCGCTCTCCGCGGTTATAACTAAAGCGCTGCAGGCCAACAAAATCACCCTCCCAGTCACAGGCATCCCCGGAAGCTACCAAAGGAGTTTGATTGGCATTAAACACATAGCCGCATTCCGGATTCAGTATAGAGGGGAGTTCTTCATAGGAAAGCAACTGTGTCCAGCGGTATTCGGAGCTGGAGGAGGTAATGGGTTGCTCCCATGTGAGAGCCGGATTGCGCCTGGGGAGTTGGCCCCCTGAACGAAAGAAAATATTCCCTTCCCGGTCGGCATAAATGGTGTTAAACATGGGGAGGGCTTCCGTTTTAAGAGCCTTCTCAAATTCAGCAAAAGAAGTGGCTTTGTTCATACGATACCATTGTTCAGCAGCCCGCAGGTCCATATAACCGGGAAAACGCAGTGCGTAGAGGGTCTTTTTGTTTTCAAATACCGGTCCGAACTCTGTAACCAGAATTTTTCTTTTTACCCGTATTTTCAGGAATCCCAGTTTTATGCGCAGACGGATTTCTCTGACTTCAAAATCGCGCCACTGGTCGTCATAGCGATACTGATTTTTGTTTTCCGGATTTATTTGAAGCTGATAAATGTCACCGAAGGTGTGAAAATTGTTGGTATGCGCCCATCCCAGATAGGGGTTGGTGCCTACAAAGCAGGTGACGCCTCCGGGAAATAATCCCCCGATAATGTTCCAGCCCTCTTCGCTGTTTAAGTGCGCCTCATACCAGGCAAAACGACCTTCAATAGGTTGATGCGAGTTGACCAGCAGATAGGCGCTTTGGTCCGTTGTGCGGAAAGGGGCGATAGCTATGGCGTTGGATCCGGTTTCATTCACCGAATAATACTCTGCAATGCGGTCATTACGGATAGCCCGCAGTGCCATGCCTATGCCAGCCATCAGGGATGCCTGCAGGGTATAGCCAGCTATGACATCTTTACCTGTAAAAGGCAATGCCTTCTTGAGCAGAACCTCTCCAGGATGGGCAGCGGCATAGTCATTAATGCCTTGAGCGTAGCCTTCCAGAATTTTTTTAAAATCAGAGCTGAAAGCCTGGTCGTAGCGGGTGGCAACCAGTGTATCAATACCCAAAAACTGCAGAGCGTAGTCAAAAAGCACACCCTCTTTGCCGAGCACTTCGCCAAGCATGGCTTTAGCAGCCAAAAGGTTGTACTGTATGTTTAAAAAATCATCTTCGGCATGAGTCCATGCCAGTCCATAAGCCACCTCGGAGTCGGTTTTTGCAAAAATGTGGGGCACCCCAAAGCTGTCGCGCACGATAGTGATGTTTTCAGGTTTAATGCGGGCCAGAGCTGGCAGCACAATGAGGCATAGCACGCACAGGAGCAAACTTCTCATAAGCCGAAAAATAGGTTTAGTAAAACAACTCCTATCTGATTGATAAAAATCAATTTAATAGAGTGCGAATAAAAGCAAATAGTTGCTTCCGATGAAAAAAATGAACAGAAAGCCAATTTTATTTAAAAAAAAATAAAAAAATAAGAACAAAATCTATTTTTGCAGATATTTTGGTGTAAAAATGATTTTTTTTTCGTTGCATTATGCTAAAAAAGATTAAAATTGTGCAAAATTTTTAGTTTTTAAAAGAAGTTTAAAATGAAAAAGATAGAAGCCATCATCCGCACCTCCAAGTTTGAAGAGGTGAAAACCGCTCTGAAGCAAAGCGGAATAGACTTTTTCTCATACTGGGATGCCCTGGGTGTGGGGAATGAACACCTGCGGGCTCTCCACAGTTATCGGGGAACCGTGTATGATACCAATGATATTCCCCGCATTTTTATATGTATCGTCCTGCGCGATGAAAATGTGGCCAAAACCATTGATTGCATTGAAAAAGCTGCTTACACCGGTGAGGTGGGTGACGGAATGATCTTCAGCTATCAAATTGAGGAATCTGTCCGCATCAGCAATGGTGCCAGAGGAGAAGCATCTACTCTTGGCCCAGGGGAGATTATATAAACAAAAAAGAACGAAACGCATTTATTAATCAATAAACATCCGGAAAACATTATGAAAGAGACGGTCGCCTTAAATTTCACCATAAACAATCTGTGGATGATGATTGCAGCATCCCTGGTTTTTATCATGCATCTGGGTTTTGCCGGAGTAGAATCCGGACTTACCCGATCGAAAAACACTGTAAATATTCTTTTTAAAAACATGATGATAGTAGCTATCGGGCTGCTAACCTATGCGTTGGTAGGCTTTAACCTGATGTATCCCGGGCCGGAATTTGCCGGTAAGCTGTTCGGTTTTGCCGGATTTGGCCTCTCCTTGCCACAGAATGGGTTATCGCCGGATTACAATCCTGGATACACCTACTGGACGGACTTTATTTTTCAGGCCATGTTTGCGGCTACGGCAGCTACGATTGTTTCGGGCGCTGTGGCCGAACGAATCAAACTGTTTTCGTTTCTGTTGTTTACGGTTATTTATGTTTCCTTCTGTTATCCGATTGCAGGCATGTGGAAATGGGGGGGCGGGTTTCTCAATACCTTGGAAACACCCTTTTACGACTTTGCCGGCTCTACCATCGTGCATTCGGTAGGAGGGTGGGCCGCTCTGATGGGCGCCATTCTGGTGGGTCCCCGTATTGGTAAATATGTGGACGGAAAAATACGCCCTTTGCCGGGCCATAACCTGCCCTTGGCGCTGACAGGAATGTTCCTGCTGTGGCTGGGCTGGTTTGGGTTTAACGGAGGCTCGGTACTTTCGGCTGATCCGGGAACCGTATCTCTGGTTTTCGTGACTACCTCGCTGGCTGCCGCGGCCGGGGCAGTAAGTGCATTCATTACATCCTATATGATATCCCGATCCAGTGATATAACCATGGTCATCAATGGTATATTGGGAGGCCTGGTGGGCATTACCGCTGGTGCCGATCAGATGGGCCCCTTGTCAGCCTGTATTATTGGAGCTATTGCGGGAGTGCTTGTAGTGCTGGCCGTTATCGGCTTTGATCGGATGAGGATAGATGATCCGGTAGGGGCTATATCGGTGCATCTGGTATGCGGCATCTGGGGGACCCTTGCGGTAGGTCTGTTTGGCAATCTTGCCGGCATCCAGCAGTTCATCAGTCAGTTGATCGGTGTGGCAAGTGTGGGCGCTTTGTGTGTCGTGTTCTCATTCCTTTTGTTCTTTACGTTGAAGAAAACCATAGGCCTCAGAGTGCCCGAAGCCGAAGAGATTGATGGACTGGATCTAATAGAGCATGGTATGCATGCCTACCCGGACTTTACCGGAGAGTAAGTTTTCACCAGGCTATCGCGTCAGGGCGCAGGGCAAATCTACTGGCTCTGCGCCCTGATCACCATATTAAAACTTTCAGGCCTGAGATACTCCGTATGTATCAAAGGTTCTCGCTGAATTTCAGGGTGATGGCATTGTATTATGAAAGATGCACAAGCCGGAAATCATTATTGAATGTCTTTCTGTTGGTGACAAGGAAAATTGTGAAAGTCTTTTTACCCCATGCCTTAGCCGAGGCATGGGCCTACTCAATAATAAATAAATAGCTTACTCAATAAAACATATATAGAGGGAAGCCATCTTACATTACCTAGTGATTAAAGGATATCATCCCGGCTTTCCCACTTCCGCGCTCAGAGCCTGATGGATTTCGGGATATAGAAAGCTGTAACCGGCCTCCACTATTTTGGATGCAGAGCAACGCTGGCTAATGAGCAGCATGGAAGCCATTTCTCCCAGCATCAGACGGAGAACTGGCGCAGGAACCGGCAGCAACAGTGCCCATCTTTGTTTGATATTGCGCAGGGTGCGCACCAGTTCAAAATTGCTTACCGGGGTGGGGGCAACTGCGTTGTAGATGCCCTGCATCTTGGTAGAGCGAAGAGCATGAAGAAAAATGCCGCATACATCATCGGCATGAATCCAGGATTGTATCTGGTTGCCACTGTTAAAATAGGGAGCTATACCAAAATGCATGGGCCTGAGCAATTCCGGCAAAGCTCCGCCCTCGCGGGCCAACACCAATCCGATGCGAAGAATGACGGTGCGCATGGAAGCGTTGTCAGGCTGCTGCGCCTCCTGTTCCCATTGCCGGCAAACGGTAGCCAGGAAATCATCACCGGGCTGGTCTGTTTCGGTAAGCCATCGGCTTCCTCCGTTGCCATAAAAGCCTACGGCTGAAGCATTGATAAAGGTTTTTATGCGGTCGCTGCGTGTGGCTGCCTCCCGCAGCAGGCGCGTGCTCAGGACGCGGCTCTCCAGAATTTTTCGTTTGCGGGAGGGTGTCCACCGGCTGCCGGCTACCGGAGCTCCGGTCAGATTAATAACGTGTGTAGCTGCAGCCAGTGCTTCCGGGTCAATATAGCCCTTTTGAATGTTCCACCGGTAGTACCGGAGAGAGCCCGAGGTGCCGCGATGGCTTCGGCTCAGAATGCTTACCGAATAACCTTCGCGCAACAGCAGAGCCGATAACCGAGTGCCTATAAGACCTGTGCCACCTGCAAGGAGTACATTTTCCATGTTCTGACGAATTTTTTGAAATGATTTACATAGCGATTTTTAAGCGCTTAAGCCGATAGGCTTTCAGGATAAGTCATTCCCGTTAAGCAATTACATCCTCAAACAGTATATTTGCCCTTATTGTTTTCACAAAAAAAATACGATGAAAAAATTTACAGAAAAAGTAATGTTCGGCATAGGGCTGGTTGCCGTTCTGGTTTCCTGCAACAGCGGAAGCAACACCGCGGATACTGCGGTGGTGCAAAGCAAGCGGGCAGGAGTGAATGAAGTGATTATTCACGAAATTGGCAATCCTGATAAGCTGAATCCTATTCTCTCCACCAGTGCCAACTCCAGCTTTATTGAAGGGGAGATGTTTATGTCTTTACTGGCTATTGACCCGGATTCGTTTACGTATTTGCCTATGCTGGCTCGCTCCAGGCCGGTTATCCAGAATGTGGAAGAGGGAGAATATGCCGGTGGGCAAACCATCACCTATGAATTGCGTCCGGAAGCGGTATGGGACAATGGTGAACCGGTAACTGCCTATGACGTGGAATTTACGCTGAAGACAATCAAAAATCCGCATGTGGATTGTCCGCATCTGCGACCCTATTATGAATTTATCGGGGATATGAAGATTGATGAACAGAATCCCAGAAAATTTACCTTCTTCTGCAAAGATCGTTACTTCATGTCTGAGATCTGGAGCGGGTTGACCGTCTATCCGGAGTATGTCTACGATCCGGAAAGGATTATGCGCAACTTTACTGTTAAGGAGCTGGATGATCCCAAAAACCTGGATAAGATCAAGTCTGACCCTCGCATTATCCGTTTTGCCCAGCAGTTTAATTCCGAAAAATATCAGAGGGAGAAAGGCTTTGTGGTAGGCTGCGGCCCCTACGAATTTGACAGCTGGGTTACCAACCAGCGTATCATACTGAAAAGAAAACCCAACTGGTGGGGCGATAAGCTGAAAGGCGTATCGCGGGGGTTTGAAGCCAACCCTCAGAAACTGATTTATGAAATAATCACGGATCACACCACAGCTCTCACGGCCTTGAAAGATGAAGGTATTGATGTGATGCGCGCCTTTAAACCCAAGGATTTTGTGGATCTGCAAAAAGACCCCAAGGCAACTAAACTTTTCAATCTGGAATCGCCTCTGGAGTTATCTTATGTATATATCGGATTAAACATGAAAAATCCCAAGCTGGAAGATGTTCGTGTACGTAAAGCCCTCGCACACATGGTAGATACCAAATACATCATAGACGTGTTGTTTTATGGTTTGGGTGAACGCACGATAGGTCCTATTCATCCTTCCCAGAGCTATTATCATAAAGGGATTACCCCTTATGCCTTTGACCTGGATAAGGCTGCTAAGCTGCTGGAGGAAGCCGGCTGGGTGGATTCCGATGGAGATGGCATCCGCGATAAAGTCATCAACGGAGTCAAAACCCCGCTTAAGCTGGAATACAAGTATTCACAGGGCAGCGCTACAGGCGAAAACGTAGGTTTAATGCTGAAAGAAAAAGGTAAGAAGGTGGGCGTGGATTTTTCTTTGCTGCAGCGGGAATGGACCGTTTTCATTGAGGACAACAAAAACCACAACTTTGAGATGTTTTATGGTGCCTGGATTGCTGCGCCCACTCTTACTGACCTGAAGCAAATCTGGCATACCGAATCTTACAATCGTGGCAGCAACTATGTAGGGTTTGGCAATGAAGAAACCGATGAGCTGATAGAAAAGATTCGTTATGAACTCAATGAAGAGGTGCGCAATCAGATGTATTATAAAATACAGGAAATTATTCATGATCAGGTGCCCTATATTTTTCTGCTTACGCCCAAAAACAAGTTGGCCATTCATAAGCGGTTTGACAATGCGGGTCCGAAAGTGGCCCGCCCCGGTTATGTGGTGGATGAGTTTCGTCTGAATCCCAATTTCGGGGTGCGAGCAGTAGCTGCTAACTGAACCGATCAATACCTGAGTTTTCATGTTTCGCTACGTCCTCAAGAGGCTGTTGATTTTTATCCCAACGCTGTTTGTCATTTCTGTATTTACGTTTGCTCTCAGCAAAGTTGCCCCGGGCGACCCTGTGGAGCTTAGATTGGCCGGGGGCATGCAGTCGCAGAGCGGAGGACAGCTGGCTGAGAAGCTTGCCGGTGAGCGGGCATACATAGAATTGAGTGAAAAAATGGGGCTCAACCTGCCTGCTTTCTATTTTTCCATCACTTCGGCAGCGTATCCTGACACCCTCTATAAAATTCACCGAAAGGGTGAGCGTGAAACCCTCAGCAGGCTGATTGACCGCTACGGTAACTGGCAACAGATTTCTGATTACTATCACAGCATCAAAACCCTGGAGTATGCACTTTTTAATATTCCCCGTGACTCTACCACATTTGAAGGGCTGCGCCTGATTCGTGAGAGCGCCAATGAACTTTACCGCCAGTATGACGATGCGGCCATCATGCGCCTGATTGCCCGTATAGATTCGGGTGTAAACATACAGGTGCAGGCGAAGCAGGATAGTATTATCCGCATCATTAGGCCTCTGGCTTCCCTGCAGCCGCTGGCAGGCAAGATTGCCGAAAACTATGCACTGGTAAAAAGCAAAGCTACCCCTGCAAAAAAATATATCCCGACCATACATTTTTACGGACTGAAAAACCAGTACCACAGATGGTTGTTTGGAGATGCACCCTGGTTTGGTGAAAACACCAATCCTGCTGCAACCCGGAAGGGTTTTTTCCGCGGTGACTTTGGCGAATCTTACCTGGATGGCCGTCCGGTGTCCTCTATTCTGATTGAGGCCGTGAAGTGGACCATGCTGCTGAATATTATCTCGGTGTTGCTCGCTTATCTGATTGCCATTCCTATTGGTGTGGAAACTGCAGTAAAGAAAGACTCGCTGTTTGACCGTGTTGCTACGACATTGCTGTTCATCCTGTATTCATTGCCCTCCTTCTGGATAGCCACTATGCTCATTGTTTTTTTAACTACCCCTGAGTATGGCATGGACTTTTTCCCCACCTACGGTACCGGTTCAGTAAATCTGCCTGAGGACGCCTCGTTCATGGCGCGTGTCTGGGATACGGCTTATCATCTTACGCTGCCGGTTTTTTGCCTCACTTACGGCTCGTTTGCCTACATATCGCGTCAGATGCGTGGAGGAATGCTCAATGTGATACGTCAGGATTATATCCGCACAGCACAGGCCAAGGGGCTGAGCCGCACCATAGTTATCTGGAAGCATGCCTTTAAAAACTCCCTGTTGCCCATCATCACTATGTTTGCCAGTCTGTTTCCACTGATGATAAGCGGCTCGGTGATTCTGGAAGTCATCTTTGCCATACCCGGCATGGGAAGGGTGGCCTATGAATCGGTGGTAGCCAGAAATTATCCGGTATTATATACAGTGTTTATGCTTTCGGCTATACTGACCATGGCCGGTATTCTTGTGGCAGATTTGCTTTATGCTGCAGTAGATCCGCGCATTTCATTTAGCAAAAAGAAAGGATGAAGTCATCACCCGAAATAACAGTACCGATGCAAAAGCCGGATCAAAGCTACTGGGGTATTGTAAAACGGCAGTTCAGAAAAAACCGGCTTGCCGTGTGGTCGTTGCGGGTGGTTTATGTAATTATTGTAATCGGACTGCTTGCAGATTTTCTGGCCAACGACAAACCCCTGTATTGTCGCCTGCATGGTAAGACCTATTTTCCGGTGCTTAAAGAATATGCTGTAAACATGGGTTTAAGTAAGTGGCCAGCCGACCTCACGCTGGCCGACTGGAAACATCTGCCCTATGAAAAGGTGATCTGGCCCCCGGTGCCTTATTCTGAAACTGAAATGGATTTATACAACGTGCAGTATGTAGGGCCTTTTGATGACCAACGCGTTAAAAGCCTGCGCTGGCGGCACTGGATGGGTACTGATGAGATAGGCCGGGATGTGTTGGCCGGGATGATTCACGGCACACGTATTGCCATGCTGGTAGGCGTGATTTCCATGTTCATTGCTTCAGTTATAGGCATATTTATGGGAGCGATGGCGGGATATTTTGGGGATGAGCGGCTGAAGATCTCACGCATTGGCATTATACTCAATGGCATATTTCTGTTTATCGCTTTTTATTATGCCTTTGCTACAAGAAGCTATATTCTTGCTGACGCCTTTGGCACTTCTATGTTTGCCCTGATGGGGCAGTTTTTGCTGAGCCTGTTATTATTTACGGCCATCATGGCCATTCCCAACTTATTGGCGCGGTTGTTCAGGAAGCATAAGTATCTGGGCGAGCAGGTTACCATTCCGGTAGATATTATTGTTTCCCGTATAATAGAAATTGTCATTTCGGTTCCCGGACTTTTGCTTATTCTTTCTATAGTAGCAATAGCCAAGCCTTCCATATTTTTGGTGATGGTAGTAATCGGTGCAACTGGATGGACTGGCATTGCCCGTTTCCTGCGGGCCGAGCTGCTAAGGGTGAGAAGCCTGGAATACATTGAAGCGGCCGTTGCCCTGGGATACAGCAATGCCCGCATTATTTTCCGGCATGCAATACCCAATGCACTTACTCCGGTTTTTATTTCTATCGCCTTCGGTATTGCCGGAGCCATTCTGGTAGAATCTTCCCTGTCGTTTCTGGGTATTGGGGTGCAGGCTGAAGTCATTACCTGGGGTAAACTGTTATCCCTGGCGCGCTCTGCTCCCGAGGCCTGGTGGCTTGCAATATTTCCGGGTTTTGCCATTTTCATTACCGTTACCATATTCAATCTGCTGGGCGAGGGCCTCACAGATGCACTGGATCCACGGCTGAAAAGCTAAATTTGAATCCAACCCGTGAAGATTATACAGCCTGCCAGACTGCATGGAAACGGCATTCCTGCCGCAAAGGCGGAAGATACATACAGTTTTACGTTGAGACGTAAACCTGTTGCGGCAGTTGTGCTTTGTGTCGTTATCTTATTGTTTCCGGTTTGGTGTGCTGGACAGATTATTACCTATTCCCAGCCCAAAAAATTAACCTCCAGATATCCTGACTTTCGGATTCTGGGTAAAAACAAGGAAGGAGCTCTGGTGTATCGCTATGGACGCAATAGCCATCTTGTGGATGCCTATGGGCGCAACCTGACGCTGCGCTGGTCTAAAGAACTGAATTTTAAATATGCGGATGTTACGGTCAGAAAAATGGAAATATATCCGGAAAAAACCCTTGTTTTTTATCTAACTCAGCAAAAAGGGCAAACCATTCTGGCTGCCGAAAAATGGAATGCCCGTTTTAGTGGTGATGCTCCCGCTGTCATCCTGGATACTGTCAGAGCAGGTCGGTATGATGCCATTACCGTGACACGGATTGCCTCTTCTCTGGATAAGACTCGGCTTATTGCCTATTACCCCATACTTAAGGAAGACAAAAGCATAGATCTTCGCCTTATTCAGACAGACGAAAATCTGAATATATTATATCGTAAAACAATTGAAGTAAGCGAGGCAGACAGCGCCATGCTGGTGCGAAAAGTGTTGCCGGATAATTCCGGAAATGTATTTGTGCTGCTGGAAAGGGAAACCGACCGGACGCGAAAGAAAGTGGCGGGCTATGATGTATTTCGCATAAAATGGCTGACACCGGAGGGCTCAGTGGAAGACATTCATTTTGATTTTAAACGGCCTGTTTTCAGAAAACTCTACATAGAAGCGGATAATGTGAATCATAGTTTGATAGCTGCCGGTTTTTACACCAATGATGCGGGAGAAGAGGCGCAGGGGTATTTTTACTTTGTATATGATCTGAACAGCCGCACCGTAACCAGTGCGTATTATATGGAATTTACCAGCGACTTGATATTTGAAGTGACCGGTAAAGATGCTTCAAAAAATGTGAAAGGTTTTTACTCTTTTGAAGTATACGATCTGGTGCTCAGGCAGGATGGCGGGGCGATATTTATTGCTGAGTCACGCTTTACTACCGAAGAAAATACGCAGATAGCAACTTTCACTCCTTCCATAGGCCCCAGCTTTCGCACCATTAACATTTACTATTATAATGATATTATCCTGCTGTCCGTGTTTCCTGATGGCAAACTTGACTGGAGCCGGGTACTCCGAAAGAAACAAATTTCCGAAGATGATGACGGCTTTTTCTCCTCGTTTTGTACTCTGGTTACCGGTAGCAAGCTGCGTTTTATTTATAACGAAGAAATTTATCCTAAAACAGATGTTTCTCAATATACCGTAGACAGGGCCGGTAATATAGACCGAAAATTTTTATTCAATGCAGGAGATAAGAATGTCAGCATCATTCCCCGCCTGGGGATGCAGATTTCAGCTAATGAGATATTAATACCCAGCTGGAGACGGTCGGCTCTGTCATTTGTGAAAATAACCTATTAATCCGTCCGGTGTGATTCGCTTTTTTCATGTCAACAATGCAGGCGTAATTCCTTTTCTGTTTTTGTTTGCCGTTATAATGCATTTGAGTCTGTTTATTGTGCCTGTAGATCAAACTCTGATGGATGTCCGGGAGCCTTTCTCCCGGTTTTTCTTTCAGCTTTGTGGCTGGCTCTTTCAGAATAATTACTATGGGCTGGCGGCTATTTCGGTTATACTGGTTTTCCTGCAGGCGCTGATGATTAATGCTATTGTAAACCGCATCAAGTTATTTAATTCGGGTACATTCGTGCCTGCTCTGGTGTATGTAACGGCTGCCTGCCTGTTTCGTGATTTCATGCTGGTGAGCCCGGCACTGCTTTCGCTTTTATTTGTCATTCCTGTTATCAGTAAGATTATGCAGTTATACCGGAATCAATCGGTATTCACTCAGGTATTTGACTCCGGTTTGCTGATTGCCCTGGCTGCTCTTTTTTACAGGCCTGCTGTGGTTTTGATGCTTCTTCTGATTATTGCCCTCCTCAGTATGCGCGCTTTTAACTGGAGGGAATGGCTCATTGGCCTGATGGGTTTTTTAACCCCATTTTTTCTGGTTGCTACGTTGTTTTTTTTAACCGGTGATCTGGATCTCTTTCTTTTTCAGTATATCGCGGGGAATGTATTTGAGGGGCACAACCTAATCCTTCCTGTATCGTTCGCAAGCATCCCCGGTGTTTACACCCTGTTGTTACTGCTTGCTGCAGTGATAACATTCTTCACGCACTTCCTGAAAAGCCCTATACAGGTAAGAAAGTTTATATCTATCATCCTGTGGGCTGCTCTATTACTGGCAGCAGGAATACTGCTTTCCGAAAGACCTGCCCTTCAACATTTTGTGCTCTTAGCCGTACCTTTGTCAGTCATGTTGAGCTATTTTTTACTCAACTTGCGCAGAAAACTCATTGCCGATGTGCTGCATCTGCTGTGGGTGGTGATCGTGGTGATTTTTCATTTTGTCTGATGTTTAACCTTTTTTAATAAAACAATGAAGTTCGGTGTAGTAATTTTTCCGGGGTCCAATTGCGATCGTGATCTCATACATGTGTTGGAAAATGTTGTGGAGGCGGAGGTAAGAGTTTTGTGGCACAAGGAAAAGAGCCTTCGGGATCTGGACACTGAAGATTACGTGATGTTGCCGGGAGGCTTCTCTTATGGTGACTATCTGCGGTCAGGAGCCATTGCACGGTTTTCACCCATTATGCAGGCAGTAGTGGATTTTGCAGGCAGCGGAGGCGGAGTAATAGGGATATGCAACGGATTTCAGATTTTATGTGAGGCCGGATTGTTGCCGGGCGCACTTATCAAAAACAGTAGCCGCCTCTTTATGTGTAAAAACGTGTACGTGATGCCTCAGACCATGAAAACGCGTCTTACGGCTGCATTGGAGCCGGGGCGTCCACTGAAAATTCCTATTGCACATGCCGAAGGACGGTATTATGCGGATGCCCAAACACTCCGGCAGCTGAATGATGGCGATCAGGTGCTTTTCCGATATTGTGATGCCGAAGGACGAGTGCATCAGGCGGCTAACCCCAACGGGTCTTTAGAAAATATTGCCGGCATCTGCAATGCACAGCGGAATGTCTTTGGCATGATGCCGCACCCGGAGCGTGCTGCTGAAGAGATTCTTGGCAATACCGATGGGCTGCTTCTGTTCAGGTCTCTTGTAACCAGCAGCCTGAAACCAGCCTGACCTGTTGACAGGGCCCCGGGAGCATTGAAACTTTTTCTGCCATTTTGCAATTTGGGCTAAAAGCTACTTGTTTTGATAAAAGATATCAATCATAAAATCATCGATGCCATGCGTTTGCTGAAAGCTGTTGTCGTTTTTCTGTTCCTCTTTAATCAAACGGCTTTTACTCAAATACTGGAACCCGCCAAATGGCAGTTTTCCAAAGAGTACTTGGGCAACCATGAATACATGCTCTACTTTGACGTAAAGCTGGATCCGGGCTGGAGCATTTATTCGCAGTACATCAGTGACGAAGGACCGGTGCCCACCTCATTCCATTTTGAGAAGAACAAAAAGATACAGCTGATCGGCAATGTGGAGGAAAGCGGGGAGAAGGTCAAAGAAGGCATGGATCCGATTTTTGAAATCTTTCTGAAAAAATTTAGTGGCAGTGCCCGCTTTTCCCAGAAAGTGAAAGTAGAAAAGGGCGCTAAGCCTCTTAAGGGCTATCTGGAATTTATGACCTGTGATGAGGAGAAGTGCCTGCCTCCGGCTCAGGTTGAGTTTCAATTCAGCTTTGATGAAACATCTGCTCCGCAGGATCCGGCATCGGGCAAATCAGAAACTTCCGGTGGCATTCTGGAGCCTGTAAAGTGGTCATTCCGGAAAGAAGCTGCCGGGCAACTGGAGTATAACCTCATCTTTGAGGCAAAAATTGACTCGGGCTGGTACCTCTATTCCCAGCACATCGGTGGGTCAGAAGAAGACCTGCGCCCTGTGCCTACTTCTTTCCACTTTGAAAAATCTGAAGAGTATGTCCTGATAGATTCAGTACAGGAGAGGGGCAAGAAAGAAGTGGAAGGTATGGACCCCATTTTTGAAGTGTATGTAAAAAAATATTCCGAAGAAGCCTCATTTATCCAGCGTATCCGTTTGAATAATCCCGATGCTGTGGTCAAAGGCTACCTGGAATTCATGACCTGCGATGACGAAAAGTGTTTGCCTCCGCAAATCGTGGAATTCTCATTCAGCGGCAATACTGCTGCTATTGCATCTGCAGTTTCCGATAATGGAGGACATCAGCGCACGCTGCTGGGTATTTTTCTTGCTGGCTTTGTAGGGGGTATACTGGCACTGCTTACTCCATGTGTATTTCCTATGATACCCATGACGGTAAGCTTTTTTACCAAAACCAGCAAAACACGAAGCAAGGGTATAGCCAATGCTATAACATATGGTATTTCCATCATAGTCATCTATGTGCTGGTGGGGTTTGCCGTAACCAAGATGCTGGGGGCAGATGCTCTGAATGCTATGGCCAGTAATGCCTTTTTCAACCTCACGTTTTTTGTTGTGTTTGTGGTGTTTGCCATTTCTTTCTTTGGTTACTTTGAAATAACCTTCCCCAGCGCACTGGTAAACAAGGTAGACAAAGCCTCTGACAAAGGAGGTTTGATTGGTATCTTTTTCATGGCTTTTACTCTGGCACTGGTTTCGTTTTCGTGCACCGGGCCTATCATAGGCACTTTGTTGGTAGAAGCTGCTATGCGGGGCAACAACCTGGGGCCACTTTTGGGAATGTTCGGATTTTCGCTGGCCCTGGCTCTCCCCTTCGGATTGTTTGCTGCCTTTCCCGGATGGCTCAATACCCTGCCCAGGTCAGGCGGATGGCTCAATTCGGTGAAGGTAGTGCTGGGTTTTCTGGAGCTGGCGCTTGCTTTGAAGTTTTTGTCCAATGTAGATCTTGCGTATCACTGGGGGTTTCTTAAGAGAGAAATTTTCCTGGGCATCTGGATGCTCATCTTTCTGTGTATGGGTCTTTACATTCTTGGTCTTATCCGATTCCCGCATGACAGCAAGGTAGCCCGCATATCCTTTCCCCGTGCTGCCTTTGCAACGTTGACTTTTGCCTTTGTCATTTATCTGGGTACGGGTCTTACCGGGGCTCCGCTCAAGCTGCTCAGCGGATTTCCGCCTCCCACTTTCTACTCGCTGCGCGATACCGGCAGCAAATGCCCGCACGATATCAACTGTTTTAAGGATCTGCAAGAAGGTATTGCCTATGCCCGTTTGGTTAAAAAACCGGTAATCATTGACTTTACCGGGTGGTCATGTGTAAACTGCCGGAAGATGGAGGAAAATGTTTGGGTGGAGCCAGAAGTGCTGAGGTATCTGAAAGAGGAATATGTGCTGATTTCATTATATGTAGATGACAAAACGGCCTTACCCAAGTCAGAGCAGAAAGTATCTCCCTGCACCGGAAAAATGATTAAAACAGTGGGCAACAAATGGAGCGAATATCAGGCCTGTGCATTCAATACCAACTCACAACCTTACTATGTTCTGATGACCCCTTCACAGGAGTTGTTGAATACTCCCCGCGGCTACACACCCGACAAAGAGCGTTACATCCGTTTCCTGCAGGAAGGATTGGAAAAATTCAGAAATGGCAACTCCTGAAACACCCATCCTGCTGAAGCATTTGCAATGTCTGGGTAACTTCACGACATGAAACAACTAACCCTATTTCTTTTAAGCCTGACAATCTGGAGTGTTGCCTACCCCCAGAAATTTTCGGGGCTTGCCCTCACTCCGCCTATGGGCTGGAATAGCTGGAATCACTTCGCCTGTGATGGGCTGAATGAAAAGGTCATTATGGAAATGGCAGATGCCATGGTAGAAAGCGGCATGCGGGACGCAGGCTATCAGTATATCGTTCTGGATGATTGCTGGCAGGCATACAGAGACGAGCAGGGGAACATTGTTGCCGATCCGAAGAAGTTTCCCTCCGGCATGAAAGCTCTGGCAGACTACATTCATTCCCGCGGTCTGAAATTCGGGCTTTACTCCTGTGCCGGGCGCAAAACATGCCAGGAAAGGCCGGGCAGCCATCGCTACGAAATGCAGGATGCACGCACGTATGCTTCCTGGGGTGTGGATTATCTCAAATATGATTGGTGCCATCATGTCGGATTAGATCCGGTTGAACAGTATACCCGCATGCGGGATGCGCTTTATGCAGCCGGCAGACCTGTGGTGTTTAGTATCTGTGAATGGGGTTGGTCGCAGCCATGGTTATGGGCGGGCGATGTGGGGCATTTGTGGCGCACTACGCTGGATATTACCGACTGCTGGTCATGCCGTAAATATTTTGGCGTGTTAAGCGGGTGGACGCGCATTCTTGATCGCCAGGTGGGTCTGGAACGCTATGCAGGGCCGGATCGGTGGAACGACCCTGACATGCTTGAAGTGGGTAATGACGGTCTTACGGTGAATGAGAGCAGGGCGCATTTCAGCATGTGGTGTATGCTCGCTGCACCGCTAATGGCCGGTAACGACCTGCGAAAGATGACCCCTGAAATCCGTGCTATTCTTACCAACAAAGAAGTCATTGCAATTGATCAGGATTCTCTGGGCCGGCAGGGCTTCAAGGCCGTGGATGAGGGAGATTTTGAAATCTGGATAAAACATCTATCAGGCGATGATCTGGCCGTTTGTTTTCTGAACCGGTCGCAGCGTGAAATCAGCAAAACAATTCAATGGGCAGCACTCAATATACTAACCACATACCTGATGCGTGATCTGTGGAAACATGCCGACCTGGAAGAAATGCAGCCGGAATTTTCCGTGCGTGTGCCTCCCCGGGATGTGGTGTTACTCCGGTTAAATAAAAAGTAAGATTTACGAAGGATACAAACAGGCAAACAGATTCCTTCTAACTTTACAGGCGATGATCTTTTCCCGTTTTTTCAAGACCGCCCGCCCCAGGCAATTTAATTATCAGACACGCTACTACGATGCAGAGCGTGAAGATCTGGAAATACGGGTGAAAGCGGCACGCCAGGCAAGTAACAATCCTGAAGTTGCCGAACGACAGGTGCGGCTTTCTTATGAATTCACTTCCATGCGTTCCAGGATGCACAGTCCAAGGAAACGGGAAATATCCAGGTCAAGGCTGCGATTTATCCTCATCCTCTTGGTTATCGCTTATTTTTGTTATCGCGTGCTGATGAAATGGTAATTGCAGAAACTTTTTGCGCAAAACTTCATGTCTGCCCATGCCGGATGTAATTCACCTGTTGCCTGATTCTATAGCTAACCAGATTGCTGCCGGTGAGGTCATTCAACGTCCGGCATCTGCAGTGAAGGAATTGCTTGAAAACTCCATAGATGCCGGCAGCACTTCTATTACGCTGGTAGTCAAAGATGCCGGTAAAACACTTATTCAGGTGATAGATAACGGGTGTGGCATGTCTGAAACTGATGCGCGGATGGCTTTTGAGAGACATGCCACCTCCAAAATAAGCAGCGTAGACGATCTGTTTTCCATCCGCACAAAAGGTTTTCGCGGGGAGGCGCTTGCATCTATTGCTGCCGTGGCACAGGTTGAATTAAAAACGCGGCTGCATGACGAGCCGTTGGGCACGTGCATCTACCTGGAAGGCTCAGAAGTCAGGTCACAGGAACCCTGCCAGACGCCTGCAGGCACCATTATCAGCGTAAAAAACTTATTTTACAATGTGCCTGCACGGAGAAACTTTCTGCGCTCTGATGCAGCAGAGCTTCGCCATATTATTGAAGAATTTCAACGTGTTGCTCTTGCCCACCCGAACATTTTTTTTTCCATGTATAATAATGAGGTGGAGATATTTCACCTCAAGCCCGGCAACCTGAGGCAACGCATTACTACTGTTTTCGGCAGTGCCAGCAATGAAAAACTCGTTCCCGTAAATGAACAGGCAGGGGTGGTAAAAATATATGGTTTTGTAGGTAAACCTGCCTTTGCCAGAAAAACACGCGGGGAACAGTATTTTTTCGTCAATAACCGCTATGTTAGAAATAATTATTTAAACCATGCGGTCTTTATCAATTATGCAGACCTGTTGCCTCCCAACAGCTATCCGTTTTTTGTTTTGTTTATAGATATTGATCCTTCCAGCATAGACATAAATGTGCATCCCGCCAAGTTGGAGGTAAAGTTTGAAGATGAGAAACTCGTTTACGGGTTTGTACGTGCAGCAGTGCGACACGCCCTTGCGAAATTCAGCGTTACACCGGAACTGGATTTTGATCAGGAACAGAGTCTTAACCAAATTCAGGCTCAACAGCAGCAGGCTATGACAAACCGCCCTTCATCAGAAAGGGCGTCACCGGGCTTTTTGGAAAAAAGAGATACAGCCAACTGGGAAAAGCTTTATGAAATAGGGTTGAAAACCCAAACGGAATTTACACTCCCCAGCGATTTGTCGGTGGAAGGGGAAGATCCTGCGTCCGAAGAATCATCCATCCGCCCTATACAGATTCATTGCCGCTACATTTTATCGCAGATCAAGTCAGGATTTATTGTTATTGATCAGCAGGCTGCCCATGAGCGCATTCTTTATGAAAAATATTTGCGGGCACTCAACAGTCATGCTCCGGGCACACAGCGGCAGTTATTTCCACGCACTGTACACTTTTCACCTGATGATGCCAGTTTGCTCCGGCAAATTCTATCCGATGTTAACACCATTGGTTTTGACATTCAGGAGTTCGGGCAGGATAGCTTTATTATTCACGGGCTACCGGCAGATATACAGATAGATGGGGAAGAGCAGCAGGCTCTGCTGGAACAGATTCTGGAAGATTATAAAAACAATCTTACCGTGCTGCGTCTGAGTCCGCGTGAAAGTCTGGCCCGTTCTCTGTCACAACGGGCTGCTGTCAAGGCAGGAAAGGCCCTTACCGTAAGGGAAATGCAAACCTTGATAGATCAGCTTTTTGCATGCGAGCAACCCTATCTTTCTCCGGGCAGAAAGAATACCTTTATTACCTTTGACTTTGAAGAGCTTGATAAACTTTTTTCACCCAGGCAGCCAGCCGGAAAGTTGACCTCCTGATTGACCATGTATGAATATCAGCCCTCACGGTTTAATCCGATTCCCCATGTGGTAAAAAACCTGCTTATCATAAACGGGCTGGTATATCTGGCTACGATTCTTTTTGGGGAAAAGATCTTTTACAGATTCGGACTGTTTTATATCGGCTCGGATTATTTCCGGCCCTATCAGTTTGTCACGCACATGTTTGTGCATGGAGGTTTTCTGCACATCTTCTCAAACATGTTTGCCCTCTGGATGTTTGGCACTGCGCTGGAAAACATCTGGGGACCCAAGCGGTTTTTGTTTTTTTATTTCTTTTGCGGACTTGGAGCAGCCGTCCTCCATTCCGGAGTGACGTATTGGGAAATCCATTACGTTGTGCGTCCCGAGGTTGGAGCTGTTATGGCAAACGTCCCAACTGTGGGAGCTTCAGGGGCTGTTTTCGGAGTATTGCTGGCCTTCGGAATGATTTTCCCCAACACACAGCTTATGCTGCTTTTTCCTCCCATACCGATAAAAGCTAAATATTTTGTTTTGTTTTACGCTTTGTTTGAACTGTATGCCGGCCTGAGCAGTATCGGTGGCATGGGGGCAGGAATGAACATTGCGCATTTTGCCCATCTCGGGGGAATGTTGTTTGCCTATATTCTGATCAGATATTGGAATAAGGCAAATAGAAGACGCTTCTTTTAATTCTGCATACGAAAACTCATTGAAATAAACCGGTGTGTATAAGGTATGTACGGAAGGGTATCTATCTGGGACGATTTAAAACGGGAATTTCAATCCGGCAACATTATTATCCGGCTCATTATGATCAATGTGGCCGTGTTTCTGCTGGTAGGCCTGGTGCATGGCATCGTTTTTCTTATACATCCCGACCGCCAGGTCTCCGAACAGTTGGTGGCTTCTATTTTAAAATGGGTGATGCTGCCGGCTGACACCCGGCAACTGCTCAAAAGCCCTTGGACGTTATTTACTCACATGTTTATGCATCAGGGCGTGTTTCATCTGATTTTTAACATGCTCTGGCTTTACTGGTTCGGGCTTATCATTCAGGAATTTATAGGTAGCCGGAGAATATTGCCGCTTTATCTTTACGGAGGACTGACTGGAGCTTTATTACTGATAATCTCTTATAATATTTTTCCGGGCCTGCATTCTGAAATGCCTTATGTCAGGGCTCTTGGAGCCTCTGCTGCCGTGCTTGCTATAGTGGTGGCTGCCGCTACCCTCGTGCCGGACTATACGGTTTTTCTCCTGTTTCTCGGCCCTGTAAGGATTAAGTATATCGCCCTGGTACTGGTGATTATTGACCTGGTGAGCATACCCGATGTGAATACCGGAGGACATATTGCCCATCTGGGAGGGGCACTGCTGGGCTACGTGTTTATAAAACAGCTACAGCACGGCAACGACTGGTCTATCCCTTTTTATCGGATGACAGATTGGGTGAAAAGACGTTTTATCCGCAGCAGTACGCCTCGTATGGTATATAAAACCAAGAATACAGTAAGGCGGAAACGGCAATCAGAGCCTGATCCCGATAAACAGCAACGCATAGATGAAATTCTGGATAAGATATCCCGTTCAGGTTACGATAGCCTTAGCAAGGAAGAAAAAGAATTTCTGTTCCGCGTGAGCCGGGAAAAGTAAACAGGCAATGCAAACTTACGGATGGGATAACAACAGGAAATGCTAATTCTTTTTCCGATCATCATACATCTTCTTACCGGCAATGACAGCCCCGCCAGCAAGTAAAATCCATGAAAAAGGATCCAGCGGCACATTTGTACTGGGAGGGAGCACCTGAGCCTGTGAAACCACCGGCATCAAAGCCAGAGCAAACAACAATACGGCTGCTTTTATTTTTATATTTTTAAAATAGAACTGCATTCAGTAAGCATGCTTTCAAGTTAGCCGGTTTATTTCAAAAAGGAAAACAATTCGGCAGGCACTTCTTTCCTACGCAAACAGACCCAAAGAGGTTGGATACACGATGCTACACTCAAGTAAGAATTCAGAAAGCGCCCAACAGCAACAGAAACGTAGCCCGTACGAGAATCGAACTCGTGTTTTCTCCGTGAAAGGGAGATGTCCTAACCCCTAGACGAACGGGCCTTTTAAATTCCCCGAAAAGGGAGCAGCAAAAATAAATGTTTTTACCTGTATTTTTGCTGCGCAAAATTATAATTATGGCGAAATTAAAACTGGCGGTTAATGGTTTCGGCAGAATCGGAAGGTTAACCGTACGCATTCTGAAAAAACACTACCCGGATGTAGATATAGTAGCGGTAAATGACCTGACAGATGCCCCTACGCTGGCGCATCTGTTTAAATATGATACGGCCCATGGACGCTTTGCTGGAGAGGTGTCCGTTGAGTCGGAAGGTATCCGTATTCAGGGTGACCTCATCAAGGTGTTTGCCGAAAAAGATCCATCCAGCCTCCCCTGGAAAGATTTGGGTGTAGATATTGTACTTGAATCCACCGGGAAGTTTACCGAGAAAGAAAAAGCCGAGTTGCATTTAAAAGCGGGTGCAGGCAGAGTGATTATTTCCGCTCCTGCAAAGGGCGATATCAAAACCATTGTATTGGGAGTAAATGATCATATGCTAACTAAAGAAGATCGTATAGTGTCCAATGCTTCCTGCACTACAAATTGCCTGGCCCCAATGGTGAAGGTACTGGACGATGCTTTTGGGGTGGAATATGGCCTGATGACTACTACCCATGCCTTTACTGCTGATCAGCGCCTGCAGGATGCGCCTCATAAGGATTTGCGCAGGGCTCGCGCTGCTTCCCACAACATTGTGCCGACATCTACCGGTGCGGCCTCTGCGGTGGGTAAGGTGCTCACCCATTTGAAAGGGAAACTGCATGGCACTGCTATGCGGGTGCCCACCATAACCGGATCAGTTACTGAGTTTAATGCAATTGTCAAAAATGTTCCTACTGCAGAACAGGTGAACGCTGCCTTTAGAAATGCTGCCGAGGGTGCGCTGAAAGGCATTTTGAAATATACCGAAGAGCCAATTGTTTCTTCAGACATCATTGGCGATCCACATTCCTGTATTTTTGATGCCGGATTAACCATGGTGATGCACAGTATGGTTCGGGTAACCGGTTGGTATGATAATGAAGCCGGTTATTCTCATCGCATAGCTGATCTGATTGTCCGGCTGGGACAGGCTTAATCTGCAATCGTCTTTACAGCAACCATTTCAGCAGAAATGAAAACAGTTGATTCCTATAACTTTTCCGGACAAAAAGCACTGGTAAGGGTAGACTTTAACGTGCCGCTGAATGAGCGGTATGAGATCACGGATGACACCCGTATCCGCGCAGCGCTGCCTACTATTCAAAAGATCCTCCATGACGGGGGGGCGGTAATTCTGATGTCTCACTTCGGAAGACCCAAAAAAGGATATGAAGACAGGTATTCTTTGAAACATTTAGTTTCTCATGTTGCCAAACTTTTAAATCGTCCGGTAAAATTTGCTGATGACTGTGTGGGTCCCTCTGCGCAGGAGCTTGCCCGTCAGCTAAAGCCCGGAGAGGTGCTTTTACTGGAAAATACGCGCTTTCACAGTGAAGAAGAGGCCGGTGATACACAATTTGCACGAGAGTTGGCTTCTCTGGGCGATGTGTATGTCAATGATGCTTTTGGCAGTGCCCATCGTGCTCATGCGTCCACTGCCGTAGTGGCCGGGTTTTTCCCACCTGAAAAACGCCTGTTCGGAAAACTGATGGCAGCCGAGGTGGAAAATGCCCAAAAGGTGCTCAAAAACGCTCAAAAGCCCTTTACGGCAATTATCGGGGGCGCCAAGGTTTCTGATAAAATTCTCATCATAGAAAACCTGCTTACTAAAGCGGACACCATCATGATTGGTGGCGGAATGGCCTATACTTTTTTTAAAGCCATGGGCGGAAATGTGGGCAAAAGCCTTGTAGAGAATGACCGTCTGGAAACAGCACGCGCACTCATGCAGAAAGCAACTCAGTTACAAACCACCATTCTGCTGCCGGAAGACTCCCGCATTGCCGATCGCTTTGCCAATGATGCCCACACGCAGATTGCCCCCAGTCGTTCCATTCCTGATGGCTGGATGGGTTTGGATATAGGAGAAAAGGCTATACAGGATTTTTCGGAAGTCATTCAGAAATCCAAAACCATACTCTGGAATGGTCCCATGGGTGTTTTTGAGTTTGAAAATTTCAGTGCAGGCACCCGTGCGGTAGCTAAGGCCATAGCTGCAGCTACCCGGCAGGGCGCTTTTTCTCTGGTTGGTGGCGGTGACTCTGTAGCTGCCTTAAATCAGGTGGGCCTTGCAGCGGAAGTAAGCTACGTTTCAACGGGAGGGGGGGCTATGCTGGAATTTTTTGAAGGGAAAGAGCTGCCTGGTATAAAAGCGATACAGGGGTAACCCCGCCCCCGCTTAGTGGGCCACGATGAGAAAATAATTTTTCTTTCCTTTTTGTATCAGCAGGTATTTTTCGTTGAGTAGATCGTTGCGTGTAAACAGCCGGTGTTCATCATGCATTTTCTCTTTATTGATACTCAGGCCGCCTTCCCGGAGGATACGCCTGACTTCGCTCCTGGAGGGAAAGACAGCAGCATGTTCGGTCAGCAGGTCAATGAGTTGCGTGCCAGTATCAAACAATCCAGCAGGCACCTCAAACAAGGGTACTCCATCAAATATATCCAGAAGCTCTTTCTCTGACAGAGACTGAAGGACATCCTGCGTACCCTTGCCGAATAAAATTTCACTTGCCTGCACTGCTTTATGATAATCCTCTTCTGAATGCACCAGGGTTGTTACTGAACGCGCTAATTCTTTTTGCAAAATTCTTTGATGTGGAGCAGCGCGATGTTCCCTGATAAGCTCCTCAATCACTTCACGGCTCAGGAAGGTAAATATTTTAATGTACTTCTCAGCCTCCTCGTCTGATACATTTATCCAGAACTGATAGAAACGATAGGGTGAAGTAAGTTCCGGGTTAAGGAAAATATTGCCCTGCTCGGTTTTGCCAAACTTGGTACCATCAGGTTTGGTGATCAGCGGAGAAGTAATCGCATACGCATTCTCACCGGTCAGTCGCCTGATGAGTTCCACTCCAGTGGTGATGTTGCCCCACTGATCTGAGCCCCCCATCTGCAGACGTACTCCGTGGTGAGTAAAAAGCCAGTAAAAATCATAAGCCTGTAGCAACTGATAGGAAAATTCTGTAAAAGAAATGCCGGTTTCCATACGAGACTTTACAGAGTCTTTGGAAAGCATGTAGTTCACTGGTATATGCTTACCGATGTCACGCAGGAAGTCAAGAAGGCTAAAGTCTTTATACCAGCTGTAGTTATCCAGCAACAGCGGGTCGTTTTTGCCTGTGCCAAAGGCAATAAAGCGGGAAAGTTCTTTTTTAAAGCGTTCTTTATTTTCCAGCAGGGTTTCTTTTGACAGCAGGTTGCGCTCGGCAGACTTGCCGGACGGATCGCCTATCATACCTGTAGCTCCACCCAGAACAGCTACGGGACGATGCCCTGCATTTTGAAAAAAGCGGAGCAGCATGATCTGCACCAGATTGCCTATACCCAGTGAAGGAGCCGATGGGTCAAAGCCTATATAGCCGGCAACAAAGTTTTCGCGTAAGAGTTTGTCTGTGCCGGGTATCATGTCAAAAAACAATCCACGCCAGCGCAGCTCAGCAATAAAATCCATATTTGAAAATATGCTTTTAACAAAGATATGACCCACAGGTCGCTTGCAAAATTGCTACTTTTAATACTTAGCATGCACCTGCTATCGCATTACTATTTTGACCGCAATCATGCATCCCCTTATTTCAAGCTGGGGGTGCTCTTTCCTGACCTTATTCCGGATTTTAACCGAAAGATCAGAAGAGCTGTTTTTGCGCAGGTGCCTGTGCAGGATAACCTCTATAATCTGTATTGCGGAATCCGAAAACATTATCAGGCCGATGCGTTGTTTCACAACAGTGAACTATTCCGTGAGCTGTGTGCAACGATAAAAACCCAACTGCTGATGGTGGATATTTCCTGCCTGCGTAAGAGAGCCTATTTTCTTGCGCATATTTTTCTGGAACTATTGCTTGATCGCAGGCTGATTAAACTTTATCCGGCCCTTCCCGTATCAATGTATGACGACCTGCAGGCGGTAAGAGGGGAGGAAGTTGCGGCATATCTGTGCGTCATTGGCAGGCAGGAGATAAGTACTGATTTTTTACATAACTTTAATAGGTTTAGCACGGCAAGGCATCTTATCAGACTGCCGGATAATGAATTTTTTATTGCAGCGTTGTTGCGGATTTATTCAAGAGTAAATCCGGTAGAGGTAAACTGGATAGAGCGCGACCTGCTGATGGCATTGACGGAAAATGTAGAAGGTTTATATACAGGACAGTTGGATGCATGCCTGGAGCAGATGCGCAAAAGACTTGAACCCGGATATTCGTAAAACAGACAGATCGCTCATAGATGAAACCCACTCGTTTGATTGTGATGGCCTGTTGTTTAATGATGGCCCATACTCTTTTTTCACAGGTAAGAAAGTATAGCAATGCATTTCTGGATATTGGCGTTGGAGCCCGTGGCCTGGCATTATCTTCCGCTCAGGTTGCTACTGTGAGCGATGCAACAGCCACTTATTGGAACCCCTCCTCTTTGACACGTATCCGCTCCGTAGTAGACATTGCTGCTATGCACGCAGAATACTTTGCCGGCATTGCAAAATATGACTATGTAGGAGTGGCTGTGCCTTTGCAGGATTACCATCGTTTTTTAGGATTTTCTTTCATACGCTTTGGTGTGGATGACATCCCTAACACGCTGGAGCTTTTTGAAGATGACGGCTCTATTAATTACGATAATGTGCAGTCCTTCTCAGTGGCTGACTGGGCGTTTATGCTCTCTTATGCGCAGAAGCTTAAGATAAGGGAAACGCATCTGGCTCTGGGAGGTAACGTAAAGGTTATCTATCGCATAGCCGGTGATTTTGCTACAGCCTGGGGTTTTGGTCTTGATTTGTCAGCTACCATGGATATCAAGCAGTGGCGTTTGGGCATTATGGCCCGGGATGTAAGCGGCACCTTTAATGCTTGGTCATTTAGCTTTACAGAGCGGGAGAAGGAAATACTTACAAAAACGGATAATGTCATCCCCGAAAACTCGCTGGAAATTACCGTACCAAAATTCATCGTTGGAGCGGCTTATGAGTTTAATATACGCAACCGCTTTTTCATTCTGCCCGAGCTGGATGTGGAGATGACCACGGATAAAAAAAGAAATGTACCCATTCGCACCAATGCGGTCAGTTTTGATCCTCGATTCGGACTGGAACTTAACTATAACCGTTTGGTTTATTTGCGTGCCGGTATTGGCAATATTCAAAAGTCAACAGATGATGATGGCAAGGCCATCACCACTTTTCAGCCCAACATTGGCATTGGCCTGCAGATAAAATCTTTTGGAGTAGATTATGCATTTACCGATATAGGCAATCAGTCTGATGCCCTGTATTCGCATGTGGTTTCATTGCATTTAGGTATTCCAAAGCCAAAGAAGAAAAATTAAACGATGCGCTTTTTAAGCAGTGTAATCGCTATCTTTCTTCTAACAGCAGTCTTTGTGGCTACTGCAGAGGCTCAGTATAACAATGAATGGATTGAGTACGGCAAGGCGTACTACAAATTCAAAGTGCCTTCCAAAGGAATATACCGGATTCCGTATTCTACCTTTCAAAAACTCAACACCGATTATCAGGTAGACGCTTCGGTGGTAAAATCAGAGCGGTTTGTATTGTTTCAATACGGTCAGCCTGTGCCTATTTATTTCCATGACATCAATGGCAATAACCTCATTGATGCTGCAGGAGAATATCTGGAGTTTTATGCCCGTGATCCGGGCGGTGAGCTGGATGCGCATCTGTATAGCGATCCGAGTCATCAGCCCAATCCCTACCTGAGCCTGTTCCGTGATTCTTTCTCGCTCTACCTTACATGGGATGTGGCGGTTGCGGGGAAATTTTTTGACAATCGTGCGAATAATCTTAATAACCTGCCGCAGGAGGAGCCTTATCATCTCTATCGGGTAGAAGACTACCTGCGTCTTATTGATGCTCAGGGCTTCAGCAACGGAAAGCCGGCCGCTTTTCTTTATCCCAGTGGCGACCCGGTATATGAATCTGCTTTTGCGCTTGGAGAAGGGTATGGCTCGCTGTTTGGCAGCGGAAGTGGGTTACAGCCTTTATCATTCAATCTTGCACCCGCGGCAATTTACACCGGCAATGTAAACGCCACATTGAATATTTCGGCTATCAGCATCTCAAATACCCCGCATAGGCTGGTTTTCAGCGTGAATAATTTGGCGTTGGTGGACACTCAGTTTACAGGCTTTTCACTGAATAAATTCAGTCTGACAGTGCCCAACGGACAGCTTGCCAGCTGGATGATTTTTAAAGCTGAAGGTAAAGGCACCGGCTCGGTTGACCGAAATGTTCTTTGTTATGCTGAGCTGATTTATCCCCGGCAGTTCATATTCTCCACCAACGAATCAAAGGTTTACATGACATTGATACCTAAAAGCGGAGAGCGCTATGTAAAAATCAATGCATTTAATTTCAAGAATACCGATCCGATATTGTATGACCTGACGAATAATATCCGCATTGTGGGCAGCCAGAGTGTTCCATTGCAGTTTAAACTGCCTGCTGTAGCCAATAGCGGAGCGCGTGAACTGTTGCTGACCAGCCAGTCAACCTCAGATATTGGTACGATTACCAGCATGCAGCAAAAATTCTTTGTCAACTACCTCAACCCTGGCTTGCAGGGCGATTATATTATTATCAGTCATTCCTCTCTTCGTGACGATGGCAATGGCAATGATTATGTGAGCGCCTATGCCAAGTATCGGGAAAGCCAGGAAGGGGGCGGCCACGAGGTGGCTCTGGTGGATATAGATGAGCTCTATGATCAATTTGCGTTTGGGGTAAAAAAGCATCCCCTTGCCATTCGCAACTTTATTTCCTATGCCATAGATAACTGGAGCATACGGCCGCAGCTTCTCTTCCTTATCGGGAAGGGGCGGGAATACCCTGCCATGCGCATAGGTTCCGGAGCTAATGATGCTTTAAACCAATGCCTCATTCCCACTTTTGGCACTCCCGGATCCGATATTCTGCTGGCGGCTACCAACCAATCCATTGTTCCGCGTGTGGCCGTGGGGCGCCTTTCGGTGGACAAAGGCTCGCAGATAAATGATTACCTTGAAAAAGTTAAAGCATATGAATTCTGGCAGCAGGATAATCAGGAAAGGGATCCGCATCAGACCATCGCCAAAAAAGAGTGGATGAAACGCGTGTTGCACATGGGCGGAGGAGAGGAATCCTCCCAACAGGCAAGGTATAGAAGCTTTCTGGAAAATTATAAAAACATTATTGAAGATACCCTCTATGGCGCCAAAGTGTATTCCTTTTACAAGACCACAACCACCCCTATTGAAATTGTGCAGTCGGATTTTATCCGCGACCTGATTAATTCGGGCGTATCGCTTATCACTTTTTTCGGGCACTCTTCGGCCAACTCCTTTGACATAGCCATTGATGACCCGGACGATTATCGCAACTTTGAAAAATATCCAATCATCCTTTCCAATGGCTGCTATACCGGCAATATTTTTAATCCCAGTTATCCGGATACACTCATAAGCGAAGACTTTGTACTGACTCCCCGAAAAGCAGCCATAGCATTTGTTTCCACTATCGGTCTTTCTTCTGATCAGGGATTAAATCGGTTCTCGGAGGCTTTCTATCGTAATATCGGTTATAAAAATTATCATGGTACACTGGGAGGCTCCATTAAAGGAGCAATCAATGATATTGAAACCATCGGGCTTGACCCCATAACAAAGGCTGTAGCCGAAGAAATGACCCTGCATGGTGATCCGGGACTAAAAATCAATCCCCATGCGAAACCCGATTATGTCATTGAGCCGCAAACCGTCTTTTTTGACCCGCCTCTGGTGAACGCTAATCTCTCCTCCTTTGACCTGAAAGTAGTGATTACCAACCTGGGTAAAGCCACACATGACAGCCTGGATGTTGTAGTAAGCCGGACCTTCCCAAATCCGGAAGACGGCAGTGTTTCCTATGTAAAACGCATCAGGGCTACGCTATTCAGAGACACAGTGGTGTTTACCATACCTACCGGTGACATCAAGGCTTTCGGGTTAAATCGCTTCTGCGTTAAAGTAGATCCTGAAAACGGCAACCCTTGTATTGAAGGCGGTGTGGGTGAAATTGCTGAACTCTCCGAAACCAATAATGAACTGCTGGATATCGCGCTGAACATTACTTCTTCAGATGCTTTTCCGATTCAACCCTATGAGTTTGCTATTGTGCCGACACAACCGGTAACGCTTTATGCCTCCACAGCAACCGCTTTTGGTTCCCAGCGTGCCTATCTTATGGAAATAGACACTACGGAATTATTTAACAGCCCTGTGAAAAAAACTTCTGCACCCATCCTTTCAACCGGAGGTTTGCTCCAATGGACCCCCCCCCTGACCCTCCAGGATAGCGTGGTGTATTACTGGAGAGTTGGGCCTGATCCTTCTTCCAACGGGGGGAATCAGAAGTGGAACAACAGCTCTTTTATTTACCTGAAAGATGAATATCCGGGGTGGAATCAATCGCACTATTATCAATTTCTGAAAGACGGTTATACAAACATGTATGTGGATAACGACCGGCAATTCAAGTTTGTAGGCGACCTGAAAACCATCTCTGTCAAAACAGGTACTGCAACATTTTACGGAGGAAGTGTTCCTGCCGATCAGATTGCTTATCACATGAATGATGGGCTGAAACATCGCTGGAACTGTGGAGGAACAGGAGGTTTTGACAACGGCATTGTGATTGCCGTTTTTGATTCCCTTACCGGTGAGCCCTGGGTGAGTAAACTGACTGACCGTACGAGCTCCGGAGGATGCTCCGGCTATGCAATAAATCAACGCTATGGAAATATCCATTGCAAGTTTCGTGACCTTTTTGCTTTTGACTTCCCCACTGCCGGCATCAATAACTCATCGAATCAATGTTACATGAATAAAATTGTTCAGTTTCTGGACAGTGTGCCTAATGGTTTTTATATTCTTGCTTACAGTGTCAATCGCCCGGCTTATTCCGACTGGATACCCGATCTTGTAAATGCATTCAGAAATCTGGGCTCCACGCTTATTGATAGCCTTGCCTGTACCAGCTGCAATGGCAGCGCTCCCTGGGTTTTCTTTACGCAGAAAGGAAATCCTTCCCTGACACAGGAAAAACGAGGATACAGCAAAACTGATATCCTGACGTTTTCTGTCAGCTTTACGGCTACCTGGAACAGAGGGAAAATTCTGACTCCTGCTATCGGGCCGGCAACCGAATGGCATAGCGCTCACTGGAAATATCATCATCTGGAAAGCCCCTCCTTTGATAATCAGCAACTGCGTATTATCGGCTTGGACTATAACGGCCTGGAAACCGAAATATACCGTGGCATGCAAGCTCTGGATACTATGATTGACTTTATCCAGGCGTCCATGTACCCGTTTATCAAACTGGAGCTGGATGCTGAAGATGACTCATCGCGTACTCCTTCCCAGCTTGACTACTGGAGAATTCTTTACAAGAAAGTGCCGGAGGCCGCTTTAAGCCCCAATATTCACTTCTCTTTTAATGATACCCTCAACCTGGGTGATTACCTGAACCTGTCGGTAGCCATTACCAACGTTACGGATGTGTCTATGGATAGTCTACTGGTAAAGTATACGTTACTCAGCACCGGCAAATCACCCGTGGTGGAATATGTCAGGTATGATTCTCTTCGGGCGCTGCAAACAATGCAGCTGAACTGGTCTTTCAACACCGATTGTGACTGTTTGGGTGAACTCAATACCCTTATTATAGAAGCCAATCCCGATAATGACCAGCCCGAGCAGTTTCATTATAACAACATTGGTATCCTTACTTTCGGAATGGGCAGGGATAAAATAAATCCCATACTGGATGTTACCTTTGATGGAATACATATTATGGACGGAGACATAGTATCTGCCCGGCCTGAAATTCAAATCATGCTGAAAGATGAGAATCCTTATCTATTGCTGGATACCAATGATCTGATTCATGTGATTTTCATTGATGAGCAAGGTAATCAGGAAAAAATGCAATATGACGGGGTAATCATGAAGTTTTATCCTTCCATATCGGGAAGTGACAATACCGCCCGCGTGGTAATCAACAAGACTTTTGACAAAGATGGCGTTTACACCATGCTGGTGCAGGCTAAAGACCGCAGCCGTAATATTTCAGGAACCTATGGCCTGAAAGATGGCATCGATTACCGCATTTCGTTTGAAGTAATAAATGAGTCTACCATTTCTCACGTTTTGAATTATCCTAATCCGTTTACTTCCTCCACGCGCTTTGTATTTACACTCACCGGCAGCCGGCCTCCTGACTTTTTTAAAATTCAGATACTGACTGTTTCGGGTAAAGTGGTTCGCGAACTGACACAAGCTGAGCTTGGCCCTATCCGTGTGGGGAGAAATATAACCGAATATGCATGGGATGGTACCGATGCGTTTGGTGATCCTCTGGCTAACGGTTTATATCTCTACCGGGTGGTGGCTAAAATTGATGGCGAGCCTATCAAGCATCGCAGCGAAGCCGGAATTGACAAATACTTTCATCGTGGATTCGGTAAAATGTATCTGGCGCGTTGATCATGCAACACCTGAATCTGCTTTTGGGATGTCTGACTTTTCTGCTGATGCTTAGCGGATGTAAGCCGAATGGATTGGTCTTTATTGAAAGCGCTTCTGCTGATACCCAAACCGTTACGGTGAAAAACGACTTTGATGAAGCTTACAACATATCCGGCTGGTATATAGAAAACAAAGCTAAAAGCGGCAAATACTTTTTCCCCGCGGGCTCTCTTCTGCCGGGTGGCAGCTCGCTATCCGTGTTCAGGAAAGATCTGCCCTTTGAAATTCAATCGCAGGATGAGGCGCTCTTTCTAAAGAATACCGCACATACTGTGATGGATATCTATGTCATTGACGGCCGGTAGAGGTTTTGTTGCTTCAATGCTGCAATGACATACTTCCCGATAATGTCAAATTCAAGATTTACCGTATCTCCTGGTTTTAAAAATTTAAAGCAGGTTTGTTCAAACGTATAAGGAATGACCGCCACTGAAAAGCTATCTTTCAGACAGTCCACTATCGTAAGGCTGACACCATCTACACAAATAGAGCCTTTTTCTGTCAATAGAGCATGTTCTTCAGGGCGGTAGCTGAACCAGTATTTTTTACTGCCGTCCATATCGTCTATGGCCAGGCAGGTGCCTTTCTGGTCAACATGTCCCTGCACATAATGTCCGTCAAAGCGCCCTTGTGCAGGCATGGCGCGTTCCAGATTCACATAGCTGCCAACGGTAAGCCGGCCAAGAGTGGTGCGTTTCAAAGTTTCTGTCACTGCCTCCACCTGATGGGTATTGCCGGAAACCCCAACAACTGTAAGGCATACACCGTTATGCGCCACACTTTGCTCAGGCTTAAGCTCCGGGGAAAAAGAAGAGCGAATGGTGAGCTGCAGATTAGACTGGCGCTGCTCGGTATGTACAACCTGCCCGATGGCTTCAATGATGCCGGTGAACATGAGTGGAAATTAGTTGTAATTACCCCTGATGAGATGAATGAAGCCACTGAGCGGCTTGGAATTTTTGATTACCCCATCTACGCGTATTTCATACACCGAACATACGTAGTAATAAACCCCCTCCTTGACCGGTTTCCCGGTATTGATGTCGGTGCCGTCCCAATTCAGATCAGGATTATGGGTTTCAAAAACCAGAGTGCCCCAGCGGTTGAATACTTTGAAATCAACTTTTTCAATAAAGCGATGCATAGGTTTGCCTGTAAGGGAGTCCACAAACGGGGTGAATAAATCATTATGTCCGTCACCATTAGGTGTGAACACATTTGGCAGGGCGTAACAGGGACAGTTATCCAAACACACAATATTGCTCAGCGGGCTTTCATTAGCATAGGTATCCACAGCCGAAACGGCATAGCATCCGGCTATAGAGTGGTCCAGGAAATGGGTGTAGGATGTACCCTGGGCATGCGATACAGTGGTGAGCAGCTGGAGAGAATCGCGATTAGTCTGCGCAAAATAAATGCGATACTCCACCATATCCTGATCGCAGGCGGCATCCTGCGGGTTGGTCCAGGTGAGGAAATTTTCCAGAGCAGGCTGTTTGCATGGAGAGTGCTGTACTTCTGTTTCACCCTGGCAACTGTTGTTTACTTCCAGTACAGGAGCGCATGGCGGAATGATGTCTACCGGAATTTCGCATTTTTCCTGAGAGTTGTTTTCCAGGGTGTCACTCAAATCAGGTGAAGAATACCGGCCAATGCTCTTGACATAGTAACAGTATTCCTGTCCGTTAATAAGCCCCGCATCTGTATAGGATTGAACGCCAACGGTGGTCAGCGAATCAAAGGCCATTCCACCCGGTTTTCTCCGGTAAATAACATAACTATAATTGATCCAGGGCACCTCTTCATTCCAGGAGAGGTCAACCTGATTGGATGAAGGAACCGTTTGTATAAACACCGATGAAGCTGCATCGCTTTTCCCGATTTCCACATCGCTGGCATAAAATGCAACTTCATAAGTGTAGGGTTGGGCCACAGTGTTCAGAGGAGTATCAATAAACGTGGTATCCAGGTTGCCCAAAATATTATTGGTAAATGACCGCACAAGAACCGGATTGTTGGATAAAAACCCATCAGACCGATAAACATCAAAGCGATAAGGAGGGGTAAGTGCACTGTCGGCTACTGGTCTGTACCACGAAACTTCAATAGCTCCGTTATTCACATCCGTAACCAATACGTTCACTTCATGAATTATCGGTACATTGCGGGACAGCTCCGCACAGGCTTCATTAGAGGGCAGGCTTTCTACTTTGTTGTAAAAAAGTCCCGATTCAGTCCGCTTGGCAAATTCGGCCAGCACACGATAGCAGTAAATGTTGCCGCGCTGCAAGCCGCTGTCCACAAAGCTATAGCTCATAATATTTTGAGCAATTTTGGTGTAGCCTCTTCCATTCAGGCCGGGTACGCAGGTGTCTACGGTGAAATCATTTGAGCCGTTTCTTCTCCATATGGAAAAGCCGATAAAGTCTTCCACCGCATCGCACGCATAAGGATTTTCCCATGTCAGCAGGATGGAGTTGTTCTGTGAAACTGCCTGCAGGTTTTCAGGCGGGGGAGCAATTACTTTTATAATCCAGGTTTTGAGGTCAACCAGGGGCACCGGGTAGCTATCCTTGGCTTTAAAAATCACCGAATAAAACTGCCTCCTGATATGATGGCAGGTGGTTTGCCATTCAAATAAACCGCTAATGGGATTATCCGGACTTGGTGCGGTAAATCTTGCCGGACTTATGCTTAGCTCAAAAGGACCTCCGGCCGAAGTAATTTCAACGCTTTGTCCCGTGTTTCTGTCGCTGGCCGTAACGGTTTTTGTAAGCAATGTGCCTGCAATAACACAGGTGTCTTCAAATTCCGCTATTTGAGGCGGGTCATTTAATTCATCCAGCACAATTATTTGCATATCCCGCACCATGGTGCCCATTTTAATGCCGTTGCGGTATTCGGTGATAAGAATGGCAATGTTATAGATGCCCGGACGCTGAGGTGTAGCCCATATGATTTCCCCCGTGTTGGGAGTTAATCGTGAACTGATTGTTGATGCCCGGATTTATCTGGTCAGGATACTGATAGGCAGGTACATTAACACCCGAGGCGCTTCTGGGCGGCACAAGTCTGAAATGCAAACTGTCTCCATCCGGATCAAAGGCTATTGGGTTATGATAGAACGTGTCATTCCGATTGGCATAGTCAATGGGAGGATAAAGCAAAATGGGGGAGTTGTTGTAGCCCACAAAAGTTGGATTAAACACCACCAGGGTATCTTCCAGATAAAAAGCAATATCCACCGATGCCCCACCCTGGATGTTGATGATGTTGTCAATGCGGTTGGGATCCCGAACTGAAATAATGTAATAGGGGAGAGGTCCTGCATAGGTGTGCGGCACCGGGGTGCGGTATTCGTTGCGTTTAATGTCGTTTTCCAGTTCTACGCCCTGAGGAATGTTATTGGGGCCTCCTCGGGGACCGTTTGTTCTGAGTACCTTTTCAACGGTGCCATCACCCCAATGCAGTTCCAGGGTATCTCTGTCAGCCAGGCGACTACTGGTTTTCGTATAAGTAATGATGGTTACGCTGTAAGTCAGGTAGCCTTTGACTTCATATATGATTTCACCTGCCCGGTTGTGGGTAGCAACGGCCCATTTGCCGAATCCCCCTACCAGCAGAACTATCAGCAGCAGAGAACGACTTAATTTCATCACAGAAAAGAAAGAATGTATGTACTATACATGTGGTTTAAAGTTAGCTAAAATGAGGCTTTTCCTGTCATGGGCGAATGTTTTTTCAGAATAAAAAACTGCATTTTTATACTTTATAACGGCTAATGGACGGCTTGCTGGATACATTTGACCTTATCAGACTGGATGAGCTGGAGCAACTGGATTTTTCCTCTCGCTATGATTTTAAGTTTTTACTGCGTGAAAACCAACTCCCTCACCTGCTCAGATGCCTTTCAACAGACTACCTGCTTCTGAAAATCGGTCAAAAGTATTTTTTTCATTACGAAACGCTGTATTTTGATACTTCTGATTATCTATGCTATTATCGGCATCATAACGGCTGGGCTGTAAGGCATAAACTACGTTTCAGAAGTTATGCTGACAGTGGTACGGTTGTGTTTGAAATAAAATCAAAAGACAACAAAGGACGCGGAATAAAAAAACGCTTCTCCGTGCAGCAGGAGAGCCTTTTTGTGCCATATCATCTGCAGGAAACGATTAACTCCACAACAGGCTTGCATGCAAAGAGTCTCTTGCCTTCCCTGCGTATTGGTTTAGACCGGATAACGCTGGTGCATCGTCATCGCCCCGAGAAAATAACCTTTGATCTGAATCTGCGGATGCAATTGCAGACGCAGGCAATCAGCTTCAACCGGTTGGTTATAGCAGAAGTGAAGCAAAAAAAACGCAGCACCCATTCTGACTTTTTCCGGCTTTGCAGGCAGACAGGAATATATCCGGCTTCTATTAGCAAATACTGCCTTGGAATAGCCCTGTTGCATCCACATGTGAAATACAACCGGTTTAAACCCTTGATCAGAAGATTAAAAAAAATAACTTTATAAATAAATTATGAGCATTTCGGAAAATCCCCTTTTTCTTCTGCTGTTGCGTCTTGTCATAGATATTGCAGTAACGTTTATCATCGTCCGTTTAATCTATTTTCCGCGTCATAAGGATAAGGATTACCTGTTTACTTTTTTCGTGTTCAATCTGCTTGTTTATCTGGTATGCCATTTTATGAATTCCCTGGAACTGTCGGTAGGTTTTGCATTTGGATTATTTGCCCTCTTTGGCATCCTGCGCTATCGCACTATAACCATTCCGATAAAAGAGATGACCTATTTGTTTACGGTTATAGTGTTAGCAATCATCAACGCACTGGGGCCTTCACGGGCCGTTTGGGGTGAAATATTGGTTGCCAATGGGGTTATCGTACTGCTCATCTTCATACTGGAAAATCTGTGGCTACGCACACCGCAGGGCTTTAAGGTGATTACTTATGAAAAAATTGAATTGATAAAACCTGACCAGCGGCAGCAGCTTCTTCGCGACCTTCAGGAACGCACCGGACTTGAAATCACCGAAATTGACATTGACGCGATTAACTTTCTCAACGATACTGCTGTGATCAAAGTGTATTATAACCCCACAAATACAGGCGTAAGGCGTATAGCAGAGTCATAAAACACAGCTGTATGATGCAGGAAATCCTTCGTCCTCCTAAAGTAAAAACACCCGTAGGAACACGGCTTACCTGCAAGGGCTGGATACAGGAGGCAGCTCTGCGCATGCTGTATAATAATTTGGACCCCGAAGTCGCTGAGCGTCCTGAGGAGCTCATTGTATATGGTGGTACGGGCAAGGCTGCCCGCAACTGGGAGGCATTTGACCTGCTGGTGCGGGCACTCCGCGATTTGGGTAATGACGAAACCCTGCTGGTGCAGTCGGGCAAGCCAGTGGGCATTCTGCGCTCTCATAAAGATGCCCCCAGAATACTGATTGCCAATTCCAATCTTGTGGGTAAATGGGCTACCTGGGAACATTTCCGTGAACTGGAAGCCAAGGGCCTGATTATGTTCGGACAGATGACGGCCGGCTCCTGGATTTACATCGGCTCACAAGGTATCGTGCAGGGCACGTACGAAACTTTTCTCTCGCTGGCAAACCAACACTTTGGAGGTACACTGAGAGGACGCCTGAATGTAACTGCCGGCCTGGGTGGTATGGGTGGAGCGCAACCGCTGGCTATTACTATGAACGAAGGCGTGTGTCTGGCAGCTGAGATGGAAGAATGGCGGGTCAGAAAAAGGCTGGAAACACGCTATCTGGACAAAATGACCCGGAGCATAGATGAAGGCATTCGTTGGGCGCTGGAAGCCAGGGAAAAAAAACAGCCCCTTTCCATCGGTGTAGTGTGCAATGCTGTGGACTTGTTGCAGACACTGCTGGATAGAAATATTATTCCCGATTCTCTTACCGATCAAACCTCAGCGCATGACGAACTGAATGGGTACTGGCCTCAGGGGCTCACGGTGGAAGAAGCCCTTCGGCTGAGAAAAGAAAACCCGGAAAAATACCGCCAGTTGGCGCTGGATACTATTGCCCGCCACGTTACCTTGATGCTCGCATTACAAAAGCGCGGGGCTGTTACTTTTGATTATGGCAATAACATCCGCGGACAAGCTCTTGATAAGCGCAATGTAAAAGATGCTTTTGACTTTCCCGGCTTTGTGCCCGCCTATGTGCGGCCGCTGTTTTGTGAGGGGAAAGGCCCTTTCCGCTGGGTGGCTCTTTCCGGTGACCCGGAAGATATTTATGCCACGGATGAAGAATTGCTCAGGTTGTTTCCGGAAAACAATGGCCTGGCGCGATGGATAAAAATGGCGCAGCAGAAAATCGCTTTTCAGGGACTGCCGGCACGTATCTGCTGGCTCGGTATGGGCGAGCGTGAACTGGCCGGAGTGGCTTTCAATAATATGGTCAGAAATAAAAGGCTGAAAGCCCCCATCGTTATCGGCCGTGATCATCTGGATACCGGTTCCGTTGCTTCCCCAAATCGGGAAACCGAAGGTATGCCGGATGGGTCTGATGCTATTGCCGACTGGCCTATATTGAATGCGCTGATCAATACGGCCGGAGGCGCCAGCTGGGTATCCTTTCATCATGGAGGAGGGGTGGGAATTGGTTATTCCCTGCATGCGGGTATGGTGATTGTAGCTGATGGCACACCTGATGCAGAAGAGCGGTTGCGCAGAGTACTTCATAATGATCCGGCTCTGGGTATTATTCGGCATGCCGATGCCGGTTACGAAACTGCTCAACAATATGCGCTGCGTTATGGGCTTGATCTGCGCGAGCGCTTAGCGGCTTCGCGCAGTAGCGAATTTTAGCTTATTTCACTGCCACAAAGCAAAAAAAAAAAAGACCTGAGGAAAAACAATCGTTCAACGAGCAGCATCCACTGCGCGGGTGTGCAGATATAGCGGCTTTTGTCGGGTCCGTTAATGAATTAATGAATTATTGCACTTTGGGTGCTATCCCCGAATGTATTCATGTTTCTTCTTGCCTTTTAACTACCGGCCTTTTGCCAGGCAAAAGAGGAGCTTCTGCTGATTTTCTTCTTATCCGGCTTTATCTATTCAGATGTTTTGCTTGTTCGTTTTTAGTCAGCGATCCAGCAGTAATAGCAATGCCTCTGGTATTGTGTGCTAATTCGGTAGCCTGATGGAAAATCCGGTGCCGGCATAATAAGACCGGTTTGTGATATTCCAGCCCCCTGAAATATCCAGCATCAGAAAAGGCTTCAGCTGAAAGGTAAAACCTCCATCCAACAGATGCGATGCCGATGCCTTTTGAGGAAAGAAGCCGTACGTCTCAGCAAATGCACCGAAAGATTCAGTAAGTGCAAATCCGGCAGTAAGTGTATAGAGGAAAATAGGTTCCGCGCTTTCACCTTCCCATGCAGCTCCTACATTATAGCTAAGGGTAAACCATTCGGTGCAAGCATGCTGCATAGCCAAACGCAATATACAGCCAACATAGGGACTATGAAACCCCTCACTGGCAGCCTGAGGAATAATCAGGTGGCTAATAAGAGAGGCTGAAGGTTTTGCTTTTTGGCCGGTAGCCAGATTGATCTTGACTCCTATTTCAAGGGGGACAAAGCCTGATAGCCAGCTGGCATGGCTGCCAGTTGCATAGAGGGATTGGGCCTCCAGGGCAAGGCGTAGCTCAAAGTAACGCGAAGCTCCGTAGCGTAAGAGCAGAGCAGGGTGGGTAATAAGTTTGAAATCCTTTCCTTTTTCAAAGGAAAATCCTGTTTCAACCTGTACATGCCTTGGCGGAACAAGCGCTGCACTTTCAGACTGGTCGGGGCGGTCAGGTTCTATTGGCCCGTCTTGAGCTGTAGCCCTTAGGCACACAGTTGTGATGAAGAGAAAAACCCAAACTCCCGGATGCATTTTGATGTGTGGCTAAAAATAAATTTAGGCAAATCTAAAAATAAATTTTTATGCACTGAGAAATACATGTACCTGGATGCTGAAGGAACCTACCGTTTAATAATAAGGGTGCCGTAAGCTGTTATGCCATCAGCCGGGATGATGCCCGGCCCAGGATAGCCGTCAGCCCTGCGTGTGAAATAGCGGTTATTGGTGAGGTTGTTGATTCCTGCTGCCAAAGCCACCCATTTCCTGAAGGCGTATTCTACAGAGAAATCCATAACGTAGTATGCAGGTATAACTCCGTTTACCGCATTTGCAGTAAACTCAGCGTTGGTTGCATCCGTGTAGTGTCGTGAAGTATAGGAGTATTGCAAAGACATTTTCAGGGTTTTGTAGCGATAGGTTGTTCCCGTTCTGAGTATCGTGCCGGGAACCATTTCCACTTTTTTGCCGTCAAAAGCCGGTTCGCGCGAGTCTTTGTAAACCCCGTTCTGGATGGTGAAGCTGGCAAAAAGGGATAAGCTATGCGGTGAATTTTCATTAATAGCCCTGAGGATGTCCAGGTCGGTTGCACATTCCAGTCCGTAGTTATAGGCATCAGCAACATTGGTGCGCAGTCTGTACACCGTAAAAAGGGAGCTGTCCACTTTTAATATGTAGCCGATTTTGTCCTGATAGCGGATAACAAATGTGCTCAGGTCATAATAGAGCCAGTTTTTAAGGGTTCCTCTGGCTCCCAGGTCGGCCGAGAAACCTTTTTCGTCTTTCAGGGAAGCATCTACACGGAAATTGGGATTTACTATGCGCAGATCATTGAAGTTGATTGCCCGGTAGTTCTGCGACAAATTTGCATAAAACTCTGCCTCCGGGCGATGCTTGTAACTCATGCCGATGCCACCAAGAATGAAAACCCGTTGGTTTTTCTGACTGTCGTTAAATGTCTGTCGGGATATTTCGTTTCCTGCCAGATCAGAGTTGACTTCAACAAAAAAGCCCTTTGAAAGTGTGCTGATATATTCGATCCGCATTCCCGGAGTAATGGTAAACTTTTTTGATACGGCAAAGATGTTTTCGGCAAATAATGCAGCATTAAAACTGGGGAAGTCATGTGCGTTCAGGATGTTTTCATTGCCTGACAGGAAGTGAAAGTCTGCATCATATCCGTCATCAGCCATGCCTTGTTTGTTATGTGTTTTGCCTTGGTACAGACGCACTCCGGTCAGGAGAGCCGAGTAATTCCCTGAAAGTGTATAGCGATGCAGTAATCGTAGTTCGCTCCCCCAGTTACGGAATTGAGTGGAAATGAGGTCTCTTTCCTCCATTGGATCAGCCCGGTTGGGTGTTCCCAGAAATCCGAGGGCGTTGCGCTCACCTATAAGCGCAAAGGTTCGCAGGTCGGCTTTGGTATTGGGTGAAATGTCATACTGGGCCATCAACACGGGTATGTTCCATTTAATCTGAAACCAGTTGCGCTCGCGGGTGGATTGACGGGGATTTTCCTGAAACTGTGCGTCAGTGAGTCCACCAGGCTGCCGCTGAAGATATCGGGCGAGTGTGTAATCGGCCTGCACTTTCAGCTTCGGATGTATTCGGTAAGAAAGACTCAGATAAGCCGTATGAGATGTAAAAGCGCTGTTTTCACGCCAGCCGTTGCCTCTTTTGTATTGGTAGAATCCATAATAGCTGAAATTCTTTTTGGTACCTCCCAGGCTGGTGAAGCTGCTGAAAAAGCCGTAGGAGCCTGCAGTATTTCTCGTCTCAAATGAAAATACCTTATCGGTAGGAGGAGTTTTGAGTGTGAAATTCAGCATTCCCCCAAATTGCGTTCCGTACTGCAGTGACGCAGCTCCACGTATCAGTTCTATCCGTTCTATAGCCTCTGCAGGAGGGGTGTAATAACTTTCGGGATAGCCCAGGGCGTCAGCGCTGATGTCGTAGCCGTTTTGGCGGGTGTTGAAGTTGCTGGTGCGGTGAGGGCTCAGCCCCCGGCCGCCAATGCCCAGTTGGAGGCCACCGGCATCACTCTCCCAAATATTAAGTCCGGCAATGCGTCCATAAATCTGGCGGCTATTATTGGATGCCAGGTTGGCGCAGGTTTCTCCGACCCGTATCACCTCGGTTTTTTTCCCTGCATAAATAGAGGTGCCTTCAATGTTGTTAAGAAAGCCAGCGCTTATCTGGTTTGTAGGCCTGCTGTTAATCGTGATTTCGGAAAGAGTCTTTATCAGGGAGTCCATTTCAATATTCACCTGCACGGATTTCCCATGCAAATGAATTTTTTTGAGAACCGGCTGCATACCAAGATGGCTGACCAACAGCGTGTACTCTCCTGGCAGGAGGCCTTCAATTTTAAACTTACCGCTTGGGTCTGTAGTAGTGTGGTGGTTCAGAGAGTCCACAACAACATACGCCCCTTCCAGAGCCACACCGCTTTGGCGATCGGTCACCAGCCCGTACACAGAAAGACTCTGCCCCCTTGCAGGACTAAACAGACCCAACAATAGGATGCCCATAATCCCGATGACATATTTTTTGATGGCCTGTAAAAAAATACGCAACCTATTCATACCGCGCTATACCTTTATTTTCATCTTCTTCAAAGGGAAGAATCCATGATTTGGGTTTAAAGCTCTCTTTCTCTGCAGCCAGATTCACCCGGGGGTTAATATAGGGACGGCTACCGCGTCCATTCAGCGAAACATAGCTGTGTGCCCGCACCTCAGGATTGCGGATGCCTTTTTTTCTGTAAACCTCAGCCAGATAGTGGGCAAACTGCAGAATCATGTCCGGTTGGGTTGACATCATCTTTTCCTGCTGGGGTGTCAGATAATCAGAAGGGTCCACCTCATCGGTAGTGCCCGTATCGGGATCTGTAACATAGAAGAAAACTGTGCCTGCCTTTTCCATCAGCATCACACGCCAGGAGAAGCGATATCCTTCTTCTGTCCAGAACAAATGGCCCGGGTAGAGCAAATAACGAAAAGGCAGTAGCACTTGAATGAAAAAATGCCCCAGCAAAATCACTTTAACGACCTTTGTTCTTAACAGATAACTGCCAGCTGTTGCTTGATCGTTAGCACCAACGGCAGGAATACATTTACCAGGTTCGGAGGCCGTTTTAATTCCTTGCGGAATAAGAGCCTGAAGTGCTTGAATAAATTTTTCATGGAATGTTGGGGAGAAAAAGATGGTAGTGAGCAGAATCATAATGTAAGGGAACATGCCAATCTGAAAAAGCATGCCGGTCATAAGATGAAAGATGATGACAAGCAGGTAAGCGGCAGATCTGGTTTTTCGGAATGCAAGCAGAAAAGGAATGAGCAAGTCATACAGGGCACCCATCCAGCTCATGGCATAGGCAACCCATAGATAATCAAATAACCAGCCGATAACAGGGATGTCTGACCGGGCGGGCAACCAGATTTTCAGTGGCAAAGCATCAAACAGCCAGTCGGGATTTAATTTGGCGATACCTGCAAAAAAATATACCATGCCCACCTGAAGCTGAAGCGTCAGAATCATCCAGCGTGGAACATGCGGGAGTCGGATGTGTGGTTGGCGCAGGACATCCAGTGAAAAACTTCTGTGAACCGGCAGGAGAATAAGCAAGAAGGAAAGAATGCTGATGAAATAGTAATGGTTGAGATAATTGGTTTTATCTATCAGCTCGGCATAAGTGAAAGTGAGAAAAAAGAGCACACTGAATAGCTTGTAATACCACCCCAGCATGATCATGCAGGCTGAAATCCCCATAACGGTAAACAACAGGTAGGTGCCTGGTTTGCCCAGGGGTTGTACCCAGTCAAAGCCATAGTAGGGAAAATAAAAGGTGGGTTGGATGAATTGCGTTTCAATCCAGCCGTTCAAGGCAAAACGGATGATGCTCATGAGCATCACTGCCCCAAAAAGTATCCGGAAAACCGCAAGGGGAGCTATGGAAACGTTTTGTGATATAAAGTCTGCAAGATTTTTTACCTTTTGTTGTCTGAGAAGAAGCAAGAGTCTTTTCACGCGGGGCTGCTGTCTGTGTTTATCTTTCATCCCGAAACTCTGGTTTCTTGATCCGGCAAGCCATCGCTTTCATCAGTCACCATCAGAATCCTGATAGGTAATCAGAATACCCATCACGGAGGGCATATCCGTTTTAAGCAACACAACAGTTTTTTGAATTTCCCGGTAGGCATCATCCACGGCTTGCGGGTTTTGGACAACAGCCTCTGATAGCGGATTGGGAATGAGCAGGGTACTGGCGATGGCATGATTAATCTGGGCAAGAATGGTATCGGACAAAAGCTTGCCGGAATGTTTAGCCTCCAGCTTGTCCAGATAGGCTTTCAAGCCGGGGCCCTGCGCTATGCCCGAAGCCGATTCGCCGGTGAAAACACGTTGGATTTGCATCATGTTCAACACGGCAAGATCAAGGGAAAGCCCGCTGTAGTAGGCTTCGGTTTTTTCCGGCAGCGGTACGTTCAGGGATTTTTTACCCAGCGGGATACCAATGCGTGCGTTTTTAGTCAGTTCCCAGGTGTAGTTTAATTCATTCACCAGCAAAGCTATGGAACTACCGGCATCGGTGCCGTCTGCGTTTTTAAAAGTTTCTGCATATCCCTGCAGCCACGCATTCAGTACGGCATCGGTTTTTGTTTTGATTTCACCGGCCACATCTTTAAGATAGTTTAACCTCCCTGAAGCATAGGCATCAGTTGTGTAGAAGGATAAAATCAATAAGTTGTCTGCGCCAAGGCCAAAGAGAAGATAGTCAAGGGCAGGAAAACCTTTTGCTTTGAAATTGGGAGCTGCGTCCAGGTTGTAACTGCCGTTTCGGATGTTATTGCCTATAAGTGTGGTATCTGTGGGAAAAGTGTTCAGGGAACTGCGTAAGAGCATATCCCGGGCAGGCCCCAGTTCAAATACTTCGGCAGCCTGCCAGGCCTGGTAGGCTTCAACGAATGCATGCTGAAGAGTATCCAGGGACTGAAGATCGGGGTTGGTGGCAAAGGTATCTGTCATCGTCTTCAGTCTGTCGGCTTGTGCCTTAAGACTTTGGTATGCCGGAATGATCAGATGCGTGGCATAGTTTTCCAGCATGTTTCTGCGGTCAGCGGATGAAGGCGTGCGATTTCCCTGATCTTTGTCACATCCCTGCAGGCTCAGCAACAGGATAAGCAGCATTACACAATATCTGTCGGGCATTTGCATAACTTGGGAAGGGGAAAATCTGATAAAGACCGAATCCCCCTACGAGGACGTGCAAGATAAAGTTATCGTATGCTTTGTGGCAATACCTATGGTTAGGTAAATGAAGTATCATCAAACTCTGTTTAGGCATTTTGCATCCTCCAAAAAAAAAATTGACTTCACAGTTAACAAATACCACTTTGGGCTTATTAATTCAACACATAATAACAATCCTGTCTTTATGAAACAGCTTATTCTCTCTTTAACGGTTGTCCTGATACTCTCCTCCGCTGCCTTCTCCCAGAATTGCCAGCTTAGAACTCAGACCATGGGAGGATGGGGAGCCCCGCCTAAAGGGAACAACCCGGGCAAATACCTCCATACTCATTTTGCCGCGGCTTTTCCGGCAGGTCTCAGTATTGGGTGTCAATCGGGTTATACACTCAAACTGACTTCAGCACAGGCGGTAACAAGCTTTTTACCTTCCGGGGGGCAACCCAGGGCCCTAACATCAAACCTGGTAAATCCTGGCTCCGGATATAATAATACCTTTGCCGGCCAGGTGGCTGCTCTTGCTCTTTCAGTAGGCTTTGATGCGTTTGATCCCAATTTTGGTTTGTCTTCAACACCGCTGGGTTCAGCGATCATCAACAGCGGCACATTTACCGGCATGACGGTTCAGCAGGTGCTGGATGAAGCCAATAAAGCCCTCGGTGGCTGTGCCACTACGTATTCCATCAGCGCGTTGAACAGTATTGTTTCTTCCATTAATGAAAGTTTCGTAGATGGAATAGCGGTAAATCCCGCATTGTTGTCATGCCCGGTAGGATGTCCATCCATCAGTCTTACCTTAAACAAGGAGGATGACTTATGTGGTCTCTGCACGGGGTCAGCTCAGGCTGCGGTAAGCGGAGGTCAGGCCCCCTATACTTTTATATGGAGCAACGGGGAAACCACAGATGCCCTCAACGGCTTATGTGCTGGAGCATACACGCTCACCGTTACCGATGCTAACGGATGTTCCGCCAGCGGTTCACTGCAGATAGCCGGCAATCCGGAGTTGCAGATTTCTGTCTTTCATACCAATGTAACGGTATGTCCGGATCACAATAGCATTTGTCAGAATTTTGATATTTCCGGTCTGGGGCATGGAACTTTGGTAAATAATTATTTTGCTGGAATCGGGGCAACTATTTCTATTCTACCGGGAGGACCGCAATCTACCCACAATGCGGTTATATACGATACGGATGGCTCATGGACCGAAGACCCCGATTTGAATCTTGGCGTAGGTAACGTCATTATCATAGATGAAAAGAAAAACAATAATGACGGGGATGGACTCGGACCAGATGATTCTCAGAACGGAGGATGTCTCATCTTTACATTTGCTTCACCGGTAACCGTGACCAGCTTTTTGTTTCTGGACAGTGAAGAAGATGGAGGGGTGGCCACAGCGTATGATTCTGCAGGTAACGTCATTGCGTCTGCCCCTATTCTGAATTTAGGTAATGCCAGTGTACAAACTGTTATGATGCATGCACAAAATACCAGCAAACTGGAGATTTGTTATCCGAAATCCGGGGCAGTTCGCCTTAATCTGGATTGTCCGGTTGACACCATTTGCAACGGCACAGCGGCTGTTGTTGCCTCAGGCGGTGTTGCTCCTTACACGATCACATGGAGTAATGGCTCAGGCAGCGATATGCTGACTGGTCTTTGTCCGGGAATATATGAGTTTACCGTAACGGATATGCATGGATGTCAAAAAACAGATATGGTTCATATCGGAATTGACTCCTGTGCATCCAAGAGAGAGCTTGCAGCAAACCTGTTCACTCCGGAGCAAGTCAGCCCAGGTTTTATAATGCTGGCCTATCCTAATCCTTTTGAACGGTATGCCACGGTAACATTTCAGACAGAGACTACCGGAAAGGTGCGTGCGGATATTGTTACTGCGGAGGGACGTATAGTGGTTTCCTTGTTTGAGGGAGTGGCAGAAGCCAGCAAGGCGTATCGTTTTAACCTCAACGGCAAAGACATGCCGGCCGGGCTGTATTTTTACCGCATTGTTACGGATAACGGGCAGGCACACTACAGGAAGCTGATGCTGATAAAATAAGGTACATTACGCCCGCATTGTAAAAATCCGCCCCTGAAACTTCAGGGGCGGATTTTGTTTTAAAGAGGTAAGCGAAGCCGGCAATGCTACAGCTGCTCTTTTACGTTTTCAAAACCATATGCTGCGGCAATTTCATCCCGTACGGAAACGATACTACTCAGGGTTACCTCGTAAAAATTATCGCCAATTTGGGCAAGCCAGTTTTCTATCTGCTGCATGCTCACCTTTCTAGCGGGATTATATTTTAATGACATAATAAAAGCATAGGCTTCTGAGAGCTGATGATTACGGAGTACATCATCGGTGAAAGTATTTTTCGCACCATTCAGGTAGTGCACAGCTGTGCCGGCCATTACCTTCTCCCATAATTCCCGGATCAAAATAATCTGCTCATCACGGGTTTTCATATCCTTGTTGCTGATTGCCGCACGTCCTTTTATAAATGCCTGCATAATTTTATTAGTACCCAGCAGAGCATCCCGGTCGTTGCAGTATTTTCCGCAGAAGCGCATTCCGGTAGTATTGGTCGGGAAATCAAAGGGAACTCCGAAGTATCCAAAAGCTTCATCCCAGTGATGTTCCATCTCGGTATAAAACTTTCCGCTTACAGGAGTGGAATTGTCGGCATTCATCTTATCCGTATCCAGGTACACGCCTGTAGCCTGATAATACATCAAGGCACCCATGAGTCCTTTTTCTATAAGCTGGGTATATTCCATGCCCCGCGCAGAAAAAAGGTAGTTGCTGCTGCCGCTGGTGCCTACACCTGCTCTGCCAACGGTTGCGGGTGAATCGGATTGGCTGGCTGCTGCGATGCTGTCAAAGTATTGTTCAAACAGCTGCTGGTCAGGAGCAAAAACTTTGTCTTTAATCTGCTTGCCAGAGTTATTCAGACTGTTGTCTGTAAAGGGGTTTCCTGCATTGCGATACATATCCCTGAGCTTTTGAGCATCCAGTCTTACTCCCGGTGTGTTGGCTGTTTTCAGGTAGGTTACTATTTCGGCAACCATGTTCAGGCGCTGGGTTTGTCCGGCATAATCCACGGTGCTGTTACCCATAGCATCCGTGAACGTGTAGGTTGAAGGGATTGCGTATGGTTTCTCCCCAGGGTCATCCTGTTTTTCACAGGAAGGAAGCGCAAGGAGCATACCCATCACATAAAAAAAGAATGAAAGTTGGTGAAAGTTTATTTGCATGGTATAGGATTTTGTTTTACAAGAATGGACGCAAGATAGAAGTCGCCTCAGGTGATGCCAATACCTAAGCTTAGGTAATATGGTTATTTATAATATCTTTTGTAAGAGAAGAGTTATGTGCTCGGAAGGATTCTGGGAATGTCTATGGTTTTCCCTTCCTCAGCAAGGATAGTGTTGGGAAAAACAGAGCGGGCTTCACTTAACAAATTATCCAGATGTCTGTATCGAGCGGAGAAATGTCCTATCATCAGCTTTTTTACGCATGCCTGTAGGGCAATTTCGGCTGCCTGAATTGTTGTGGAGTGAAAGGTTTCTTTTGCCCGCTGCTGCAGGTGATGTTCAAAGGTAGCTTCGTGATAAAGCAGGTCAGCTCCCTCAATGAAGGGAATGATGGTACTGTCATAGAGCGTATCTGTGCAGTAAGCATAAACGCGAGGTGGAGGAACAGGTATTGTCAGTTCTTGATTGTGGATGATGCGGCCATCTGCAAGCCGGATATCTTGCCCTTTTTTTGCCTGTTGAATCTGTGGCACTGTGAGATGATATTCATTGATTTTTTCAGGTCTTATGTTCTTTTCGGAAGAAGGTTTTTCGCGAAACACAAATCCGGCACAGGGTATGCGATGTGTGAGCTTCAGCGTAATCACCTGCAAGAAATCATTTTCAAAGAGAACATTTCCTGAGCGCGGCTCGAAATGTACAAAATGCAAAGGGTAATTCAGGTGTGTATCGGAGTATTTTAGCTGCAAGTGAATAATTTCATCCAGACCTTTGGGGCAGAAAATGGTAAGAGGTCTTTCGCGGTGATTAAGGTGATAGGAAGTAATTAATCCTATAAGACCAAAAAAGTGATCGCCATGCAGGTGAGATATAAAAATATGTTCAATTCTGCCATGCCTGATCTTGCAGGCTTCCAGTCGCATCTGTGTGCCTTCTCCGCAGTCTACCAAAAAAAAATGATCATGAATATTTAATAACTGGGAGGTGGGATGACGACCGTGGGCGGGCAGGGCAGAATTGCTGCCAAGAACGGTAATGGAAAAAAACATTACTTGCCTTCTTTCATGCTGCTTTCGGTATTCTTAAGAATGAAGTCGGCTGCTTCCTCCACGGAAGGAAAGATATTCAGGATAGAGTCAAGCTGTGAAATTTTAATCAGCTTGGCCACATAGTCGTTTACGTTGGCAAGGGCAAAGGTGCCTTCAGCATTTTTACACAGGCGATTTCCGATTAAAATAGCGCTCAGACCGGATGAATCAATAAAAGTAACCTCTGACAGATCAAGAATGATGTTCTTAGCACCACCGGCATTGAGTATGACCAGTTCAGACTTCAACTTGGGAGCATTCAGGGTATTTAACTTATCGTCTTCCAGTTTGAAAACGCAGTATTTATCCTTTTTATCGATAGAGAACTTCATGGTAAACTATTTTTCGCCTAAAGAAAGTGAGCTAAAAATAACACAAATTGTCACGTATTTGCAAAGAAGCCCGAAAAAGTTATCCAGAGGGGTATCTTTTTGAACTTACCTTCCGTATCCAGATGTTACAATGACTAAGCGCATGGGTCAACTTTTTTTATGTTTAAGAGTTTTCCTAAATTGCTCAGGCTGTATAAAACCTATTTATTACTACCATCTGCAACTAATCAAATATGGAAGCAAAATTTTCTCCCAGAGTAAAGGAGGTAATTTCCTATAGCCGCGAAGAGGCGCTGCGTCTGGGGCATGACTATATCGGCATTGAACATTTATTGCTGGGCCTGATACGCGAAGGTGAAGGGCTGGCTATAAAGGTGTTGAAATCGCTGGATGTGGACATGGCCCTTCTGAGAAAATCTCTTGAAGACGCCATTAAAGACAAGGTATCCAAAAATAACTATAATGCGGGCAGCCTGCCCCTGACCAAACAGGCAGAAAAGGTGCTAAAAATAACTGTGCTGGAAGCCAAAGTGCTTAAAAGTGAAATTATCGGCACCGAGCATCTGATGCTGTCTATTCTGAAAAACAAAAGCAATGTAGCCACCCAATTGCTCAAGCAGTTTGAGGTAGATTATGAAGTCTTCAAAGCAGAGCTGGATTATGTAAAACATAACATCACCGATGAACTGGCCAATGACCCCGGAGAAGAAGAGCCCTTTGAAGAGGAAGAAAGAGGGCGTTCATTCGGATCAACAACCAGAAGATCGGGTAGCGTAAAGTCAAAAACTCCGGTGCTGGACAATTTCGGGCGCGATGTTACCCGGCTTGCTGAAGAGGGGAACCTTGATCCTATTGTAGGGCGGGAAAATGAAATAGAACGTGTTTCACAGATTCTTAGCCGCAGAAAGAAAAACAACCCCATTCTCATCGGAGAACCGGGAGTGGGAAAAACTGCCATTGTGGAAGGGCTGGCCCTGCGCATCGTCAAACGCCACGTGAGCCGCGTATTGTTTGACAAGCGTATTGTCATGTTGGATTTGGCTGCGCTGGTAGCCGGAACTAAATATCGCGGCCAGTTTGAAGAGCGCATGAAAGCTATCATGAACGAGCTGGAAAAAAATCGCGATGTTATTCTCTTCATTGATGAAATTCATACCATTGTCGGAGCCGGGGGCGCAACGGGTTCTCTGGATGCCTCCAATATTTTTAAACCTGCCCTGGCGCGGGGCGAACTGCAATGCATCGGTGCTTCCACTCTGGACGAATATCGTCAGTATATAGAAAAAGATGGCGCTCTGGACCGTAGGTTCCAGAAAGTACTGGTTGACCCACCTTCTCCAGAAGAAACCATTACCATCCTCAGCCGCATCAAGAGTAAATATGAAGAGTTTCATAATGTAGAATACTCTGACGAAGCCATTGCTGAATGTGTGAAGCTGAGCACCCGCTACATAACTGACCGCTTTCTGCCTGATAAGGCTATTGATGTTCTGGACGAAGTAGGGGCAAGGGTACATTTGAAAAATATACATGTGCCGAAGGAAATTCTGGATCTGGAAAAGAAGATTGAGGAGATAAAGATTGAAAAGAATCAGGTTGTAAAGAGCCAGAAATACGAAGAGGCTGCCCGGTTGAGAGATACGGAAAAAAAGCTCCTTGAGCAGCTGGAAATAGCTAAACGCGAATGGGAAGAGGAAGCCCGGAATAAGAGATATCCGGTTACTTCTGATGATATCGCTGAAGTGGTAGCCATGATGACCGGCATACCGGTGAAGCGCATTGCTCAGAGTGAAAGTGCGAAGCTGTTGAATATGAAACAGGATCTGGCCAAGGCAGTCGTGGGACAGGATGAGGCTATTGAGAAAATTACCAAGGCTATTCAGCGCAACCGCGTAGGCCTTAAAGACCCCAAAAAGCCTATAGGTACATTCATCTTCCTTGGCCCCACTGGTGTGGGTAAAACTGAACTGGCAAGGGCCCTGGCACGATACCTTTTTGATACCGAAGATGCCCTCATTCGTATTGACATGAGCGAATATATGGAGAAGTTCTCCGTGAGCCGTCTGGTTGGCGCACCTCCTGGTTATGTGGGATATGAAGAAGGCGGGCAACTAACAGAGAAAGTGCGCAGGAAACCCTACTCCGTGGTACTGCTGGATGAAATTGAGAAAGCGCATCCGGATGTGTACAACATTCTGCTGCAGGTGCTGGATGACGGCATTCTCACCGATGGCCTCGGGCGCAGGGTGGATTTTAAAAATACCCTTATCATCATGACTTCCAACATTGGATCCCGCCAGCTTGAAGACTTTGGTAAGGGGATAGGTTTTGCTACTTCAGCCCGCGAAAGCAATGCAACAGAATATGAGCGCTCTGTCATTGAGAAGGCACTGAAAAGAACCTTTTCACCCGAATTTCTCAATCGCATTGACGATGTGATAGTCTTCAATTCTCTGAAGAAAGAAGATATCTATCGTATCATTGATATTGTCCTGAAGGACGTGTATTCCCGTCTGGAGGCATTGGGTTATAAGGTAATATTGACCAAGGCTGCCAAGGATTTTCTGGTGGATAAGGGTTATGATCCCAAGTTTGGAGCACGTCCGCTGCATCGGGCAATACAAAAGTATGTAGAGGATCCCCTTGCTGAAGAAATACTGAATGCCAAGCCTAAAGAAGGGGATGTATTTCAGATTGATTATGACAAAAAAGAACAGAAGCTCAAAGTGAGCTTAAAATCCAATAAAAAGGCCGAAGAAAAATCTGACGCGAAAACCTGATGATTATTCAGTTTGTGCGCCTCTGAGCACCCGGCTGTTCACTCCCACGGAGGAATAGCCTCCGTCATGATAGATATTTTGCATGGTGATCATGCGAGTATAATCGGAAAACAATACTACCACAAACCTGGCGCAGTCCTCGGCACTGGCATTTCCCAGAGGCGCTGTTTTGTCAGAGTATTCATAAAAGTCATTAAACCCTTTAACCCCGGTGCCTGCTGTGGTCATTGTAGGCGACTGGGATACCGTATTTATCCTTACTTTTTTCTCCGCGTAGAAATAGCCAAAGTTGCGGGCGATGGATTCAAGCATGGCTTTTGCATCTGCCATATCATTATATTCCGGAAAGACGCGCTGGGATGCTATAAAGGTAAGTGCCACTACCGATCCCCACTCGTTTATAGCGTCCAGCTTGTAGCAGGTCTGCAGCACCTTGTGAAACGAAATGGCAGAAATGTCCAGCGTTTTCATCATGAAATCGTAATTCAGATCTGTGTAAGGTCGGTTTTTTCTTACATTCAGAGACATGCCGATGGAATGCAGCACAAAATCCAGCTTACCGTCCAGATGCTGCATGCTTTGTGTGATCAGCTTTTCCAGGTCTTCCACAACGGTGGCGTCAGCCGGTATGACAGGGGCATGCACTTTTTCGGAGAGGGCCTGTATTTTCCCTAGTCGCAATGCAACTGGGGCATTGGTCAGAACCAGGGATGCTCCTTCCTGGTAAGCCTGAACAGCTACCTGCCAGGCAAGTGATTTTTCATCCAGAGCCCCAAAAATGAGTCCTTTTTTTCCTTTAAGAAGTTGGTGCGTCATGTTGGGTATTTTATTTAACTCAATAGCAAATCCTTTGCACTGGCGAGCGCGTGGTCAGAGTAATTATCCCCTCCGATCATTTTGGCCAGCTCAATGATACGCTCCTTTTCGTTCAGCTTTCTGATTTGAGTGACTGTTTTGTCGTCTTTATCGGTTTTGAATACCAATAAATGATAATTGCCAATGCGGGCAATTTGCGGCTGATGGGTGATGATAATCACCTGGTGGGAGTCTCCCAACTGTTTTAAGAGGGCCCCTACGCGCAGAGAAGTTTCACCAGAAATGCCGGAGTCAATTTCGTCAAAAATAAGGGTAGGCATGGATATTTTGGCCGCCAGCAGGGATTTCAGCGCCAGCATCAGGCGTGATAACTCACCTCCGGAAGCGACATTTTTCAGCTCCTGCAAGGGTGCCCCACGGTTGGCTGAAAAAAGAAAGGTTACCTTATCCAGCCCTCGGGGGGTGATTTTTTCAAACGGCATCTTTTCCACGTCTATCCTGACTTTTGCCTGTGGCATGCCTACTTCACCCAGGAGAGCTACTACTTGCTTTTCAATGATACCTTTTTGCTTTATGCGGCTTGCATGCATTTTTTCTCCCAATGATTCCAGTTCCACGCGCAGCCTATCAATCCGGTTTTGTTTCTCCGAAAGGGTTTGTTCCAGGGTATCAAAAGACTTCAGTTTTTTTTCAATGGCATCTTTGATATCCAGCAGTTGGCGGTTACTTTGTACACGGTGTTTTTGCTGAAGGCGGTTAATCAGATTTAATCGTTCTTGAAGCTGATACATGCGTTCTGGGTCAAGGGCAACCGATTCCTGAATGCGGATGATTTCGTCAGCGATATCCTGAAATTCAATCAAGGCGCTTTCGGTTCGTTCTACAAGGCTGTGCAAAGGTTGATGGTAGGTGGCTGCTTTTCTGATCAGGGAGCCGGCTTCTCTCAACTGGTTGAGAGCAGAGAAATCAGCGTCTTGAAGCAGAGATGAGGCATTGCTGAGCAGTGATTTGATGGTTTCAGCATGCTCTAGTGTACGTAGCTCGTCTTCCAGGGTTTTCTGTTCGTTTTCATCCAGGTTAGCTTCTTCCAGTTCGCGATATTGAAACTCCAGATAATCCCGGTCAGTAATGTGGCTGTTTTGTTCAAGGAGTTCGCTTATTTCCTGTTGCAGAGTGCGATAGTCCTGATAGCGGCTTTGAAATTCAGACAGCAGTTTTTCATGGCCTGCAAGGGTATCAATCATCATGAGCTGAAACTGAGCATGGTTTAAGGCGAGTGTTTCATGCTGCGAGTGCAGATTGACGAGTTGTTCTCCCAGCTCCTTTAGTAAAGACAGTTTGACAGGGGTGTCATTGACAAAAGCCCGGGATTTACCGGAAGGCGTTAGTTCGCGTCTGATAAGCAGGATGTGGTCATAGTCCAGGTCATTTTCATTAAAGAAAGGCTGCAGTCCGTAATTGCTGATGTCAAAGGAAGCCTCCACCACACATTTAGCATCTTTATGCATCAATGCCCGGCTGTCAGCCCGCTGGCCCAATACCAGCGACAGAGCTCCTATGAGGATTGATTTACCCGCTCCGGTTTCACCGGTAATGATGTTGATTTGTTCTGAAAACTCTACCTCAAGCTCGTCAATGATAGCAAAGTTGGATATGTATAGCTTTTGCAGCATAAATTGACTTTGGCAAATTACAAATTATCATGAATAAGAATAGAGCCTGTCAATATGCCCCGAATAAGACGGAATAAGCCGTGTATACTATTGCTTCATGATACGAGCATATTTGGAGCTGTTTACTGGATCGGCTTTGTATAACACCTGCAATATGGTCACTTTTTCATTTGGAGGTGCTCCTGAAAAAATCTGGATTAGTTCTTCGGATTTAGCGTTGAAAAACATTCTTACCAGTAAGGCAGTGGGATATTCCTCGGCAACTTCACCCACCTTTCTCACAGCGTTGAGAATCACCAATCGTGCTTTTGCTGCATCTTCATACATCACGTCCAGACCTTGAAGATGATATTCATAAAGTGCTTGTCTGATGGGTGCATAGCGCGGGTTTAGCAGGTTTTCAACAATCCAATAACGGTTTTTGTCGCTGTCAATAGCTTTCCAGCCCGGAGCAACATCCGAAGATAATCCGGAGGGAATGTTGTTGACAATGGTCTGGGCTTTTTGGAAATAGGGGGTTCCTCCGTTCAGGGAAAATGCATCATAATCCAAACCGATAATCAGATAAGCATAAAATGCAAGCATGGAGGTGAGATTGGATGTAAATTCATTCTCATTGTAGTCAAGCGGCTGGAATTCTGAATATTCAAAGACCCAATCTTTGTCGGAATGATTCAGGATGACCGAATTGTAATCGCTGTTAAAGACAGGTCGTGAAGAGAGAATGTTTACCTGCGCCCGATAACGGTTTGCTCCAAGCTCTTCGGTAACATTGATGAACAGGCTGCATTCTATCTTTTCTTCTTCCTTAAAAAAGTCATTGGTCCATTTTCGGTTGTTCATGAATTCAAAAACGGAGGTTTCCAGGGTTTTGAATACCTTGGCTTCTGTGGTTTGTAGTTTCTTTGAAATCACTTCTACCTTACAGCGCAACTCCTGTGCAGAAGCTGGTGAGAAGAAGACTGGTAAGAAGAAGAAAAAAAGAATTAGCGAAATAGCCCACATGCTTCTGAATGCTGAAAGCAATGACGAATCCGATAGGTTGCGGTTACATAACAACCGGCTGGCCCGCGTTTTTTTTGCCATTCATCAAATTTATGATTTCCTCAATTAGGTCCCGGGCCACTTCCGGTTTCCCTTTCAGAGTATAAGTCTTTTGCTCGTTTTTCCTGTTCAGGATGGTTACCTTATTGGTGTCATGGCCGAAACCCGCCCCTTGGTCACGCAGAGAATTCAGCACAATCAGATCCAGATTTTTATTCTGCAGTTTTTTCTTTGCATTGGCAATTTCATTTTCAGTCTCCAGCGCAAACCCTACCAGTATCTGGTTGCCTTTTTTTCTTTTTCCCAGGGTTTCGAGAATATCGGGGTTTTTAATTAACTCAAGTTTCAGGACCTCGCTGGTTTTTTTCAGTTTTTGCTTATGAGCCGATACAGGTCGGTAGTCTGACACTGCCGCTGCCATAATAGTTATATCTGTATCAGCAAATTCCTTCATAGTTGCATCATACATTTCCTGTGCTGTAGTTACCGGAATAACTTTTATTTCTTTTAAAGACGGGTTATAGGAAGTGGGGCCTTTAATTAAAACCACCTCGGCCCCCAATGCGGCAAATTCTTCGGCTAAGGCAAATCCCATTTTGCCAGTAGAGTGGTTGCTGATATAGCGTACAGGGTCAATAGGTTCAACTGTGGGGCCGGCCGTAATGAGTACTTTTTTGCCAGTTATATCACCGTAGAAACGTTGTCTTTTGGCAACTATCTTAAAATGCTTTTCAATCTGAGCCAGAATTTCTTCAGGTTCGGCCATGCGCCCTTCTCCCTTGAGCCCGCTGGCCAGCTCACCGGTGCCTACGGGAATAATCTCGTGTCCGCGTTCTTGCAATGCAGCAAGATTCTTTTGTGTAGCCGGATGGTGCCACATATCCAGATCCATAGCCGGGGCAAGCATAACCGGGCATTTTGCTGAAAGATAAATGGCTGCAAGCAGATTGTCGCACAGGCCGTTGCTTAGCCGCGCGAGGGTATGTGCCGAAGCAGGAGCAATGACAAACAGATCGGCCCACAGGGCTACTTCTACATGGCTGTTCCATGATCCGGCATCATCGCTGAATGCAGTCAGCACAGGGTTTTTAGAGAGAGTGGAGAAAGTAAGGGGCCCAACAAAAGTCCGGGCCATTTCCGTCATGACAACCCTTACATCTGCCCGGGCCTTGGTCAACAGCCTGACCAGAAAAGCGCTTTTATATGCAGCGATACTGCCGCATACGCCAAGCAGTATTTTCTTATGCGCAAGCATTATTCTTTGGCAGGAGCCTGCTGTTCCGAATCCGGATCGCGGTAATAGATTGCATCTTCCAGAAACTCTTTGGTAGCTATCAGAGCCGGATTGGGCAGCCTCTCATAGAAACGTGAAATTTCAATCTGTTCCCGATTTTCGCTAACTTCTTCAAGAGTGTCATTGGTGGGAGCAAATTCGTTCAGCTTGGCGTGCAGCTCCTCACGTAGCTTTAAATTAATCTGATTAGCCCTTTTTGCTATAATACTGATGGATTTGTAAAGATTACCGGTTTTTGAGGCAATCACATCCAAATCACGGGTTTCAATGTAAGGCGAAATGGATTGTGCAGGTGTCTTTCTCATGTTTTGATTTTGTTTTTTATTTTTTCAATGTTGGCATTACAGGATTCCTTCAATTGCAGGGCTTCCTTCATCCATTTGCTGCTTTTGAATAAAATACTGAAGTCTTTATAGGCTTCCAGTGCCAGCTCATAGCGTTCCAGCTGCTTGGAAGGAATACTGTTTTCAGCATAAAGGTAATAGGATTTTATTATGAGGAAAGAGGCTTCCTCAGCATATCGGGTATCTGGATATTCTTTCAGCAGGTTGGTGAAGGTAAGTGCAGCCGCACGATATTTCCCCATTCTATAATACAACATGCCTGCACGAAAAGCCTTACTTTCCAGTTTTTGCCGCAGCACGTCCATGAGTTTGTTGCATTCACCTACGCGGGCGCTGTTAGGATACACATTGATGAACAGCTGAAATGCTTCCAGGGCTTTCTCCGTATAGGTTTGATCCAGACTTACATCGGGCGACAGCATGTAGTTGCAATATGCGTACATGTAGAGGCTTTCTTCTGCATGCTTGCTGTTGGGATACGAGTCGTAAATATTTTTAAAATGGAATGCCGCCAGAAGAAAATCGCTTTGATGAAAATGGCAATCGGCATACATGTAGTAGAGGTCGTCTATACTTTTGGTGCCTTTATAAACCGGTATCATTTCTTCCAATATCGGGAGGGCTTTGTCATAGGCTCCTTTTTCATAGAATTCTTTTGCCTTATCCAGCTTGTAGGCCGGATCGGGGTTTTTCAGCACCTTCTGGTAGCTATTGCACCCGACCAAAAAAAGGAGTCCCATAAAGGCGGCTAACGCTGGCTTTAACACGGCTGGCAAAGATAAGCTTTTCCTTACTAACGCCCAAGCCAGTACAATAGTCTATTGCTACGATAAACAGACCCTTGCGGAATAGGAGGCGTTTTGTTCAAACCAACATTTACGCCTATTTTAGCCCATTCTAAATCTTTGGGATGGCCAATACTTTACTGGAAGTCAGAAACCTGGTTACAGAATTTAAAACCGATGACGAAACGGTTACGGCTGTCAACAATATCAGTTTCACCCTAAACAAGGGCGAAACGGTAGGCATAGTGGGCGAATCCGGCTCGGGAAAGTCAGTTACCTCGCTTTCTATCATGCGCCTGATACCCAGCCCTCCCGGCAGAATTGCAGGAGGCGAGATCATTTACCACTCCAAACAACGCGGCACCGTGGATTTGCTGAAGCTGTCGGAAAAGGAAATGCGCAGTTTTCGGGGCAACGAAATATCCATGATATTTCAGGAGCCTATGACCTCGCTGAATCCCGTTTTCACCTGCGGAGATCAGGTCATGGAAGCCATCATGCTGCACCAGAAAAAGAGTCGTCAGGAAGCCCGTGACCTAACCCTGGATTTATTCAAAAAGGTGGAACTGCCCTCTCCCGAACGCATATTGAAGGCTTATCCCCATCAACTTTCCGGAGGTCAGAAGCAACGCGTAATGATTGCCATGGCCATGTCCTGTGAGCCGAATATTCTTATAGCAGACGAGCCTTCCACAGCTCTGGATGTAACCGTGCAGGCCCGCATTCTGGAACTGATGCGCAATCTGCGGGATGCCTACGACATGTCCATCATTTTCATTACACATGATCTTGGTGTAATTGCAGAAATAGCCGATCGGGTCATTGTTATGTATAAGGGGAAAATTGTGGAGCAGGGACGGATTTATGATATTTTTTCCAATCCGCAGCATCCGTATACCAAAGGGTTGCTGGCCTGCCGGCCTCCTTTGGATGTGAGGCTCAAAAAGCTGCCGGTAATAGCTGACTTTATGCAGGAGGATGAATCAGGGGAAATGAAAATCCGGGATGCATCAGTGGAAAAAGTCATCAGCGAGGTCATCATCACTCCGGAAGAAACCCGCATGCGCTTTGAAAACCTTCTCAGACAGCCACCCTTGCTGAAAGTGAGAAACCTAAAAACCTATTTCCCCGCCAGGAGGTCATTTTTCGGAAGGGTGCTGGATTACGTCAAGGCGGTAGATGATGTGAGTTTTGATGTATATCCCGGTGAAACGCTTGGCTTGGTGGGCGAATCCGGCTGTGGTAAAACAACCCTTGGCAGAACCATATTACGCCTGGTTGAAGCAACCTCAGGACAGGTTGAGTTTGACGGCAAAGATGTGTTTTCATTAAGCTCATCGCAGCTCAACGAATTGCGGGAGGAGATGCAGATAATTTTCCAGGATCCTTACTCCTCACTCAACCCGCGGATGACCATCGGCAATGCAATTATGGAACCCATGCGTGTACACGGCAAATATGCCAATGATGCCGAACGCAGGGAGAAAACCATAGAGCTGCTGCGAAAGGTGAATCTGTTACCCGAACATTTCAATCGCTACCCACATGAATTTTCGGGAGGTCAGCGGCAGCGTATTTGTATTGCCCGTGCTCTGGCATTGAATCCGCGCTTCATTGTCTGCGATGAGTCTGTTTCAGCGCTGGATGTGTCCGTGCAGGCTCAGGTGCTCAATCTGCTTATTCAGTTGCGCAATGAGTTTCAGTTTACCTACATCTTTATATCTCATGACCTTTCGGTGGTTAAATTTATGTCTGATCGCATGATGGTTATGAACAAAGGGAAAATTGAAGAAATGGGCCCTGCGGATGAAATTTACAATAATCCGCAGCGGGAGTACACCAAAAAGCTTATTGCCGCCATCCCCAAGGGCCGCCTGGAAGACATAGAGCGCAGGATGCATGAGCGGGCTCTTGCCATGAAGCATACCTGAGGAAATCTATTATGTGCATCCTGACTGATAAAACATTTAATTTTTATCCTGATTGAAGAAAAGAATACGAGGCGAAAAAAAGCAGAAACGTTCGGATAAGTCCCCTGCCGATTTCCCCGGCATGCTCATAAAATATCTGCAAAGCTCAGCAGGAAAACGCATATCGCGAAAATCCATATACAAAAAATTCAACCGCAGCTTTAGCAAAGAAGAGATGGCCCTTGCCATCAAAGAACTGGAACAGGAGGGCAGACTGATGGTAGAAGGCAGTAAAGTTTTTCTCCCTGCCCTTGGAAAATCATCTAAAAAGGGACCACGCGTATATGAAGGAGTTGTAGATATGACCAAGCATGGTTATGCTTTTGTGCATGTAGAAGGGCTGGAGCATGATATCTTCGTCAGCTCTCCCAGACTTAACCGTGCCCTGCATGGCGATACAGTGAAGGTTGCTGTCATTAAAAGCCGCCCCAATGGGAAAATGGACGGGGAAGTGGTGGGCATTGTAAAACGGGCAAATGATCGCTTCCTGGGAACAGTACATGTTTCACCCAACTATGCTTTTCTCATCCCTGACAGGAGAAACATGCTCCATGATATATATATACCGCTGAACAAACTCCATAACGCAAAAGACGGAGATAAGGCTATTGCCCTTATCACACACTGGCCTATTGAATCTAAAAGTCCGGTAGGCGAGATCGTAGAGGTTCTGGGAAAATCCGGCAGCAACGATATTGAAATGAAGTCCATTCTCATTGAAAATGGATTTCCTCTGGCTTTTTCGGAAGCCGCTTTAAAACAGGCTGCTGCCATTTCAGACCAAATCAGCAGTAAGGAAATCAGCAGGCGCAGAGATATGCGCGGAGTTCCTACCTTTACCATTGACCCCGATGATGCAAAAGACTTTGATGATGCCCTCTCCATTCAGAGCCTGCCGGATGGTAACCTTGAGATAGGCGTGCACATTGCGGATGTATCTTACTATGTGACGCCCGGCTCCCCTCTTGATCGGGATGCCCGCGAGCGCGGCACATCGGTTTATCTGGTTGATCGTGTGCTGCCGATGCTTCCAGAAAAACTATCCAATCAGGTGTGCTCCCTGCGTCCTGATGAAGATAAACTCTGCTTCTCGGTGCTTTTCACCATGACCCCCAACGCAAAAGTTTCAGAGGTATGGTTTGGACGAACCGTTATCCGTTCACAAAAACGCTTTACTTATAAAGAAGCTCAGGCAGTGCTGGATACCGGCAAAGGCCCTTTTGCCCGGCAACTGCTTCAGCTCAATACCATTGCACGTAAACTCCGCCAGGAAAGAATCGCAAATGGCTCCATCCCTTTTGAAACCGTTGAAATTAAAATCAGACTGGACGAGAAAGGGCACCCGCTGGAGGTGATGACCAAAGAGCTTACTGAAGCCAACTGGCTTATTGAAGACTTCATGCTGTTGGCCAACCGTTATGTGGCAAAATACGTTTCCAAACTGCGCCACGGCCGACAGCCTGTACCCTTCGTGTACCGTGTTCATGACAAACCGGATATGGTCAAGCTGGAACAGTTTGCACAGTTCGCCCGAAATTTTGGATACCATATCAAGTTTACCGACCCCGAAGAAGTAGCCGATCAGCTCAATCGTTTTCTGAAAAGAATACGTGGCAAAAAAGAACAAAACGTGCTGGAGCAGATTGCCATCCGCTCTATGGCCAAAGCCATTTACACAACCCACAACATAGGCCACTTTGGTTTGGCCTTTGACTATTACACTCACTTCACTTCTCCAATCAGGCGTTATCCTGACATACTGGTGCATCGTATTTTACAGCAATGTCTCACTGATGGTGAAATACTGTATCCCCGCGATGAACTGGAGCAAATCTGCGACCACTGTTCTCAACGCGAGCGTGCGGCAATGGAAGCCGAGCGGGAATCCATAAAATACAAACAGGTAGAATTTATGCAGGATAAAGTGGGCATGGAATACGAAGGTATCATATCGGGAGTAGTTTATAAAGGCATCTTTGTGGAACTCACCGAAACCCGATGTGAAGGCTTTGTGCATGTGCGTCATTTGGGAGAAGGCGACTTTTTGTTTGACGAATCCAACTACTGCCTCGTGGATCAGGAGTCCGGAATCACCTTCCGACTGGGTGATAACATCCGGGTTCGCGTGCTGGAAACGAATCTGGAAAACCGCACTATTGACCTGGCGCCCGCTGCCGAAAGCTGAGAGGATAAGGCGCGCACGCACTTTGTTTCCCTGGTAAGTCGCAGTGGTAGCGTAGCTCGTCAGAAGCGCTGTACTGATTCACTGCGTGCTCTTCAGAGCAAATTGCACAAGCCTGGACACTTCGTATCTGACAGGGCCCTTCTACCGCACCAGTTTGAAAGTAAAGGATGTTTCAGAGCTGAATTTTATTTTGCAAAAATACACCCCTTTCTGCGCGCTGAAGTCAAACCGGAACTCCCGCGCATGGACTGTTTTACTCCATATACGCTTGCCCGTTGCATCAAACAGTTCTGCATCTGTAATTACCGCCTGACCTTTAGAAGCAATCAGCACCGTCTGACCACCTTCCAGGATTGTTATTGCAGGATTATTCTCCCTTTCTGCAACCACAGCAGAAGGTAATGCATCCACACACACGCTGTTACCACTGGGTATTATAACAAAAGGACTGCTGTCTACAACATCATCGGCCACTACAGCCGGACGCTGGTCGGCTGCAGAAGCATGGAAACAAACATTCTGCAACCTCATATTTCGGACGTGGCGCATGAATACACCATGAGCCGGAATGGAATCACCCAGGACATCACAGTTGGGGCGTGCGGTTTCATTTTCCGGCACCACAAAGCTCGCAGGAAAAGTGCCCATACCTCCGGGGAAGTATACCGTAAAATTTTCCAGCAAAATGTTATCCACGTAATATCCAGGGATGCCGCTGATGGTGCTGCTCAGATTGCTCTCCGCATGAATCGTAATATCCTGCAGGGTGATATTGCGGATATACCCCACAGGAGGCACCGGTGCTGTAGGAGTGTATTTGCGGCCCTGATTGCCCAAACGGATGGAGAGCGCGGTATTCACTCCCGAGATTACGATATTCTGAAGGGTCAGGCCGTCAATAAAACCTCCGTCCACAATGGCAAGATTTATACCACAGTCTGCAGTGAGAATATGGGGCTCAACCACACAATTTTTAATCAGGATATTCCGAAAACCACCAGCTGTTTCCGTACCTATTTTTATTGCGCGGGCAACAGTGGAGAGCGTGCAGTTTTGCACTACTATATTCTCACAGTTCAGCGGAGCGGTGGTTTTAAACACAAGCGGATCATCCAGCGAGCTTACCGTACAATTTTCTATCAGCACATTGCGGCATCCGTCAACACCTATGCCGTCATTGTTGGAATTGGCATTGTTGAAGATGGTGACATTCCGGATGACGAGCGTATCAATATCCTGATTATGCATCATCCAGAAAGCTGCATTTTCAAGCCGGATGTTTTCATAGCGGACGTTCCGGCACGAAATAAACCGGATACCGTAGGGGCGGTTGGAGGCGCCCAGAAAAGCAAGTCCGTTGCCATTTATAGTGCCGTTGCCGGTCAGTGTAATGTGGGAAGCCTGCTCTGCATAGAGCAGAGACTTCTGGCTGCTTGCATCAGCCATGGAGCGTAATGCAGAAATGTAATCCGGATAGTGGCTTATGTTGGGACTGCCCTGAAGAGTACCATGTATTTCCAGCGTTACATTGCTTTTTAGCACGAGAGTTCCGGTGACGAATGTCCCCGTTGGTACCAACACCGTGCCTCCGGTGATGGAGCAGGTATCAATAGCTGCCTGAATAGCTGCGGTGTTTACGGTAGATCCGTTGCCGACCGCACCAAAGTCTGTAATGTTATATACCTGTGCATAATTGCGGGAGACCGTCACCACAGCAATCAGGGCGAGAAGAGCAAAATAGTTTAATCTGAAGCACCTTTCACTTTTTATTGCCTGCAGGTCAATCGTAGAGTTCATATTTGATTGCATTCTTGTTATAACCCATTGCAACAAGGTTGTCGCGTGCTTCAAATATCATGTTTTTCCATCCGCAAATGTAAAAGTAAGCAGGGCGTTTGTCGCTGAATAGTTCCTTATAGATGCTGTGGACATAGCCTTTGCGGCCTTTCCACTCGGGCGAGTTTTCACGGGAGAGGGTGGGGATGTAGTGGAAGCTTTTATGTTTTGCAGCTGTTTCCAATAGCTCATTGTAATAACACAGGTCAGCCATACGTCTGGTGCCGAATACCATATAGAGATTTTTATGCGGAATATGATGCCGGAAAATATGCCGATACATAGAGCGGAAAGGCGCTATCCCTACACCAGTACAGATGAAGCAGATATCGCGGTCAATATTTTCGGGCAGGAGAAATTTTCCCAGGGCGCTGGAAACAGTGAGCTCGGATCCAACCTGTACTTTATCAAACAGATAGGGGGTGCCCAGACCAGCTTCGTTCAGCACGATAAGCAGCTCTATGGTGTTGCCATTATCGGGTGGAGAAGCGATAGAGTATGAGCGGTAGGTAAACTTTGAGGCGATTGGCAGATCAAGCATAACAAACTGACCCGGCAGAAATGAAAATTGTTCTATTTCGGGAATGGTAATAAAGAAACGCTTGATGTTGTGCGTTTCATCAATAATGTCCGTCACCTTTCCTTTATACCAAGTGTATTTAGGCATTCTGCGTGTTCAAATGTGAAAGGTTGAAGGACATAACGTTTCCCAAAATAAAAATTCAAAACAATCTATAAAAGTCTCCCCGGCAATTTACTGATTACCCTTTTCAGTCAAGGAAAACTCAATGGTGAGATATTGTTTTACGGCCACAGGTCTGCCGTTTTTCTTTCCGGGTTGCCATGCCGGCATGTTGGCAATCAGACGTATGGCTTCTGCATTGATTTCTTTGTTAACGCCTTGCACCACGCGGATGTCTTTAATGCGTCCGGAGCTACCCACCACAAAGCTGAGGTATACCTTCCCCTCTATACCTTGTTCTTTGGATTTCTCAGGGTAACGGAGGTTTTTGCGGATATATTGACGAAATGCAGCTTCGCCTCCGGGGAATTGCGGCATCTGCTCGGCTATGATAGTGGCTTCTTCCTGCAGGGTAACTTGCGGGGTCCGGTCACGCTCATTGTTGCCGGCTTCTTCCGGTGCAGCTATTTCTGTTTTTATGGTGTTGTCAATTTGTGGTGAGAATCCATTTTGCTCTGATGTGCCGGTATGAGACGGGGAAGAACTGGTTGGAGGCGTTTGCAGGGAAGCCGTGCTCTTAAGTGCCTGCTGCGTTTGTGATTGTGAGGTGGGGTTTTGCTGAAGAGTGCGTGCAGCAGTTATTGCCGGTTGTTCGTTTTTTTCATCGGGATGGCTCTGAGTTGCCGTAGTCGTTGACACATGTGCGGTTTCTGTTAGGGATTCCGGTGGAGCCTCTGTGTCGTTTTGTATTTTCTCAGGGGGCGCTGATGGGGTGGTGGATTCGGGGGCAGGTTGATTTTCGGCCAGCGGAGAGGCGGGAGGCTCAGGTGCGGAGAGCTCCATCTTTGAGGCTGAAGGGTGTGGCTGATAATAGGGGAGCAGCAACAGGGCCGCCATTCCGCCTGAAAGCAGCAGGATGGTTGCTGCAGCGGCAATCCTGCGATTATTTTGCAGGAATCGGGACACACGGCTTTCGGTTTGAGATTTTCGTAACTCAGCACCTGAGCGTTGGGCAACTTTCTGATTGATATGCCGAAGCAGCTCTGCTACTTCTTCGGCCGGCAAATGGCTCATCCCTTCGATGGCCTCCATGTACAGTGCACTTTCAGCAAGATGTTTTTCTACATCTTCATTCGCTTGTGCGGATAATCTGCCGCTCACGTAGGCAAGCATGATTTCTTCGGTAAGGATACCGTTTTCATCAAACATGCGCATGTTGCGTGTTTCATTTGCCATAACGGTGCTGAAGCTGAATTTTCAGGTTACGTTTGCCATTCTGCAAAAAGCTTTTTACCTGCATCATGCTATAGCCGGTGTGCAGCGCAATCTCCTCATACGATTTATTTTCAAAGTAGAACAACATAATGCAGTGCCGTTGCTCTTCACGCAGGTTATCAATGCTGGTCTGTAAAAAACTTTCTATTTGCCCGGAACCGGCTTTTCCATTAAGAAGATGTGCTACATCTTCAAATTCCATAAAATCCGCCATAAATCTGCGGTATCCTTCAGCATGATTGCGGGCTGAGGCTTCCTGACGTAACTTCATCAGGCAATGATTGCGGGTAACAAAGTATAGCCATGGACGGAAATTTTCCACTTCATGGCGTTTTAGCTCGGTAAGGATTTTTTCAAACACTTCCATGACCGCATCGCGGCTGTCTTCTTTATTTTTCAAATACTTCAGGCATACTCCAAATACAAGATGAGTGTAGCGCTGAAAGAGGTCTCCAATGTAAGCGCTGTCACCGGAGTTGCGGTATTTCTGAATCAGTTCCGCATCCGGTTCGGTTTTTTTCTTTGCCGAACGGATAAAGAGCATCAGTGAGGGCAGTTGTAGCTTTAAGGATACTCAAGGAAGCTACAATTTAGGGAAATTATTGGTTTTAACGAAATATTCGGAAATAGTTCCTTCTGAGTTCTGCGTAATAATAAGGGCAAACCTGGCGCAAGAGGACCCGCGGGTGTGCGCTTCTGTTGAGGAGAGGGAGGTAGTTTATTCGTTTTTCTTTTTTTTCTTCTTGTTTTGTCCGCCCATGATCTGCTCAAAGTCGCTGGGAGCATCATCACTGTTTTGCAATGCAGGTTCCTCATGCGGGGCATTTGGCTGCGGTGCTGCCGGTTCGGTGTCGGGGAAGCTTTCTTCTTTGGTCTTCTTTTTCTTGGCCGGTTGTGTTTCGGCAGATTTTTCTTCCTCTTTCGGCAGCTGGGTGTCGTTCTCTGCGGGGAGCTGGTCTTCCGCATAGGGATCATGGTTTTGTTCTTTTACCTGCTGCTCGCGTAATTCTTTCTTTTTGCTTTTTTTCTCCGGTTGGTTTTTATCAGGCGTTGCAATGGAATCATTCGCCTTTTCCTCTTTCAGGAAATCTTCCAGGCGCACGGGCATGTAATCGGGCTGTTCCTGAGGAATAGTTTCTTCCTGTATAAATCCTATCTCTTCAGCGGGCTGTTTGCCTTTTTTGCCTGCCGGTGGCGAGGGAGGCTGTGGTGTGAGGGTGTCTTCCTGAATTTTCAAAAGTTCTTTTTTGATTTGTTCCAGTTCAAGCTGAAAATCTTCTTCTTCTGTGAGGGGCTCTTGTTCTACCTTTATGCCCTGAGCTATAAGTTTCATGCGATAAAGGAAATCCTGCATTTTTTTGTAGGTGGTAGCGGTGTACAGATAAAATTCTTCCTTTGCCAGCTCTTCTTTACGATTTTGCGGAACGATAGAAGCCAGTAGCATATTAAAATCTTTATTGGACGATAAGATTTGCAGAATTTTATTGTTGAAGCTGATGAAATACCAGTTGTCGGCATCCAGCTCAAAGTAAATATTAAAGAAGTCGTTGTTTTTACGGTATCCCAGTTCAACATAACCATTCACATATTTGTGTATGCCGGAAGGGCCTATGTAAGACAAGCCTATGGGGCCTTCAGAGCGGTAGGTTTGATAATAAGGTTCATAAATCAGCTTTACATTGCTGATAATAAGATTGAAATCATTGAGCTCTTTTATCCTGAGAAACTGACCGGTTTTTCTCAGCTCCTCAATGGTTTTGGCGGCTCTCTTTTCATCGGCAATTTCAGCCAGGGCTTTTTCAAAAGCGGGGGCGCCATAATCAATATTGGGGCGGTCCAGCGTAAGTATCGTCATGTCTTTGCCAAAGAACTCTATGATGTCTTTATGCATAGGGATGCCCAGGGCAAGAAAGGTGTTGAAGGTGAATTTGTTTGAATCCAGCTCATTTGCTACAGAGCCTGAGGCAGTCAGTTTAATAGGCTCCAGGTTAAGGTTAAAATCCAGCTTGCCTTCTGCCCAGATGAGGTTGCGCTTTTCTTCGTAGCGCAGCATGTTGCCTCTGAGGGCTCCGTTGTTGATTTTGTTTTCATCACCAAAATAAAAGATTTTGTTTTTCTCATCATATTTAAGAATGCCTCGTGTATCCAGAATGCGGAGGTCTTTCTTGGAGCGTAGAGGGTTCATGATGGAAGCATAAAGAGTCGTAAGGGAATCGTAGGGGCTGTAAAAAATGCCTGTAAACAGGCGAGAGCTGTCGGTGCTGAGAGGATGATCATAATGCAGAAAGAATGTATCGGTGTTTACTTCGTCAGCGATTTGAAACCAGCTGGTCGGTATATTTTTGTTTGCCAGGTCCAGCAGGCCAAAGCCGGAAAAGTAAGGGTGCTTGTTTTTGTTGGTAAGACTCACGGTGCCCTGGAAAGTGATTTTCGGATGCAGCAGGAAGCTTTCGGCTTCTTCCAGTGTACCATTGGCGTAGGTATAATACAAAGTTTTTTTCCGCTCCTTTACTTCTTTTACTCCCATGTCGTGAATGATAATCTGATAGGGTTTTAAGGAGCTGATTTGATAATCCATAATGCCGTTGCCGGTGAATGTATTTCTGCTTTGAATAGCCACGGTGGCATTGTAGACTTTATTTCTTTCTGATAGGGTATCAAAAATCACAACGGCATTCTTTAAAGTATCCAGCAAGCCACCGGGAAGAATAGTTGCCCTTTTTTTATCAGGAATGATTTTGGCATCTGCCACGCGAATTTCAGGAACGCTGTCAACGCGGATAATGGAGGTGGACATATCAAAGAATGCACGTTTGCCCAGAAATTTGAGGGAGTCCTGATCGGGGCGGGTAGAAATAAAGTACACGCCCTCGCTACCCGGAGGAGCTTTAAAATCAAGAAAATTGCCATCCATGTCCCAGAAGAATTCGTTGATGGAAGTGCGGTACTGGTTGTTGGCAAATTCGGTGGGGATGTTTTCTACATTGGATTTGAATTCCCCCTCGCGTTTGACAAAATCTACCCGTCCGCGGACGTTGGGTGTATTGAAGGTTACTTTATCTTCCGTGATAGATTTTATAACCAGACTAAGAGTATCGGCATCCAGTGATTCAGACTGAAAGTTAAAAAGGTTGGAGGCCAGGGCGGCTTCTCTGAACTCAAAGTCACCGCTGCCTTTGAGGCCTTTTTTGGTGAAGTATAAATTTCCTTTCAGTGTAGCTGAATCATACATGACAAAGGGTTTATCAGTCATCCGGATGTACATGCTATCCATATAGGGATACCATTGTATTTCATTGTCAGTTCCTTTCACATAGGGGAAGGTGATGCCTTCATGGATGGTTTTGTCCATCAGAAAGCTTTGAGCAAAGGCATACAGGGAGTCGGGGAAAAAAATGATGCTGTCGGACTCAATTTTGTTAAAAAGATATTTGATGCGTCCTTTCCCACGCAGTCCCTGATTGCTGAGGAAAATGGAATCGTTGAAGGTGGCCTTCCCTTTATAGAGCGGATAGCCTTTTTCGGGAGTGGTACGCTTGAAGCCGAAGGAAAGGTCATCCTGAATTTTCAGGTTTTCGGGAAAACTCGGGAAGATATCAGCAGAAAAAAATTCTCCGTTGAAATCAGACAGGTAGGGATTGAAATTATCCAGACTGTCAAACACGAAGGGGTCAAGCAGAAAATAGAAACGGTCGCGTACGTAGGTGCCTCCGAAAATCAAAGAATCATCATAGTACACATAAGATTTTTCCAGGTTGGTGAAGATGGGGTAGTTGGGGAAGTTTTTTCTTCCTGATTTATTATCGGGCTTATCAATATTCAGGTAGCCGGTAAGGCCTTCAATTTGTGATTTCATGGGTAGCAGGAGTTCGTTGCCGTATTTGTCTTTTTTTCCAGAGGGGACCCAAATAAGAGCGGCAGCCAGGTTAGTGAGGTCAATGGAGAAGCTGTCATAGTCAAAAAGAAAGCCAGTGCCGGTGAAATCAATACGGCCGGCAGACACCTTTCCGGAAAATGCCATGTTGCGGTTTTGTAGAAGTCCGAGTTTCTGACTGTCCGGATAGATAAACACGTTCTGTGAATCACTGAGGATCACCTCTTTGACTCCAACCAGGTCAATGTTTTTATTGTCAAAGCTCATGATACCGTTAAGACTTGGACTGAACGATTGTATTTGGATCACATCATAATCAATGGGGTCTTTGGGGCGATTGGCTGCAATATAGTTGAACACTTTGTCCAGCACGGTAATGAGCCCGCGGTCTTCGTCATAGAAGATGAAGCCCTCCTCAACCATTTTGTACAGCAATCCTCTGATAGTTGCTTCGCTATAGTTGGGATTCATTTTTTTTGCGAGGTCTTCAGCCAGGATTTCGCGGGTTTGGTTTTTGGTAGCATAGGTAAAAATGGTGGAGATGGGGTTGAAGTCCATCACACCCTGAAACTTTTGCAGCTCGCCATACCGGAAGAAGTTGTTGGAAGTAAAGATGGCCGCAGCCTTTCCGGCTCCGCTCATCATTTTAATATTGACGTAGGGTTCGTCCACTTTCCAGACTATGGCGTCTGTTTTAATTTCCATTTGATGATATGAATCAAAGAAAGGAGTGGCAGCAATGCCCTCTGTGCCGCGGTAGAGATTAATCTCTTTAAGTTTTATTTTATATACGATATTGAGTCCAGGGTGGTAAATGGAGTCTTTACCCATATAAAGAGATACTTCAGCTCTATCGGCCGAGAGGCTTTCGGTTTTCCGCAGCAGTATCTGTTTGGATTTGGCCTGGATGATCTTCTGCCCCTGAGAATTGAAAAATTCCAGCGTTGCTTTATTATAGTCATCACCGGTACCTATCACTTTATTGCCGTAGAGGGCGAATCCGCCCACGTAGCGAACATTCGGGGTAATGTCTTTAATTGCAAGGTCTTTACGATAAGATTCAAACCGCGGGTAACTGATTTCATTTTTCTGGGCTACCAGCTTATCGGTTAGGCTGCCAAGGAGAGAAAAGTCAAAATAATCTTTATGATAAAAAGTAACTGAATCTATTTTGAATTCTGCCCTGGAAACATCCAATGCGTAGGGGCCCAGTTCAGCATAAACCCGGCTGGCATCCAGACCCGCTCTGCTCCAGTCTATCAAACCGCCCTTTCCGACCCATTTTGATTCAAGGGGAAGAAAGCTGCCGGAGGTACCGCGAATCATTATGGTGTCGGAAGCGCTTGCAGCAATAAGGTCAGTAGAAGAAAATATTGCCCGGGGAACACTATCATAAGTCAGATTTAAACCGGAAGCCGGAGCAAACCAGCTTTTGGAGTTGCTCAGGTAGATGGCATTTTGGGAAACCAAACCGTCAAAGAAACTTACGAAAGCCATAAAATCTTTGGTTTCTCCTCTGCGCTGGGCTTCAATTACCTTGTTCAGGTTTGCCGACCAATCTCTGAATAGTGTTTCAGGTTTGCCGGATGTAATGAAATGGTTCACTGCAGAGAAGTAAGCATTGAAATGTGGATAGGCGCGCATGTTGCGGGCAAGCATGATGTTAGCGGTAGTGCGGATGTCAGGCAGCAGGGAGGTAAGCTTGCCGGATTTGTGATTGGCTGTCAGCTCTGTTGCCGTTGCCATGCAATCTTCTCTTTTAGAAGCTTTCAGGAAGTCACTCAGCTCGCGGACTAACTGCCCGGGCTCTTCAGAAAATGCTGTAATCTGCTGTGCCAAAATTTTCGGATGAGCGAGCAGAAAGAATGCTCCAAGGGCAACTACAATCAGCTTTTGGTGAAGCTTAAAGCGATCCATTCTTTTTTTATTTTCTTTTTTTGAAATAAAAGACCTGCCTTACCGGCAGCTTGTATCACCTCTTGTTCATCCGGTTTCAGTAGCCCGCTGAACAGAATTACCCCTCCCTGAGCAAGTCTGCAAGCTAACATTTCCATGTGTTGGATGATAACGTTTTTGTTCACATTAGCCAGAATAATATCAAACTGCTTTTCCGGAATGCCGGAGGCAGAGCCCTGTATAACGACAGCATTGCGCACGTTGTTTTTTTCAAAATTGCTTTGGGTGTTGAGGGAAGCCCACATATCTACATCCAGGGCTGTAATGTGTTTTGCTCCCCTTTTGAATGCCAGAATGGAAAGAATGCCGGTGCCACAGCCAAAATCCAGTACCGTTTTTTCCTGCAAAGACAAATCCAGCATCAGCGTGATCATCAGTTGGGTGGTTTCATGATGGCCGGTGCCAAATGACATCTGTGGATCAATCAGAATCTCAAGCGGATAATCAGGGTCTGGATTGTGGAAGGAGGCACGTATGCGGACCTGTCGGGCTATGGTAACCGGCTGATAACTCTGTTCCCACACCAGATTCCAGTTGATGGTAGGTAGCTCCCTGCACCGGAATGTCAGCTCACGGGTCAGTGTTGTGCTTTGCAGCATGCGGACCAGGCTGTTTTCATTAAAATTCTTTTTTAAAATGTACCCTTTCAGCAGGGTATCTTCCTCCTGGATTCCTTCAAAGTGCAGTGCTGTAAGGAGAGCGGCAAGCACCTCTTTTTGATCAGAACTCAAAGGGGCGAAAGAAATTTCCAGGTAATCCATGTAAAGGCTTTCAGGCTAGGGCGCGGATGATTTTGACGAAATCGTCAGCCTTGAGAGAGGCTCCGCCCACCAATCCGCCATCCACATCAGTCTGGTTAAACAAGGAAGTGGCATTAGCCGGATTGACGCTGCCTCCATAGAGCAAAGTCATATTTTGTGCTATCGTATTTCCAAACCTTTTTTCTATCAGGCTTCGGATAAAAGCGTGCATCTCCTGAGCCTGTTGGGGTGTGGCGTTCACTCCGGTTCCGATGGCCCAGATGGGCTCATAAGCAATAGTTACCGAAGAAATTTCTTCGGCAGACAAGGGTAGAAGAGATGCGCTAATCTGTTGTTCGACAAAGGAGAAATGCTGATTTTTTTCCCGTACTGCCAGAGGCTCGCCACAGCAAAATATAGGTCGCAGTCCGTGTAACAAAATGGCCTTCACCTTGCGGCTTACTATTTCATCGGTTTCACAAAATATCTGTCTTCGTTCAGAATGGCCCGCAATTACATACCGGACCCCGAGGGAAGCCAGCATGGGGACAGATATTTCACCGGTGAAAGCCCCGCTATCGGCATAATAGCAATTTTGCGCACCCAGGTGTATGTAGCTGGTCTCTTTAAACAGCCGCTGCAGGTCAGCAAGATGAATAAAAGGCGGACAAATAACCACCGGATGCTTAGGCGGGTTTTTCTCCAATGAAACGAGAATATCAGATGCCAGCTGCAGGCCTTCAACCAAAAATTTGTTCATCTTCCAATTGGCGGCAACCATTTTTGTTCTCATAAGTCAAGAGTCTGTTGTTCATAGATATGTTTCCAGATAGCAATATCTACAGCAGAAAGATGTAATCCCCTGCGTGCCATCATGCGTTCTGCCGTTTCCATGGCCTTGTCAAGTTGATAGCGGACAAAGCCGGCAGGCCCTCCCCAGGAAAAGGACGGAATGAATGTACGGGGAAAGCCGGCACCGAAAATATTACACGAAAAACCCACCACAGTGCCTGTGTTGAACATTGTATTAATTCCGCACTTGGAGTGGTCTCCCATAAAGAGGCCACAAAATTGCAAACCGGTATCTATAAAACTGCGGGAAGGATAGTGCCAGAGTTTTACGGGAGCATAGTTGTTTTTCAGGTTGGAGTTATTGGAATCTGCTCCTATGTTACACCATTCGCCAATAACGGAGTTTCCGATAAACCCATCGTGAGCCTTATTGCAAAACCCCAAAAAAACCGAATTATTGATTTCTCCGCCTGCTTTGACAGCGGGACCTATAGTGGTTGCCCCGTAAATTTTGGCTCCCATTTTTACGGTGGCATGTTCGCAGAGGGCAAGGGGTCCGCGCAAAAGGGAGCCTTCCATCACTTCGGCATCTTTGCCAATGAAAATGCAGCCGGTTTCGGCATTCAGAACAGAGCATTTCACTTTGGCTCCCGGCTCAATAAAAATGTTTTCTGCGCCAATGACTTGGTTGGTGGGGTCTGCCGGTTGAGAACTACGTCCCCGGGTGATGTATTTGAAATCCGCTTCTATGGCACGGCCATTTAGGGTAAAAATGTCCCAGAGGTTTTTAATTTGAAGATAGGGTTGGGTGTATTCCCGTTTTTTTGTGCTTGCGGAGGGAGCGGATAAAAAGGCATGGCCTGCCTGGGCTATAATTGTGTTGCCGGAGGTGAGCCATTCTCCGGATTTGAGCGTGCCGAGGGCTTCAACTAAAGATGCATCGGGGAGCACCGAACCGTTTATATACAGGTTGTGCTCTTTCTGTTGCAAAGGGTATTTTTCTGACAGGTAGTGAACCGTAAGGAAAGATGCTTTTTGCTTCAGCAACAGCTCCCATTTTTCGGTAATGGTAAGAATGCCAATACGTATTTCTGAAACAGGGCGCGTAAAGGTAAAGGGCATCAGATTGCCTCGTATTGTCGGGTCGTCAAAGAGGATAAGATTGGGAAGTTCCATTTGGTGCGTGCAAATTAATTAAAAAATAAGCTGATTGCCGATGGAGAATAGCTTTAAAAGATGCTGTCAAAGCGTTCCTTTTTCCTGACAAGCTTGAGGTCTTGCAGAATGGCTGATTTTACATTGATTTGCATGGAATAGGTCTGATATTCCACCGGATAAGGCATGAAGTGGAATGTCCATACCCAGCAATGGAGGTCGCGCACCACATCCAGCGAGGTAATAACCGGTTTCATTTGCATAAAGTCAAATCCCGAGCGGAGGTTTACCTTCCATCTGGGAGTTACGTTGACATCCAGCGAAAAGTCCAGGGAATTACCTGACAGATTGAGTTTATTAGGGTTTCCGGGCTTGCCTTTTGTCATGTTGATGTTATAACTGATATTAAAACTCCAGGGAATATTGAAATCATAGTATCGCCAGCGATTGAGAAAAATGTCCTGGATTTCTTCTTCTGAGGTTTCTGCTGAAGGGGCAGGTATTGAAGAAGAGGGGGTTTGCTTGGATTGAAAACGGGCGTTCAGGCTGAAACTGGCATTGGTAAGGCGGAAGAAATGTTTTTCCTGTTCCCAGACGAACGTGTTGATGCGCCTGTTGTTCTGATCAGTCATATAGGGATCCAGGGTAAAGCGGAAGTTAAAATCCAGTTTGTTTTCAATGAGGGAAGTGCGGCCTGAAATATTGAAGGGACTCAGATTCAGCGAATCAGCAGCTATATTGTAGGATCCGGAAATATTGAAGCTTTCCAGTAGTTTGATTTTTCGTTCATTTTTAACTGTATCCTTTCTGGAGAAGATTTTCATCTCCAGAATATTGTTGAGATTAAATCCTATGCTTCCGATGGTACCCCTGGGTGGTTTGCCATATACCCTCTCTACAATGTCAAAAACAGAGTAAGTGGCGGTAGCTCCCTCAGCGCTGGTCTGTACGGTTTTGTAGTAGCCCCAGAACGATTTGCCAAAGTCTGGAGTATAGTTAAAAGTGATGGAGGGTGTGAATACGTGACGTATGGCTTTGAGCTTTCCCCTGAAATTCAGCTGACCGTAGAGTTTGGTTGTTAAGGATACACCCGCATTAAAATCCCGGGCTCCTTTGAAGCCGGTGAGAGTATCGGTGACGAGCCTTCCGTTTATGCTGTCATAGATTACATTACCCAGGGAATCCGTGCCTATGGGTATATAGGTTACCGAGGGATCCCAGTGCTTGTGGATAGTTTGAAAATACCAGCGTTCTGTATAGTTAAATCGGGGAGTAAGGGTGAAATATTTAAAAACCTTGAAAGATGCTGAAAGGGGCACAGTGTGGCGAATGCCATATCTGGCGTTGGCAAAGGTCTGGCGGCTGAGGAACATAGAGTCTACGGCAGAAATAATATTCTGTGCTTCAAAATTGTAGCTGAAGCCTATGCTTTCATACCAGCGTGGGCGAAGGCCTGCTCGTTGCTTGCGCTGAAAGGGTTGAATGCGTGCAACACTCAGATTGAATACCGGCAACTGCAGATTAATGATGCCCGTGTTCAGATTTTGATCATGACCTAAAACCAGACTTAATGAAACCGGTTTGCCTGCCCACGCTTTGCTGTAGGAGATTTTTGAACTCAGATTGCTGTTCAGAATGCGGTCGCGGTCTTCGGCTGTGTTGCGGTCGTAAGTAGTGGTGCCGAAATTGACGTTTGCGTTAAACCGGCTATTGCGGGCTGATCGGTTATCTTGTGTATGATTCCAGCTAACCCGAAAGTCATTGATTACACGAAATGACGATGGGTTTTCTCTTTCACCGCTGAGGTTACGACCATAGTTAACAGAGAGGTTTCCGCTGAAACGATAGCGCAGTTTATAGGAAGAGCCGAGTTTGATGCCAAAGCTTCCGTTGGAGTATATGTCAGCCCGGATAGCAGCATCCACGTACTGACTGAAACCGAAGTAGTAACCTCCGTTGCGCAGAAAAAAACCACGGGTTTGTTCTTCTCCGTATTCCGGGAGCAAAATGCCGGAGCGCTGTCCTCTCTTGATAGGGAAAAGACCAAAGGGAATGAAAACCGGCAAAGGAACATCGGCCACCACAAGATTGGCCGGTCCGGTGGCAATGACCTTATCCGGCACCACTTTCATCTTTTTGGCTTTAATATAAAAATGCGGATGTTCCAGATTGCAGGTTGTATACTTGCCTTGGTAGCCGTACCATTCTTTATACTCGTTTCTTTTAACCTGTTCTCCATGAATGAAGCCTTCGCCTTCCTGGGTGATTACCTGATAAACCTTGCCTTTTGTTGTTTTAAAGTTGTAAGCAATTTTCTTTGCCTTGTATTTGCTGTCACCTTCGGAAAATTCAACATAACCTATAGGAGTACCTGAAGAATCTTTATACACTTCAGCAGTGAGCGTGCTGCTTAGCCAGTCATACACAATGTAATCAGCCGTAAGACGGATATCTTTATAGACTGCCACAGCCTCCCCAAAGAGATGTACTTTTTCCCCATCCACATCATAAATAATAGAATCCCTGGCCGAATAGATTATTTCTGCATCCAGCGTGTCCCTTGATATGGGAACAGGCTGGGTGGTTTGAAGCAGGTGAATGCTACTGTCACCCGGCAAAGGCAATGAATCATGCACAATGGCGTTTTTTGTGATGCTATCAACAGGCCATGCTTTCGTGTGTTCACAATTGGCTACAGCAAGATAACCGGAGCCCAAGGCATACAGGTGAAATCCCTGAATCAGTAAGCAAACGGCAAGCAGCACGCGGAGCCTCAAGTAAAAATTAGATTAATTTCGGAGATGAATTTCAGGGAAATAAAGTTAGCGTCAAACCGATAAAAACTCACCAAACGTGAAAAGCACCCTTCTATTATTGTTAACAGGTTGCGTTTTGTTTTTCCCTGTACGCAGCAGCTGCCAGAAAGCGGGAGGTGACCGCTATAAAATAAAGACTGTAGTGATAGATCCCGGTCATGGAGGTAAAGACCCGGGTGCACTGGGTTATTCCACAGCACGGGAGAAGGACGTAGTGCTGAAGGTAGGCCTTAAACTGGGGCAATATATACAGGAGGTTTTTCCGGATGTCCGGGTGATTTATACCCGCCAGAAAGATGAGTTTGTGGAGTTGCATGAGCGTGCCCGCATTGCCAATGAAGCAAAAGCAGATCTGTTTATATCCATTCACTGCAACGCCTCTCCATCTCCGGCTGCATATGGCACAGAAATATACGTGTTGGGGCTGCATCGCACTGAAGATAATCTGGCTGTAGCCAAGCGGGAAAATTCCGTTATCATGATGGAAGATAACTACATGGATCATTATGAAGGTTTTGACCCCTCATCTCCTGAGGGGTACATTATTTTTTCCATGTTTCAGGATGTTAACCTGAAACAAAGCATAGAATTTGCCTCTCTGGTGGATGAGCAGTTTGGGGAGCGGGTACATCGCAAAAGCCGTGGAGTGCACCAGGCCGGTTTTATGGTGCTTTATAAAACAACCATGCCCAGCATTCTTATTGAACTGGGTTTTCTTACCAACAAAAACGAAGAGGCCTTTCTTGCTTCTGAAGACGGGATAACCTATATGGCTTCGGCAATTTTTCGGGCGTTCAAGCAATATAAACAAAACTATGAAGCAGTTATTTCCGATGAGGGAATTGCAAAAAGCAAGCCCGCTGAAACTACCTCCGTTGTTCCTGTTGTCCAGACGTACGAGAATGAACCTATCATTTTCAAAGTGCAGTTTCTTGTATCCAAAAGCCGTATGGAACAGTTGGATGGCCGTTATCGGGTGATTCGGGATTTTGAAATTGAGCCGATGGGTCCCAATGCCTATCGTTATCTTACCGGCAATTTCTCTGACTACAAAGAGGCGGCTATGTATCTGGGTGAACTCCGGGATAAAGGCATAAAAGATGCTTTTGTAGTGGCCTATAAAGGGGCAAAGAGAATTTCCATTCAGGAGGCCATTGTGCAGCAATAATCTTTTTGCTGCTCCTGACTCTCGGTTCTTTACTTTTTCATGACAAAAGAGGAACTGTGTTTCTTTCAATTTTGTTAGCGTAATGCACATAATTTACTATCTGCCCGTATGTACCTTCCTTTTGTCTCTGGCATTTTCAATACAGCTTTATCATCACTGGAGACAAAAATCGCAAGCTTTATATTTATTCTGGTGGCTTGTTGGCGTACTTACCTATGGAGCAGGCACTTTGACGGAAAGCTTGAATACGCTTTTGGGATGGTCAGAACTGAATTTCCGCCTGTGGTATATCTCGGGCGCGTTACTGGGAGGAGCCCCGTTGGCTCAGGGAACGGTGTATTTGTTGCTGAAACGTCCGCTGGCACACCTGCTTACCGCCATTTTGGTAGTAGTTGTAATTTCCGCAGCGATATGTGTTAGCCTTTCTCCCATTGATTATACAAAAGTGGATACACTCAGGATGTCGGGCAAAGTGTTGACGTGGCAATGGGTACGATATTTTTCGCCTTTTATTAATGTATATGCGTTGGCTTTTCTTGCCGGAGGTGCGGTGTATTCGGCTATTGGTTATTTAAGCCGCACCGGCACTTCGCACAGATTCTGGGGTAATCTGCTTATTGCGGTGGGTGCTTTGCTCCCTGGAATTGGCGGCATGGCCACCCGCTTTAACTTTATTGAATTACTGTACATCACAGAGCTTGTTGGTTTGTTGCTCATTTATATTGCCTACAGGATAATGCGTGCTGAGCCTTCTCCTTCCATACATGCAGTTCAGCGTATGCATGCATAGTCTTTAGCGCTCTTCCGGATTATAGGACTGGCGTACAATGTAATAGCTGGTCAGTGTGAAAATGGGTGCTGCAATTACATCAATGGTGTAGTGTACGTGCTGCAGCAATATCAGCACTGCAATGATTACTGTGGCCATCAGGAAATAATACTTCAGCCTGCGGTAAGGACAGATAAGAAATAGTAGAAACATTGTAGAAACATGTCCGGAGAAGAAAAGGTCCTTGCTGATCATTTTCTTTTTATAAATGAAGTTTTCCACAAATGGGTCAGACAGGGGAATCATTTCTTTTGAAGGTTCAAGGGGAAGGAAATACATGGTGACAATGCGAAAGAGCATCAGTACAAAATAGGTTTGCAGCGTCCGTACAATCAGTCGCGGCTTGTTGGCAATGCTTAACAGAAACAGAAGAATGGACGCATACAATACCGCAAAGGTATATACCGAAACATCCTGAGGAGGAATACGCTCTAACAATGGATCATGGATATATACCCCAGGTCGAGACTGTATGAATTCAAAATAGCGGGAAATGAAAATAATCATGGAAAAGATCAAAACCGCTGTCAAAAAAGTCTGAGCCCGAAATGTGCCGTCATGCAGGGCTTCTTTCCAGTTAATCCTCAATTCAGAGGCATAGCTTGATATGGCTTCTCTCAGATTAAATGCCATTTTGACCCGGTTTTGCCTTTGCAGTAAATAAAAAGTGCAAATATTTTCATTAAACATGAAGATTTTTCAATTATACCGCATGCAGTATGCTTTTTGATGTGTATAAATAAAAACAATGTGCGATGAAAAAATATGCGGTGTTATTGTCTCATATTGACAACAGGATGGTTATCAGGCTAAACAACAAAACCATTTATGATAGTGGCATCAGCTACAAACCAGTGGTGTTTAATCCGCCTTATCCGGTGCAATTAAGTGGTTTGACATCGCCTGGCACGCATGCTCTCCGATTTGAGTTTTATAACGGGGCGGCTTCGGCTGTAAAATATCAGGAGATGAATCCCTATCGTTTTGCCTATCGCATAGTGGAGTTCAGCCCTCAAGGGGAAGTGATGAGGGATGTTGTTCCTCCTGTTTCAATAGAGGGAGAAAGTGTGCCGTGCATCTGGTTGCCGGATAAGTTCTATGTGATACGATGCGAAGAGGGTGCATGTGCGTTTTCAGAAAAGAAATTTTGACACACTGATGCAAAAATTTCATTGTAAAAGAAAAACGGAGTGTCATAATGTACAGAAAGTTTAAACGGCATCTGAATTGATGCCCCCTTTTGAAAAAAAAACTAAAATTTTACAGGAGAATTGTAGTTTAAAGAAAAGAAGTGCTCTACGGTGGGTTGACTATGAATGCAAAATTTTGAGGGAAGGGTATGGAATACAAGGATTATTATAAAATCTTGGGAGTGGATAAGAACGCCACCGAAGAGCAAATAAAAAAAGCCTATCGGCACCTGGCAAAAAAGTATCACCCCGACAAAAACAAGGGGGATAAAGTCGCTGAAGAGAAGTTTAAGGAAGTAAGCGAGGCCTATGAAGTGCTGAAAGACCCTGAGAAAAGAAAGAAATACGATCAGCTGGGCGCCAACTGGAAACAGTTTCAGCAAAGTGGAGGCAGTGCGGAAGGATTTGACTGGAGCCAGTGGACGGGTCCGGGAGGAGCAACTTTTCATTTTGAAGGAGATCCACATGCGTTTTTCGGCAGCGGTAGCGGCTTTTCAGAATTTTTTGAAACCATTTTTGGTGGCATGGGCGGGGCCAGACGTGGCCGGAGTGGCTTTGGAGGCCAGACTAAGGGATACAAAGGCCAGGATTATCAGGCCGAAATCACCCTTACGCTGGAAGAGGCCTACCACGGCACTTCCCGTATTTTTGAGATTAATGGAAAAAAAATACGTATCACCATAAAACCCGGAACGGAAGATGGCCAGTTGCTGAGAGTGAAAGGGCAGGGTGCTCCGGGTATCAGAGGAGGTGAGGCCGGTGATCTGTATGTAAAAGTCAGAATTGCACCCCATCCGCGTTTTGAACGTCAGGGGGATGATTTGTTGCAAACATTCCCCGTACATCTTTATACTGCTGTGCTGGGTGGAGAGGCGGAGGTGCCCACCTTGTCAGGACAGGTTAAAGTCAAAATTCCTGCGGGCACCCAAAACGGAAAAGTGCTGCGCCTGCGCGGGAAAGGAATGCCTAAATACAATCGCCCCAATGAGTATGGGGATATGCTCATTAAGATTCAGGTAGTGATCCCAGAACGGTTATCGGCCGAAGAAAGGGGATTGTTTGAAAAACTGAAGAAACTATCTGACACAAAAACGAATACTTATGTTTAACATAGAATTTTATGATGACCCTACCATGCATCTGTTCTCTCCGTGGTGGATGTATATGCTTATGGGCATCAATTTCATTCTGCTTGCCGTGTTGATTTTTCTGATGCCCGAACTGCTGGCTTATCTGGTTGGCGCCTTCTTGTTTTTCAATGGAATTCTCTTTCTTGGCATTGCATGGTCGGCATGGAGCATAAAAGGCAAATATCGGAAGTGGAAAACCAGGCATCGGATACCGGTAAATTAAAATCCAGGTTATGGAAATAAGTATTTATCAAACGGAATTTCCAACAGGAGCCTTTGAGGACTTCCTGGATAGTATCATTGAGCAGCAGTTGCGATACTTTGCCAGTCAACTGCGCTTTATGGGCATCCATGACCCGGCCACTATTGAACATTCCGTAAGCCGGGCAATGATGGTATGCAAGGCAGCCCAAATACCCCTGAGGGAAAATTTTAAGTCTGTATATATATGCACAGAAAATAGTATTAAGCGCGACTGGCGCCTTTCCGAATTGGCTATGAAGCTGGTCATTATAAACTCTGATATCACCAAACCTATGGTTGCTGAAACACAGGTGTGGCTGGTAAAAAACCGATTAAATCAGACTTAAAAATATTTACAACAATAGAGTTTAAGTTTATGAATGGCCAGGAAGCATTTTTCAGAGAACTGCAGCGATTTGATATTGACATCAATAAAAATGTGCTTACCTACAATGGTTTTCATAGTCCCCGTTTATACAGGGTTTACCTACAGAACCTTTATCTGAAGTTTAACACAGACCTATACACATATCTCCACTCCATCCAGGACAAAACTGAAAGAATCGCTTATCTGAAAAAATTAAAAGCCCATCTTACGGATTTAGATGATTATCTGCTGCAAACCCGTGAAATGTTTGTTTTGCTGGAGTCGCTTCTGGCTGACCCTGCAATCAACAACTACACTTCCATTATTCCGCGTTTAAAAGAAATGCATGTGCGTATTAATACGGAGGGAGCCCTGCAAAAAGAACTTGAGGAGATCAACATTCTGGCATTTATTGATAGCCAGATTAGTTACAGCTACAAAGCTATATCTCTGATATACAACATGATAACATTGGAGCTGGGGGCTCCCTCCGAATATGGTGATGAATCTGTATCCACGTATAAACTCCGTTGGAAAGGCAGTATGCGCCAGCTGGCCGAGCTGTTTGTAGAGTTGCAGCAGAAAGGCTGGATAGCACCTATAGAAGATTCATCTATGGAAGATGCAGCCAGAAGTATTCTGCATCTTTTTGATATCAGACGTACACGCATGGCTGAAGATGAAAAAGAATACACCTCTTTCACCGATATCCTCAGGGGCAGCCTTAACAAAAAAGGGGTACGTCAATACCAACTTCTGTATACTCCCGACTATAAGCCAGTCTTTTCCCGAATACCCCATCAACAAAAGCTCCTTCCCCGGAAAAGTAAGCCGGCAAAACATACACGTTCAGGCTGACTGCTTTTATAGTGAAACAACACACCCTTTTTTATATTTTTGGGCTTCCTTTTAAAACTCGGGCGCATTGAAAATATCTGACGAAACCAAAGTAGGCATCTTTGCCGCATTCGGCATCACCATATTAATTCTGGGATACAGTTTTCTGAAAGGCAACAACCTTTTTCAAAAAAAGTCGGTTTTTTATGCTGTTTATAACAGAGTGGACGGCCTGAATCCTTCCGACCCGGTCACCTTCAACGGCCTGATTATTGGTAAGGTAAAAAAGCTTAATCTTTTGAATGATACTTTGGGAAAGGTGATAGCAGAAATTGAGCTGCAGAAAGAAATAAGTATTCCCTCTGACTCGTATTTTGAGCTCTACAGCTCTGACCTCCTCGGAGAGAAAGCAGTGAAGCTGGTAAGAGGAAGATCGCCTCAGCAGGCTAACGTGGGAGACACGCTCAAAGGTTTCGTGCAAGCCACCCTGCAGGAAGAAGTCAGCATGCAAATGCTGCCGGTCAAGAAAAAAGCAGAAGACCTTTTTACATCCATTGATACAGTAATCAACATTATTCGCATTATCATCAGCGGAGGTAAAATAGAAAGCAGCCTGGATAACATTGAACTGGCTACCGAGCGGTTTGGCATGGTAGCAAAAGACCTGGACTCTCTCATTGTCACTCAAACCAATAAAATAAGTCGTATCCTCACGCATATAGAGGGCATAACTGCTAATCTGGATTCCAACAGTGAGAATATCACCCAGATACTGGATAACTTTGGCGGTATAGCAGATTCGCTTAACCGGGCTGACCTCAAGAGTGCGGTTCGCAATCTGGATACGGCATTAGTTGCTCTCAACGTTTTGCTGACTAGGATAAACACCGCAGAGGGGTCGCTCGGGCTGCTGGTAAATGACAAAGAACTCTACAACAACCTGGTTCAATCGCTGGCTAATCTGGAGAGCCTCCTGGCTGACATTGAAGAAAATCCCAGGCGATACATCAATGTCTCCATCTTTGGCGGAGGCGGCTCCGGTGAACGTAAATCCAAAAAACAAGCCCGGTAATCACGCGGATTTCTCTGCGTTTCGGCTACAAACTCCAGTACTAATTCTCTTTGTTTTCTTCCTGTTACCTCTGTGGGTGGGCGCACAAAAAATTGAAATCCTCAATGCGGGTTCATTGAGTTTGGACACTGCCAATAACCAGCCGGCACGTAAGCTTGTGGGAAACGTTAAAATGCGGCAGAATGATTTCACCCTGGAATGCGACAGCGCCTTGTTTTACATCCACGTCAATGCAGTGGATGCTTTCGGTAATGTTGTAATCTACGACAAACAAACCCGTGCACAAGCCGACTCACTCAAATACAACGGGGAGGAGAAAATCGCTATTCTTTCCGGCAGTGTATCAGTCACGCAGGATAGCATCCGGCTTTTGACCCAAACCCTCTATTACTATATCACCAGCGGTGTCGGAGCTTACTACAGCGGAGGCCAGGTTATTCTCAGCAACATGACGGTTAGCAGTAAAAAAGGCTATTACGACTCCCGTTCGGGCGATGCATGGTTTTCCGGGGATGTGCATGTTACTGGCTCCGACTACACCATAACAGCCGATTCACTCCGCTATCAGGTGAAAAGCAAAGTGACCCGGTTCTGCAGCCCCACCCGCATTACACGCAAAGATGAAACTATAATATGTCATTCCGGCTATCATGAGTCCGTCAGCGGTATTGCTGTTTTTGGGAAAGAAACCACACTGTTGCGTCCGCAGCAAAAGCTTTATGCCGATAGCCTGCTTTACTACAGTGAGATCGGCTACGGTCAGGCATGGATTTACTTTGAATGGACTGATTCGGCTTCCGATGCTGTGCTTTCCGGAAAAAGAGCCGAGTTCTTCCGTTTGCAAAACCGCCTGGTAGCAACCGACAGCGTATTACTGACTTTTATTCTGAGTGATGACTCCCTTTTTCTCTCTGCCGATACGTTGCTGTCTGTGGATGACACTGTTTCGGGTAGTTCCAGCCTGCTGGCTTTTCATCGTGTGCGTATCTACAAGGACAATCTGCAGGGGCTCTGTGACTCTCTTGTTTTTACCTCTTCTGATTCCACCATTCGCATGTTTAATAATCCTGTGTTATGGAGTCAGGATAATCAGCTCACCGGTGATACTATAATCATTGTCCTGCACAACAGGCAGGTAGATAGGTTGGAGCTGTTTGAAAACGGATTCATTATCAACCATGCCCATACGCAGTTGTTTAATCAAATCAAGGGAAGGCATGTGTATGGGTATTTTTCCGGTGGCAAGCTTCATCATCTTTTGGTTGATGGTAATGCTGAAAGCGTTTATTTTGGTAAAGATGAAAGTGGAGGATTTATCGGAATGAATAAAGCTTTTTGCAGCCGCATGAAGATTTACCTAAACAAGGAACAGGTAAGCCGGATTGTATTTCTTACTAAACCGGAAGCGGTATTCTATCCCATGCAGCTTGTACAGCCGCAGGAGCATTTGCTGAAAGGCTTCAGCTGGAGAGCGGCATCCCGGCCCCGTTCAATAGGTGATTTATTCAGCAACCAGATGTAGCATTCCGCTTACGCCACTCTTTTTTACAGCAAGCTATTTCAGAAATTCAGGATTTTTAAATGCCGGGTCAGGATATCTGTAAAACCCTTCACCGGTTTTTATGCCCAGCTTACCGGCATCTACATATTCTTTCAGCCATTTGGCAAAGCGTACGCTTTTTTCATCTTTATAGGCTTTGGTTACGTGCCATACGGTATCCAGTCCGATGGAATCCATGATGCCAAACGGGCCGATAGCAGTTTGCATATTGATCATCCAGGAGCGATCTACATCCTCAATACTAGCCACTCCGCTGGTAACCAGCGCGCCTGCAGCACCCAGCAGAACACCCAGCATGGCATTAAACACGTAGCCGTGAGATTCTTTTTCTACCACTATAGGCACCTGATCCAGCCTGCGAGCCAGAGCCTGCAGAAGCTCTACTACCCTGGGGTCGGTTCCTGCATGTGGCATGATATCCACTACATTGGCTACAAAAACATCATGAAAATGGAAAGCACAGAAACGGGATGGATTGCCTGAGTCTTCGGCAAACCAGGAGGGAAGCATATAAGAGGTGTTCGTAGTGATAATGGCATTCTTCGGAAGCAGGGGCGCAAATTGGCGATATACAGCTTTCTTTTCATTGCGGTCTTCCAGCACAGATTCACTTACAAAATCGGCATCTTCTGCCGCCCGCAAAGGGTCGGTGGTACAGGTAATGCGCAGCTGTGCGGCTTTAGCTTGCTCATCGGTTATTCTACCGTCTTTTATCAGCCAGTTCAGCAATTTACTTTGAACACGGACTGCCTGTTGCAGCGCTGATTCATGCAAGTCATACAGGCATACGGCATACCCTTTAAGAGCACATTGCAGCCCTATGCGCAGGCCCATAGTACCACTGCCGATTATGAGCACTTTTTTTATAGTCTCTGGTGTGCGTATCATGTAAAGCATTCAGTTAAAGATGAAGCAGAAGGGGTGCAAAATAGAAAGGAAGCATCGTTTTTCAAATCATTTCATTTTGCACCGAAAACGGCATTCTGTATTTTGCCGCTTGATTGAACATCAGATGGCAGATAAGCAACCTTTCATCAGTGCGCAGGTCAACTTGCCGGAGTTAACTGTAAAGGCAATCCTTTTAGGATTTATATTGTCAGCAGTGCTGGCGGCCGCTAATGCCTACCTGGGTCTTCTGCTGGGTATGACGGTTTCGGCTTCCATTCCGGCTGCAGTGATTTCCATGGCGGTGCTGCGTTTTTTCCGTAACCATACTATACTGGAAAATAATATGGTGCAGACGGCAGCATCATCGGGTGAATCGCTTGCTGCGGGAGTTATTTTCACCCTACCCGCGCTGGTGCTGATGCACTACTGGTCGTCATTCAATTACGTGGAAACAACAGTCATTGCCCTGGCCGGTGGAGTGTTAGGCGTGCTTTTCACCATTCCTTTGCGCAGAGCGCTCATCGTAAATCAGAATTTGAAATTCCCTGAAGGAATAGCCACGGCTGAAGTGCTGAAGGCGGGCACAACAGGAGGAGGGCTGATACGCTACCTTGCAGGGGGAAGTTTACTGGGAGGACTGGTCAAATTTATTGCTGAAGGTCTGAAACTGTGGGGGGCACATTTTGAGGCGGGCCTCCTGTTTAAAAACAAAGTATTTCTCTATTTCGGCACCTATCTGACGCCTGCCGTGATGGCTGTGGGATATATCGTGGGGCTGAATATTTCCACTCTGGTTTTCCTGGGGGGCGCCATTAGCTGGTATCTTGCCATTCCGTCTTACATAGCCTGGCACGGAGCTCCGGATGGTCTCTCAGCCACAGAGCTTGGAATTCAGCTTTGGAGCACCCGGATACGCTATCTCGGTGTTGGCGCCATGATTGTCGGAGGGCTTTGGGCTATTATCAGTATCCGCAATCAACTGGCTGAGGCACTTAAACTATCGCTTTCCCGTACCGGCAAAGCCGTTGCTGCTCCTCTGAGGACCGAATATGATGCACCTATGGCATGGGTGCTTTTAGGGATCGGTGTTTTAGTAGTCCCCATCTTCATCATATATCTGCGTGAAGTGCAACAGGTGACACTGAGTGCAGTGATGACTGTAATCATGATGGTGGCCGGATTTCTTTTCTCTGCCGTTGCCGGGTATATGGCCGGTCTGGTAGGCAGTTCAAATAATCCTATTTCAGGGGTAACCATTGCTACCGTGCTGACCTCTGCGCTCATTCTTGTAGCCCTTGCGGGAACCGATTCGCCTGTGGGTGCAGCTTCAGCGGTCATGATTGGCTCGGTGGTGTGCTGTGCTGCAGCCATTTCCGGTGATGTTATGCAGGATTTAAAAGCCGGTCATCTGTTGGGGGCCACACCCTACAGACAGCAACTGGTGGAGTTTATTGGTGTCATAGCCGGAGCGCTGGTGATGGCTCCAGTGCTGAATCTGCTAAATGATGCTTATACAATTGGCTCGGAAAAGTTGTCGGCCCCGCAGGCTTCTCTTATGCGCAGTGTGGCTGAGGGAGTCTTTGGAGGCAATCTTCCGTGGACGATCATTGCCATAGGTGCCGGCATAGGTGTTGCCCTCATTATCGGTGATCAGATGCTGGCCAGAAGGAACGCCTCTTTCCGTCTTCCTGTGCTTGCTGTAGCCGTTGGAATGTATTTGCCTCTTTATCTGGACACGGCCATTTTTATCGGAGGTCTGATAGCCTATCTGACAGGTCGTTTTCTGCAAAACAAAGCAGATACTGCAAACCATCAGCAGGCAAAATCAGCTGCGGAAAATGCCGGACTGCTTTTTGCGTCGGGGCTGATAACGGGAGAAGCTGTGTTGGGAATTCTGCTGGCTATACCTATTGCAGCCACCGGAGACTCGGAGATTCTGCGCTTTTTTAAGCTGACATTACCCGATATGGCTGGATTGCTCGCTTTGGCGTTGTGTTGCTTTTTGTTATACCGGGCGGTAATTACAGGTTATCGCAGCTATAAATCACCGGTTGGCTGATAGGTAGGCAAGCAGTAAACTTCCGAGCCTCTCGGCGAACATCATTTAATTTAAGCATCAGAGCAGTGCCTGATAATAGATTTTCTCCTATTCGTATACAGACAGCAGCAGTGGTTGTCAGCGTGATGCTCATGCTGATAAAGTTTGCAGCTTTTTTTCTCACCGGCTCCAATGCTATTTTATCAGATGCTTTGGAGTCAGTCATAAATGTAGTAGCCGGTTCTTTTGCCCTTTACAGCCTGGTGCTTGCTGCCAAGCCCTCTGACCGCGATCATCCTTATGGTCATGGGAAAGTGGAATTTCTTTCTGCCGGACTTGAAGGGATGTTGATACTGGCAGCGGGTACTTCCATTTTGCTCAAGGCAGGGTATGACCTGATATTTCCTGCCCAGATCGGCCACCTCAGGGAGGGCATTGGTCTTATTGGCTTTACCGGTCTGATTAACTACCTGACGGGGTTTATTCTGATTCGTTACGGGAAGAAACATCACTCCGAAACCATGATGGCAGATGGAAAGCATCTGCTTTCAGATGCCTATACAACAGCCGGATTGCTGGCAGGATTGCTTGTTGTTTACCTTACAGGCATCACATGGCTGGATAGTGTCATAGCTATGAGCTTCGGAATATGGATTGCCGTAGTGGGGTTTCGGATAGTAAGAAAATCTATTTCAGGCATAATGGATGAAGCCGATTTTGAGGTGCTCAAAAAAGTAGCTTCGGCCCTGGAAAGCAATCGCAAGAACACCTGGGTTGATATTCATAACATACGGGTGATTAAATATGGACCCTTACTGCATATTGACTGTCATCTTACGTTGCCCTGGTATTTTACCCTCAGGGAATCTCATCACGAAGTAGAGGCGGTGGCTTCAGCCGTGAATAAGCATATTGAGCGAAATGTGGAATTTTTTATTCATACCGACCCCTGTATTCCGGATTCATGCAAAATATGCCAGCTTGAAAATTGCCCGGTGCGTCAGCATCCGTTTATTAAAAAAATCACCTGGGATTTGGATGCTATTCTGCGCAATGAAAAGCATTCCATTGAGAAATAAACCGAATATCACCGGCAGTAGGTGGTATTGCTGCCTGTATCAGCCATGAACAGAGTTATCGGTTAAGCAGCAGGCGAACGTAGTTTTCCCAGCTGTATTTGCGGGCAGTTTCTTTTACATGATTTCTGTCAATAGGATGATCAATGAGGCGGATCATTTGCTCGGCCATGGACTCAATGTTGCCGGGCTGGGCCAGGTAGCCGTTATATCCTTCCTGAATGGTTTCCATATAATGTCCCACGCGGGTGGCTATCACCGGCAATGCGAAGTTGTAGGCAATAGACTCAACACCGGAGGGGGCAGAAGTGGTGTAAAAGTTCAGCAGGGCATCAGCAACCTGAAAATACTTATAGACTTCTTCATTGGGCACAAAGCGATTAACGACCACAACATCCTTTTCCAGATGCAATTGCTTTATAAGCTGCAAGGGACGATAATCCTGCTCATTGCTTTTATTTTTTACCAATAGCGTTTGTGCCAGGCAGAAGAGCGTTTTTTTTAATCTGGCTGAAAAGGTATCGGGCAGCGTTTTCCAGAAAGATTCACCTACGATAAGCAGAGATACGTCTTTTCTTCTTTGCACAACGCGGGCAAAAGCCCGGATAGCATAGTGCAGGCCCTTGTATTTGCGGATAAAACCAAAAAAAAGAAACACATGCTTTTTCAGTCCCAGTTCGGCTTTAAATTTTTCTGCATCAAAATCGGGATGCGGAGTGAAGATGTCATACACCGGATGAAACAGCTTTAAAATGGTGCGACTGCCATCCCGGGCGCGTTCTCCGTTTTCGGTAAGGGTAAACTTTAGTTCCGGAAACATCTGCTGCAATTCCCGGGCATTGGGATAAGAAAGCACTACAAAAGTATGCCCATATTTCAGGCCGCAGCGCGTGCCCAGGCGATCAATACGGCTGGCTTCTTTCTGTTGCACGTTATGCAGCACAAAAACCTGCTCTATTTCTTTATGGCGCGTGAGCTTTTTGCTGATATATCCAATCGGAAATCCCTGTAGCGTAATAGCCCATTGAAAAATGACCATATCGGGGTTCCAATCGCGGATATATTCGTAAGTGCTTTTCCAGCTGAAAGGATTATTGTAGTTGGTAATATACTTCACGGTGATGCCGGTGCCTTCCAGCAAGTCTTTTCGGCTTTCGCGGTCAAAAAAGTCACGGGGAATGATGGAAGGGTACTGCTGTGTCCACGAAACGATATGCACTTCAGCATTTCCATACTGTTTAAGTGCACGTGCCAGGGAAACGGTATAATTGGCGATACCCCCTTTAAACCGCGGGCCCGGCCCGAAAATGAGAATGCGTCTGGGAGTCATCTGTAAACCGGAGGGTTTAAGTACATGCTTTCAGCAGAGATATGTGTAACTTGCACGCTCAAAAATAGCACTAACCATAACCCTGTGCCCATGCAAGGCCGTTGTGTGCAAGAAATCATTAAAGAAAGCATCCGTGTAAAGGAAAAAATTCAGGCCGATACCCGTATAGTACAAACCATTGCAGAGGCCGCACAAACGCTGGTGCAGTGTTTCCAAAACGGGGGCAAGGTGCTCTTATGTGGTAATGGGGGCAGCGCTGCCGATGCTCAGCACATTGCGGCAGAGCTTTCCGGTAGGTTTATGCTCAACAGGCCTCCTCTCTTTGCAGAAGCATTGCATGTGAATACCTCCTATCTTACTGCCACCGCCAATGATTATGCATTTGATCAGGTGTACAGCCGGCTTATTGAGGCCAAGGGCCGCCCCGATGATGTGCTGATTGCTCTCTCCACTTCCGGCAACTCCCCCAACGTGGTGCTTGCTGCGAAAATTGCCAGAAAGATGAAGATGATTACCATAGGGCTTACCGGTATCAGGAAAGCCCGTCTGGATCCTTATTGCGCTGTTTTAATTAAGGTGCCTTCCGACAACACCGCCCGCATACAGGAAGCGCATATTCTTATCGGACATATCATTTGTGAGCTTGTGGAACAAAAGCTTTTTGGAAAATAGAAATGATGCTGCCGTTTGATTTTTTACCGCAGGGAGCACTCTGCATTCCGGGAAAACAAATAAGTGTAAACTTCAGGAATGAGTGAGGGTAAACATCTTGCGGGCAAGATAAAAAAGTGATTTCTATATTTGCGCTGAAAAAAATGCTACCCTGCCTTGAGTGAGTCAAAAGCATTTCTCAATACCTCTATCGGAAGAAAAGTCTTCATGTCTCTGACCGGCTTGTTCCTATGCCTTTTTCTGGTGGAGCATCTCAGCGGCAATTTGCTGCTGCTTGTATCCAGAGACAAGTTTAACGTGTACTCCCATTTTCTGACGCATAACCCTCTGATACGGGTAATAGAGGTCGTGCTGTTTGCCAGTATTCTGGGTCATGTGGTCATGTCGGTTATTCTTACCGCCCGCAACCGTATGGCGCGCCCGGTGTCTTATGCCGTATACCGGGGCTCTGCTAATGCAAGCTGGACTTCGCGCAACATGCCTTTTTTAGGTATCATCATCCTTATTTTTCTGATTATTCATTTATCTAATTTTTTTGCTAAGGCGCGCTTTGGTGGAGTAGAGAGTTACATTCTGCAACAACCCGTTGGCTTGTTTGGAATGGTCTTTCCGGCCGGAATGGAAGTGCATGATGTGTACAGCATTGTCATTGAGTCATTTAAGATCTGGTGGTATGTGGCTATTTATGTGGTGTGTATGGTAGCGTTAAGCCTGCACCTGATGCATGGATTTCATAGCAGCTTCCAGTCGCTGGGTGTCCATAGTACAGATCCGGGCTCGTGGTATAGAAAAGCCGGGTTAGCGTTTGCAATACTGATTCCGCTTGGCTTTGCCTGTATCCCTGTTTACATTTACCTTTTCTTTAGATGAAAGGAAGTATGCGATTAGATTCTAAAATACCAGACGGGCCACTGGCTGAGAAATGGACAAAGCATAAAAACTCAATACGGGTAGTAAATCCGGCCAATAAGCGCAAACTGGATGTTATCGTGGTAGGCACCGGTTTGGCGGGCGCCTCGGCTGCGGCCTCCCTTGCAGAGTTGGGATACAATGTAAAAGCTTTTTGCTTTCAGGACAGCCCGCGCAGAGCGCATTCTATTGCTGCACAGGGTGGAATTAATGCAGCCAAAAATTATCAGAATGATAATGACAGCGTTTACCGGCTGTTTTATGACACCATTAAAGGAGGCGACTATCGTGCCCGCGAAGCCAACGTGTACCGCCTGGCAGAAGTTTCGGCAAATATTATTGACCAGTGCGTGATGCAGGGTGTGCCATTTGCGCGGGAATATGGGGGCCTGCTTGACAACCGCTCCTTTGGTGGGGTGCAGGTATCGCGCACTTTTTATGCAAAAGGACAAACCGGACAGCAGCTGCTGCTGGGAGCTTATTCTGCCATGAGCCGCCAGATCGGCAAGGGCAGAATAAATATGTTCAGCCGCCACGAAATGCTGGATTTGGTAATTATAGACGGGAAAGCGCGCGGCATCATTGCGCGCAATCTCATCACAGGCGAACTGGAGCGGCATGCCGCCCATGCGGTGCTCCTCTGTACGGGTGGATATGGCAACGTCTTCTTTCTGTCCACCAATGCAATGGGCTCCAATGTAACCGCTTCCTGGAAAGCCCATAAGCGAGGGGCGTTCTTTGCCAATCCCTGCTACACGCAGATTCACCCTACCTGTATCCCGGTTTCAGGCGATTATCAATCCAAACTCACCCTGATGTCGGAATCGTTGCGCAATGACGGAAGGATATGGGTGCCGAAAAAACTGGAAGATGCCCAGGCCATAAGAGAAGGAAGAAAGAAAGCTAAAGATATTCCGGAAGAAGACCGCGATTATTATCTGGAAAGAAGGTATCCATCTTACGGTAACCTCGTACCTCGTGATGTAGCCTCCCGCGCAGCAAAAGAACGTTGTGATGCAGGGTATGGCGTCAACAAAACAGGGCAGGCCGTATTTCTGGATTTTGCCTCCGCAATAAAAAGATACGGCACAGAACAGGCCAATATGCTGGGGCTGCATAACGCCTCCGAAGAAGAAATAATAAAGCTGGGACGCGAAGTGATCGCTGCCAAATACGGCAACCTCTTTGAGATGTATCATCATATCACCGATGAAAATCCCTATGAAACACCCATGAAAATTTATCCTGCGGTGCATTATACCATGGGTGGTTTGTGGGTTGATTATAATCTGATGACCACCATTCCGGGATGTTATGCACTGGGAGAGGCCAATTTCAGCGATCATGGCGCCAACCGCCTTGGAGCATCCGCCCTCATGCAAGGTCTTGCCGATGGGTATTTTATTATCCCCTACACCATTGGTGATTACCTGGCCGATGACATTCGCACCGGAAAAATAACAACTAACAGCCCTGAATTTGAAAAAGCAGAAAAAGAAGTCAAAGATCGCCTGGAACGACTCATACAAAACAAAGGGTACTACAGTGCAGACTATTTCCATAAGCAACTGGGTAAAATCATGTGGGATAAATGCGGCATGTCACGCAACGAAAAGGGTTTGAAAGAAGCCATTCAGGAAATCAGGGCACTCAGAGAAGAGTTTTGGAAAGAAATACGCGTGCCGGGCGAATTGAATAACCTGAATCCGGAGCTGGAAAAAGCCGGACGGGTAGCTGATTTTCTTGAACTCGGTGAGTTGATGTGTGTGGATGCCCTCCACCGCAACGAATCCTGCGGAGGGCATTTCCGTGAAGAATATCAGACCGAAGACGGAGAAGCGCTCCGCGATGATGAGCATTTCTCCTATGTTGCCGCCTGGCAATATCAGGAGGATCCTGGCAAGGCTGTGCTGCACAAAGAGCCGTTGATATTTGAGAATGTAAAAGTGACGCAGCGTTCATACAAATAAACACCCACACGCATGAACATCACACTGAAAGTCTGGAGGCAAAAGAACCGAAACGACACCGGAAGACTAGTTACTTACGAGGTAAAAAATGTTTCACCTGACCAGTCCTTTCTGGAGATGATGGACGTACTCAATGAACAATTGATTCAGAAAGGAGAAGATCCGATAGCTTTTGACCATGATTGCCGCGAAGGTATATGTGGTTCATGCAGCATGTTTATCAATGGAGAGGCTCATGGTCCGGGGCGCGGCATCACTACCTGCCAGCTGCATATGCGCTCCTTTAAAGATGGAGACACCATTTATGTGGAGCCGTGGCGCGCAAAACCTTTTCCGGTCATCAAAGACCTTGTGGTGGATCGCAGTGCCTTTGACCGCATCATGGCTGCGGGCGGCTTTGTCTCGGTGAACACTTCGGGTCGTCCGGTAGATGCCAATGCCATTCCTGTTCCTAAAAAAGATGCCGATAAAGCATTTGATGCAGCCACCTGTATAGGGTGCGGAGCCTGTGTGGCAACCTGTAAAAATGCATCGGCCATGCTTTTTGTGGCGGCCAAAGTATCACAACTCGCTTTGCTGCCTCAGGGCAAAGTAGAGGCCCGCGAAAGGGTGCTCAATATGGTCAAACAGATGGATGAAGAAGGTTTCGGGAACTGCACCAACACCGGAGCCTGTGAAATAGAGTGTCCCAAAGGGATTTCCCTGGAGCATATTGCCCGCATGAACAGAGAGTTTCTTAAAGCGCAACTCTAAACAGGGGAGTATTGTCTGCAGAAAGTTTTCTATCTTCAATTTTAAAAGCTGCACATGGCAAAGTATAAAATAGAGTTCAATCCTGACACCTGTGTGGGTTCACTGTTTTGCCTGCAAGAGGCCGAAGAACTCTTTGGAGAAGATGAAAACGGTTATACGATTCTGAAAAACGCCACCCGGAATAAATCCACGGGCATGGATGAGGTAATTATTGATGACACTCGTTATGAAAAGGCACGCAAAGCAGCCGAAGAATGCCCCACTCTTTCAATCAAGGTAACCAAGATAGCCGATTAAAAATCCTATATGGGATTGATGTGATCGGTATGCTTTGTTTTGTTGCTACCCACTTTTTCCGACAGGCGCCAGATAAAAAACGTGATTAGCACTATTCCTACCGTTAGGGCTCCCAGAAAGAGTGGATTTATTTTTTCCCGAAGGGCATCGCTCAGCCAGGGACCCAGCAGAAAACCGGTTGCCAAACCCAAGCTGAGCATAAACAAGCCGAAAAAAAATTTACTCATTGAGATATCTATTTAAGGGATAATATAGTTCCATTGATGGCGGTCGGGTAAGTTGCCTGTGCGAATATCTTGGAGTATTTTTTTTACCCTGATCATAAAGCTCTTCTCCGACCAGTCGGGTAGGGTATAATCTTTTCCTGCAATGCCAATTACTTTGATGGGGGCTACTACGGCAGCCGTACCGGTGCCAAAAGCTTCCGTAACGCGTCCTTCATGAAGAGCCTGCTCAATTTCCTGTATGCTGATTTTTTGTTCACTACAGGGGAACTGCATGTCGCGGGCCAGTTGTAAAATAGAGTCGCGCGTTACCCCATCCAGTATGGTGGAAGAAAGAGGAGGAGTAAGCAGCTGCCCGTCCACGACAAACATGAGGTTCATCGTGCCGGATTCATCCAGAAACCTGTGTTCGTGGGCATCTGTCCACAGCACCTGGTCATAGCCTTCTTGTTTGGCAAGGTAAGTCGGGTAGAAAGCTCCTCCATAGTTGCCGGCACATTTCACGAAGCCGGTACCTCCCTCGGCAGCCCGCACGTAGCGGGTTTCCACCTTTACTCGCAGAGGCTTGGGATAAAAAGCTCCTGCCGGTGAGGCAAGGATGAGAAATTTGTATTGTTCGGAAATTTTTACGCCCAGCTTCGGCTCACTGGCAAATATCAGAGGGCGCAAATACAAAGCAGCCTGCTCCTGTTCAGGCACCCATTGCCGATCCGTTTCAATGAGTTTGTGGATAGCGGAAACAAAAAGCTCTTCGGAAACCTGTGGCATACACATCCGTTCCAGCGAGCGGTTGAGCCGCTCCAGATGTTTCTTTATCCTGAAAACAGAAATCCGACCGTCTCGCATCCGAAAGGCTTTCATCCCTTCAAATACAATCTGTCCATAATGGAGGGCTAACGAAGAAGGGCTGACGGAGAGGTCGCCATAAGGTATAATCTGCGTATTTTTCCACTCCCCACCAATGTAATCAGCCGAAAACATGTGGTCAGATATATACTTACCAAACTCCAGATTGTGAAAGTCCACATGACTGATACGGGATTGCTGAACCCGCGTAACTGGTATGTGCAGTGTTGCAATCATGTGTGGCGACCTGTATGAAGTGCCCGCCGGTGTTGAGATATATGGTAAAAAATACTACGCAACACAGGGTGAAAGCGTAGGAGGTATCTGCTGCAATAGCAAACCAGCATGCTTGGTGCTTTGCGGAGAGAGAGGGATTCGAACCCTCGGTCCCGCAAACGCAGGACAACAGATTTCGAGTCTGCCGCATTAGACCACTCTGCCATCTCTCCGGTGCGAAGTTTTTTAAAATGAAGGCCGGGCACGCTTCAAATTTAAAGATTTATAGGTGTTCTTTCCGGAAAGCATCCCAGATTCATATACTGTGAGATGCAGGGCGCTATTTTTTTAGTTTGTCTTTAAATTGTTTTCTGAATTTTTCCACTTTGGGGCCGATGACGTACTGACAGTAAGGGGCATTGGGGTTATTCCGGAAATAATCCTGGTGATAATTTTCAGCTTTGTAAAATTGTCGCATAGGCTCAATAGTAGTAACGATGGGGTCTTCAAAACGGCCTGACTCTTCTAACTGTATGATAGATTTTTCTGCAGCCTGTCGTTGGGCTTCGTTGTGATAAAATATAACGGAGCGATACTGGGAGCCTACATCATTCCCTTGCCTGTTGAGGGTGGTGGGGTCATGAATTTCCCAGAACACCTCCAGGAGTTCTTCATAGGAAATAATAGCCGGGTCGTACACGATTTGTGCTACCTCAGCATGACCGGTGATATCGCGGCACACCTCTTCATAGGAAGGATTTTCTTTATGACCTCCTGAATAACCCGGAGTGACTGAGATAACGCCATTGAGTTCCTGAAAAACAGCCTCAACGCACCAGAAACATCCGGCTCCGAAGGTAGCAGTATCAAAATTACCGGTAACAAGAGGGGTGGCTTCAACCATATAATCAGATTTATTTGGTCTCTTACAAGAGGCTTGCAAGAAAATTAAAACGTTAAACCCTGCTGCAAAGAAAAATGCTTTTTGCATAAAACTTGTTTGCGTCTGAGCTGTGCCTGTTGTTGAGCTTCCCCGCAAATATGCGATGACCTGAGATTATAAATGCTCTTTCAGAAACTTTAGAGTGTACTCGTAGGCCTTTTCCGTTTTTTCTTTATCATACTGCGGATTGCTCGGGTTGGCAAAAGCATGCTGAGCATCAAAGGTAACTATATCCAATCTTTTGCCAGCAGCTTTCATGGCTGCATCAAATTGCTTGACGATATCCTGCGTAATCCATTCATCCTGAGAGGCGAAAATGCCCAGCACATCAGCATGGAGGGTTTTCAGTTTTACAGTATCCGTTACCGGCATGCCATAATATAGCACGCAGGCAGCAGCCCGGGTACCGGCAAGCAGTGATGCCTGTAGAGACCATCCCCCTCCGAAACACCAGCCAATGGTCGCTATTTTAGCCTCCGGCCCGACATATTGGATAACGCCTTTCACAATAGCCTCGGCTCTCTGGCGATTAACCGATTGCATCAGCCTTGCCGCTTCGCTGCGCTGGTTGGTTACTTTGCCATCATACAGGTCAACGGCAAGTATATTAACATTTTGCAAGTCCTTGGCCAGGGTTGCACATTCAGCACGTATCTGGTCATTTAGTCCCCACCATTCATGAAAAACCAGCAGATAGTTTTGAGAGGGTTTCTCTGATTTCAAAAGAAAGCCCTTTGCCGGATTCCCATCAGCAGCCGGAAATGTGACCCACTCACCCGGTCCTGTGTAGGTAAAATCTTCGGGTTCAGCATGGCCTTCCCGGAAAGCTTTATCATTACTCAGCATGGCGAAACTTTCAGCGGGATGACAGGAAGGAGCCTGGCTAAAGGCAGACATCGTGGCTCCTGTTGTGATGCAGCAAATGAGGAAGAATCGGATATTCCTATCAAACAGAGCTTTCCGCATCTTCTTTTCAGTTTTTCGGAAGGTAGTTCCTGGCGCCTGTCCTTATATCTCCTCCTAAAAAAGATGGCTGTAATTACTTAGCAACGGCTTTAAATCTTCTTGCCACTTCTTCCCAGTTAATTACATTCCAGAAGGCAGATATATAATCAGGGCGCCTGTTCTGATACTTCAGGTAGTAGGCATGTTCCCACACATCCAGTCCCAGAATAGGGGTACATTTTACTGTCGCAATGTCCATAAGGGGATTGTCTTGATTAGGCGTGGTAGTAATCACCAAGCTGCCATCGCTTTTAACGCCCAGCCAGGCCCATCCGGAGCCAAACACGCTTGCGGCTGCGGTAGAGAACTCTCCCTTGAAGCTGTCAAAGGCGCCAAACGTCCGGTTAATGGCATCTGCCAGGTCACCGGAAGGAACTCCGCCCCCTTTTGGAGACATGATTTCCCAGAAAAGACTATGGTTCCAGTATCCGCCCCCGTTGTTGCGGATGGCTACAGGAGCCTGGGAAATCTGCGCGAGAATATCTTCTATTGACTTGCCGGCAAAAGCAGTTCCCTCCAGGGCAGCATTCAGCTTATCTGTATAGCCCTGATGGTGTTTGGTATAGTGAATTTCCATTGTGCGTGCATCAATGTGGGGTTCCAGCGCATCATAAGCATACTTTAATTTCGGTAATTCAAAAGCCATAGTTTTTAAATTTTAGAGTTTAACCACAATTGTTTAGCTGAATGCTAAGTTAAAAAAAATGCAAGAAGAGATAACCACTTTCAGGAGTTAATTTATGCTAAGATGACTTTCCGTCATGGAGTTTTCTTTTTTGCCTGAAGAAATGCAGCATCAGGTTGGCGCATTCCTCTGCCAGCAACCCGGAATAGATTTTTACTTTTTTGCCGAACAACGTTTTTGTGTACCTGGTATATCCGAAGCGATTGTCGGAAGCTCCGTAGTAGATTGTCGGTATGTGACTCCAGTATAACGCAGTGGCACACATCAGGCAGGGCTCAATGGTCACAAAGAGTGTGCATTCTTCCAGGTATTTTGCTCCCAGATAATTTGCCGCTGCCGTAATGGCAATCATTTCAGCATGTGCAGTTACATCGCGCAGGCGCTCAACTTGATTATGGGCGCGTGCGATAATGCGGTTGTTTAGCGTAATCACCGCACCTACGGGAATTTCCTGCTCCTGCAGTGCAAGATGTGCCTCTTTGAGCGCCTCCCGCATAAAGCGCTCGTGCTGGGAATCGTCAACCGTGTGCATTGCAAAGTTGCTAAGGTACATGTTTTAAATATATCGTCTGCATGGGTGGTTAAACTCGTGCTAATGAAAATCATGTACTTTTGCTGAGCCAATTCAAAATGAGGGTACTCACTCTAAGTGCGCTGGGCCTGCTGCTGGCTGCAGGCCTTGCGGCTCAGGATAAATGGAGCCTGGAGCGTTGTATTCAGTTTGCCCTTGAAAATAATATCCAGATTCAACAGGCCCGGATTTCAGAGCAGGCTTCCCGCTACATGCATACGCAGGCTGTTGCGGACTTTTTGCCTTCCGTAAATGCAGACGCAGGCTATGGAGTGCACATGGGCCGCTCCATTGACCCGACTACTTATGATTTTGTCAATCAAACGATTCAAACCCATTCGGTTTCATTAAACAGCGGGGTAACCCTCTTTAATGGTTTGCGGAAAATAAACATCCTGCGCAGCAGCAAATACGACCTGTTGTCCAGCGAATATGCGTCTAAGGATGTAGCTGATAATGTGGCTCTAAACGTAACACGCCTCTACCTGCAGATTCTGCTGAGCCATGAAGAGCTGAAAAAGGCCACAGAGCGCCTTGCCATTGCAGTGCAGCAACTGGATCAGACGCGGAAATTGTTTGATGCCGGTACAATTACGGAAGGAAACGTGCTGGATGTAAAAGCGCAGCTTGCTGCTGATAGTCTGGGCTTGGTAATAGCGCGCAATGCACTGGAGCTGAGTAAACTGAATCTGGCTTTGCTGCTGGAAGTAGAAAACCCGGATTTGTTTGAGGTGGAAACTCCCGAAATAGATATTGTGCCTCCGCAGGTGCTGGCTGAAAAAGATGCAGAGGGCATATACCTCATTGCTGAGCAGAATCAACCTGCTTTACAGAGCGCCCGGTATGCCCTTCAGGGCTCACAATACCGGTGGGCAGCGGCACGTGGACTGTATTACCCTTCGCTTTCCTTTTTTTATACCTTGCGCACCACTTACTCCAGTATCGGCAAGAGGACAGTAGGATATACAACCGTTACAGATACCCTGACCGGGACACTGAATGGTGTGCCTTTCAGCCTACCTCTGGACCTAGGGATTTCTCTTCCTGTAATGGAAGATGCTACCTTCTGGCAGCAGTATCATGACAACTTCAGTCAATCTCTGGGGCTGAGCCTGAATATACCTCTCTTCAACGGCCTGCAAGTGCGCACCAATGTGAGAAATGCCAAGTTGAATTTTATCCGGGCTAAATACAATCTGAAGAACCTGCAAAATCAGCTGCGTAACGAGGTACATGTGGCCTATACCGATGCAAAGGCCGCCTATCAGAAATACCTTGCTGCCGAGAACAGTGCGCGAGCTCTGGAAAAGTCATTTGAATATGTGACGCGGAAATTTAACACCGGTGCGGCCACCATGCTGGAATATTCCACAGCAGGGGCGGCTCTCTCGGCAGCACAGAGCGAAATGCTGAAAGCAAAGTATGAATATATTTTCAAACTGAAAGTGCTGGATTATTATGCCGGCAATCCCATAACGCTGAATTGATGAAAATACTTAGTTGGAAAACCCTTACTGTTCTTGTTTTGGCAGTAGTTGTTTTAATCGTTTTGACCATAGTCGGTGTGCGTAAAGGGTGGATAGGGAAAGGAGGTAAAATAGAAGTTGTTGCTGAAAAAGTTGCCCGGCATACCATTGTGGAGACCGTATCTGCGAGCGGCAAGATATTTCCGGAGACCGAAGTCAAGATAAGCCCGGATGTTTCCGGGGAAATTACCGTTATCTATTACCAAGAGGGGGATTCTGTGAGTAAAGGGAATTTACTGCTGGAAATTCGTCCGGACATCTATCAGTCTGTTGTGGAGCAGGCCGAAGCTGCATTGAATCAGGCACGTGCCTCATTAGCCACCGCTAAAGCACGGTTGGCCCAGGTAGAAGCACAGTTTGAAAATGCTCAAAATGCTTTTAACAGAAACGAACAGCTTTACCGGCAGAAGGTAATATCCCAGATGGATTACGATAATGCAGTAGCTGCATTTAAAGTAGCCCAGGGGGAAAAGCAGGCTGCAGAACAAAGCGTGAGGGCAGCTGAATTTACGGTGCGCAGTGCCGAGGCGGCTTTGAAAGAGGCTAAAGACAACCTGGCAAAAACAAAGGTGTATGCTCCGGTAAGCGGTATAATTTCCAAGCTGAATGTAAAAGAGGGCGAAAGGGTAGTGGGCACCGCACAATTCACCGGCACAGAGATGCTTACCATAGCTGACTTGAACCGCATGGAGGTGCATGTGGAAGTGAGTGAGAATGATATTTCCAGAGTGAGCGTTGGTGATACGGCAGATATTGAAGTGGATGCCTTTCTGGATAAAAAGTTCAAGGGCATTGTCAGGCATATAGCACATTCGGCCAGTGCGGGCAATGTGCTGACCTCTGAGCAGGTGACCAATTTCACCGTTAAAATCAGCATTCTGGCTTCTTCTTATGCCAGTCTGGTGCGACCCGATAATCCGTTCCCCTTCCGACCCGGTATGTCTGCTACGGCTGAAATAAAAACAGATGTCAGAGAAAATGCACTGGCCGTACCGATTCAATCGGTCACTATTCGTGAGGAAGAAAAGGCGGAAGGTGAGCGGGCAACTGTAAAAAAACAAGTAGTGTTTGTCATTGATGGCAACCGGGTGAAAATGATAGAGGTAAAAACCGGCATTCAGGATGACAGATATATTGAGATTACCGAAGGTCTGGAAGAAGGGCAGGAGGTTGTTAGTGGGCCGTATCGGGCTATATCGCGATTACTTGAAGATGGCAGTTATGTGGAAAAGGTAAAGCAACTGAAAGAAAACAAGCTACACTCCTGAAGGAAGTAACATGCTGCCGCGCTTTTAAACGGTCATAATTTCCTTCTCTTTAGCTTCCACGTGTTTGTCCACTTTGGCAATGTAGGCGTCTGTGATATGCTGAATTTCCTGCTCGGCTTTTTTAACCTGGTCTTCCGCAAGTCCGTTTTTCTGCATGTTTTTTATAGCTTCATTAGCACTGCGCCTGGCGTTACGCATGCTGACTTTGGACTGCTCAGCCAGGTGGTGAACCTGTTTTACGAGGGCTTTTCTTCTTTCTTCAGTAAGGGGTGGAATATTTAAGCGAATTACTTCACCGTCATTGGCCGGAGTAAGCCCGATATTGGAAGCAAGGATAGCTTTTTCTATCGGGGCCAGCATAGACTTGTCCCACGGCTTAATCACCAGCGTACGGGCATCTGCAACCGAAACATTGGATATCTGCTGTAACGGGGTCATGGTGCCGTAATAGTCTACGCGAATGTCGCTCAGCATAGAAGGATTTGCCCTGCCTGCCCTGATTTTTGATAATTCGTCTTCCAGGTGCAGGAGGGCTTTTTCCATTTTCTCTTTTTCCTCTTCAAGCAGCAGTTTTACTTCGTCAGTCATATTCAGGAAACAATTTTAATCAAAAAGCACTCTTTATCAGATGTTTTGTTTTTGCTCTTTCCATGTATGTGCAAGAGCAGGATGAATATCTAATATACTAATGTACCAACCTTTTCTCCATCCAGTATCTTTTTCAGGTTGCTTTTTTTGTTTATGTCAAAAACAACAATGGGCAGTTTGTTTTCCTTACAAAGGGTAAAGGCGGTTTGATCCATAATCTGTAGGTTTTTCTGTATGGCATCGTCAAAAGAAAGGCGGCTGAATCTCTTGGCAGAGGAGTCTTTGAGAGGGTCAGCGGAATAAATGCCGTCCACACGGGTACCTTTCAGGATGAGATCTGCTTCAATTTCAATGGCGCGTAACACTGCGGCTGTGTCCGTGGTGAAATAAGGATTACCGGTGCCGGCAGCAAAAATGACGATACGTCCTTTTTCGAGATGGCGAATGGCGCGTCTGCGGATGTAGGGTTCACAGATCTGCTCCATTTTGATTGCCGACAGCAGGCGCGTAGAGAGACCCACTTTCTCCAGCACGCTTTGCAAGGCCATGCCGTTGATAACGGTGGCGAGCATCCCCATGTAGTCTCCCTGTACACGGTCAATACCGTTTTCGGAGGCTTTCAGACCCCGGAAAATATTGCCTCCGCCAATGACGATAGCCACCTGGGTTTTATGTCCGGCAAGAGCTTCTTTGATTTCTTTGGCATATTGAGTAATCCGTTCGGGATCAATACCAAATTGTTTGTCACCCATCAGCGCTTCGCCACTAAGTTTCAGCAATATCCTCTTATACTTCATGCAGGGGACCGTTTGCGGGGTGATTCATAGGTTTGTCCAAAAATAAAAAAAGAGAGAACATGTTCTCTCTTTTTGTGTATTCATGAGCCCAGGGTTACACGCCTGAAGGCAACGACTTTCAGGTTTTTATCCGCTTCGCTTAAAACCTGTGCAATGGTTTTGGAAGGGTCTTTTACAAACTGTTGATGGAGCAGGGTGTTTTCCTTGAAAAATTTCTGGAGTTTGCCAGTGGCAATTTTTTCCAGCATATTTTCGGGTTTGCCTTCAGCCCGGGCCTGTTCCCTGCCAATTTCCATTTCGCGGTCAATGATTGCCTGGGGCACATCGTCTTTGTCCACAGCTACCGGATTCATGGCGGCTATCTGCATGGCAATATCTCTGGCTATGCTTTCTGTGTTTGGATTAAGCGGCTGATTAAACTGTACGAGCACGCCTATTTTGTAATGACCATGGTTGTAGGCGACAATAGCTTCGCCCTGCAGGTGCTCATATTTGGATAGCTTAATGTTCTCATTAATTTTTCCTACCAGTTCGTTAAGCTTTTCCTTTATCGGAAGATTGTCCACTTGCAGTTTCAGCAATTCATCCAGTGTAGAAGGCATATGATCGAGGGCGACCTTAGCTATTTGTTGGGCAAAGGAAAGGAATTCCTCGTTTTTAGCTACAAAATCGGTTTCGCTGCTCAGATTGATAATTACGCCCTTTTTTGCATCCGGAGAGGTTTGGGCTATAGCTACACCTTCATTGGCAGCTTTTCCGGCCCGGAGCTCAGAAACCTTGGCTCCTTTTTTTCTTAGATAATCTATGGCAGCCTCCATGTCGCCTTTGGCTTCAATGAGTGCTTTTTTACAGTCCATTAGGCCAGCTCCGGTTTTCTGCCGAAGTTCGTTTACGGCCTGTGCGGTAATGGTAGTAGTAGTCATATTGTCTTTTTTGTTTTTAAGAGGAATTTGATCCTCCAGGCTTTATTAAAAAATCAAAACACCCTTATGAGGTGGACTGCAGGAAAGCCTGCAGTGTGTATGCTGTTACCGTTTTCTTTCCGGTTTGCGTTCGGCTTCCTTTTTTCTGGCCGCAAGCTTGGCCTGTTTGATTTCTTTTTGGGTTTCTTCATCGGTGGACTCATAGACCTCATCCACTTCCGTTTCAAATTTTTGGTCAATATCAGGTTTTACGGTTTCGGTTTCTTCTTCGGCTATTTCTTCGGCAGCTTCCGCTGAAGCATCGGAGAGTTTGCCCTCCAGGTCTTCTTTATCTTTCTTTCTTTCCTGCAATCCTTCAAGAATGGCTTCTGTGATGTAGTTGGTGATGATTGCAATAGACTTTGATGCATCATCATTGGCAGGTATGGGAAAATCTACCAGGTTCGGATCGGAGTTGGTATCTACAATACCCACGGAAACGATATTCAGTTTGTTTGCTTCTGACAGAGCAATATGCTCATGGCTTATATCCACCAGATAGATGGCTGCAGGCAGCCTGTTGAGCTGAGCAATACCACCCAGTACCTTTTCCAGCTTTTCTTTTTCGCGGGTGAGTACGAGCCTTTCTTTTTTGGTTATTCCTTCGCTTGCAGCTGGATCATTAAGCATTTTTTCAATGCTTTGCATCTTCTTAATGGACTTGCGGATAGTGGCAAAATTGGTTAGCATGCCGCCCAGCCAGCGTTCGGTAACGTAGGGCATACCCGCGCGTTTTGCGCATTCTTCCACAATGTTTTTCGCCTGCTTTTTAGTTGCTACAAAGAGAATTTTTTTCCCTGATCGGGCGATGGACTTCAGGGCACTGGCGGCTTCTTCCAGCTTTTCTTTTGTTTTGTAGAGGTCAATGATGTGGATACCCTTTTTTTCCATGAAAATGTAGGGTAGCATTTTGGGGTTCCACTTTTTTTTCAGGTGTCCGAAGTGAACACCTGCTTCCAGTAGGGCCTGATGGGTTATTTGCTCCATGTTATGAATGCGAATTGAATACTTAACGCTTGCTGAATTGTGTTCTTTTCCGGGCCTTTCTGAGACCAGCTTTTTTGCGTTCTACCACGCGAGGGTCGCGGGTGAGCAACTTAGCTGCCTTCAGTTTAGGCCGTTCATCAGGATTGGCTTTGGCCAGAGCGCGGGCAATAGCCAGCTTTATGGCATCGGCCTGTCCTTTGAGTCCTCCTCCCTGTACATTCACGTAGAAATCATAATCCTTTGTTTCAATGACTGTCAGGGGTTGTTCTACCTTTTCTCTGAAATGAAGCTGAGAAAAATATTCTTTATAATCTCTGCCGTTAACGATAATCTGCCCTTTGCCTTTTTTGAGGAATACACGGGCCACTGCGGCTTTTCTACGACCTACGGTTTTTTCAATACTCATTTTATAGTGTTAAGGGTTTTGGGTTTTGTGCATGGTGGGGATGGTCAGTGCCGGCATAGACAAACAATTTTTTCATCATTTTGCGTCCAAGGCTGTTTTTAGGAAGCATTCCATACACTGCATATTCTATAATAGCTTCCGGGCGTTTGGCGGCAAGTGTTTTGGGCGTTTCAAAGCGCTGACCTCCCGGGTAGCCTGTGTGTCTTACGTATTGTTTGTCGGTCCATTTTTTACCGGTCAGCCGCACTTTATCGGCATTCACCACTATGACATAATCGCCACAATCCACATGAGGGGTAAAGTAAGGTTTGTTTTTCCCGCGGAGGATGGACGCTATTTTAGAGGTAAGTCGCCCCAGGGTTTTGTTTTCCGCATCTACAATATACCAGGCGCGCTGAACGCTTTGCTCATTGGCGGATAACGTTTTGTAGCTTAGTGTATTCACGTGTATGAAGTTGTGCTTTTAAAGGGTGGGCAAAGATATAGGTTTAAATTCATCCTGGCAAGAAGCCAGCCCTCTTTTCCCGGAAATTATTTTATAAATTGCTGATTACCAGTTAAAATTTTGCACTGCTATTATCTTCTTCGGTTGAGAAGAGATAAATAATACAGTAATGTGGCCAAAGATGACAGGGCAGCTACCACGTAGGTCATGGCAGCCCATTTAAGAGCATCTTTGGCCATAGCTTTTTCCTGGGCAGTGGTGATACGTGCGCTTTCCAGCCATACCAGTGCCCGTCTGGAGGCATCAAATTCTACCGGCAGGGTGATGAAGGAAAACAGCGTGGTAAGGGCGAACATAGCCACTCCTATAGTTAAAGGAATCACCGAGAATTGCAATAACACAATGCCGGCAAGCAGTATCCATTGCATCCAGCGGGACGAAACACTGATTACCGGTACAAGAGCCGATCGCATCTGCAGCCACAGATATGCCCTTGCATGCTGCACGGCATGTCCGCATTCATGGGCGGCTACTGCCGCTGCCGCAACACTGCGACCATGATATACCTCCGGGCTGAGATTGACGGTTTTTTCCAGCGGATTGTAGTGGTCTGTTAATTTTCCGGGAACGGAAATCACCTGCACGTCATAAATGTTGTTGTCGCGCAGCATTTTTTCCGCAATCTCTTTGCCGCTCAGGCCCGTGGAGGTCAATACACGGGAATATTTGTCGAATTTGCTTCTTAACATGGCGCCTGCTGCCCAGCTGGCACCCATTATCAAAAGGATTAAAAGCATGTATTCCATCTTGCTTACTGTTGTTTTTTTAATCAGCCTGAAGGGTCAAACTGCGTGCCTGATTCTGTTGTCTGCAAAAGTGTCATGTTGAGAATAAGAAGGAAAGGAGGGGATTCCTTCATCTTCACGTAAAACTTCTTCTGCAGACAGCAGAATTGCTTCTGCCTCCTGCAATGATTCGGCAGTAACCAGCTTGCTGCGTATTAGTTTGGCATGGCGGTAACCTCTGAAATAGTTTGCATAATGCCTGCGCATTTCCAGGATGCCAAGCTTTTCGCCTTTCCACTCCACTGAGCGCTGCAAATGCTCCAGGCAGGCAGCCACGCGCTCGCGCAAAGTCGGTGGCGGCAACAGCTCCCCGGTATTCAGGTAGTGTTTTATTTCTCTGAAAATCCAGGGATAACCGACCGATGCCCGCCCAATCATAATGCCATCCACGCCATAACGCTCCTTGTAAAGTTTTGCTTTTTGCGGGCTATCTATGTCACCGTTCCCGAAAACGGGTATGTGCATACGAGGATTCTTTTTTACTTCAGCGATGAGCGTCCAGTCGGCTTCGCCTTTGTACATCTGTTGACGGGTGCGGCCGTGGATAGAAATGGCCTGAATGCCTACATCCTGCAGGCGCTCCGCTACCTCTACGATGTACTTGGTCTGCTCATCCCATCCCAGCCGGGTTTTTACGGTAACGGGTAGTGAAGTGGATTTGACAATCTCGGCAGTGAGTCGTACCATTTTAGGTATGTCGCGCAGAATGCCAGCCCCGGCATCCTTGCAAACTACTTTTTTTACAGGGCAGCCGTAGTTGATATCCAATATGTCGGGTTGGGCTTGCTCTACGATTTCGGCAGCCCTGCGCATGGATTCTATTTCTCCGCCAAAAATCTGGATGCCAATAGGGCGCTCGTAGTCAAAGATGTCAAGCTTTTTCACACTTTTATCCGCATAGCGGATCAGGCCCTCGGAAGAGATGAATTCAGTAAACATCAGGTCGGCTCCGTGCTTTTTACAGAGCCCGCGGAAAGGAGGATCACTCACATCCTCCATCGGAGCAAGTAGCAAGGGAAATTCTCCCAGTTGTATGTTTCCTATTTTAACCATGTGCAGCAAAGTTACGCATGGATATATTTTTATCACGGTTATGGTTGCTCATAAACAGGAAGAAAGGAATGGCCTGCGTTTGGTTTGATAAGATAGCCAGTTATCTTTCCGCAGTGAGGAAGGAAGAATTCTATGAGGATTAATCTGATAGGTATACTTTATTCCTGCAGAAAACATCCATTTAAACCGCCAGGCGAAAAGAATTGAATTCTCTTGCTTTTGATATATATGGAGAACTAATGCGAATTTGGTGGATAATGCCCATGCATTCTGAAAAAAATGCGAGGGTTACAGGCAGGCCATTTTATTCCACAATCCTTAACCTGTGGTTTTTGAAAAACATATGTATAGCGCCTTAATCTATCAAGCCTTTTTTAAAAGCATGTTGGGAAGGTTGAAAAAAGCATATTAATACTTAATACTAAAGATGTGGAGGAGATGGCATAGTGTATATAAGTGGTTATAATCCTTAACTTTCGCACAGGGAAGTGTATGACAAAAAACGCCTCTGGGCAGCCGGTTTGGTTAAAAAAAGTGCTCATTTCCACAGCGGGAGTGATAACTTACCCGCTTTTACATATAATAAACCGGCTGGAAACGAAAGGTGCCGAGCACCTGAGGCTTCTGCCCGATAAAAATGTTCTTTTTGTATCCAACCATCATACCTATTTCATGGATGTGATTGCTTTGTATCACGAGGTGATGAAAGCCAGGAGTAAAAAACATGTTTGGTTTCCCGCGTATCTTATAAACCCCTGGGGAAATTTCTACTTCGTAGCTGCCCGCGAAACAATGGAATCAGGATTTATTCCTCGCATACTTGCATACAGCGGAGCTGTAACCGTGAAACGCACATGGAAAGAGGGCAATAGGCTTATTCAGCGACCGCTTGATCCGGCCGACATACAGAAGATAGGGTTAGCGCTAACGAGCGGCTGGGTAGTCACTTTTCCCCAGGGCACAACGCGCCCGCATGCTCCGGGAAGAATAGGCACTGCCCGTGTGATTAAAGACTTTCGGCCTATTGTGGTCCCCATGGTGATTGATGGCTTCCGGGAAGCTTTTGACAAGACCGGACTGATTCCCCGCAAAATAAATGTTCGACTGAAAATACGATTTAAAAAACCTCTGGACATAGATTATAACGAGGAAGCAGAAATTGTACTAAGGCAGGTAATGCAAGCAATAGAACAGAATGGATGAGAAAATGAACAAAAAAGCCCGATAAATTTTTTTTATATTCAAACGACATTTGTTTGGGGGAGTTTACAATGCAAGCCCATCATACAGACACATTTGAAGAGGTCAAGCAGCTTTTTTCCGACTATCTGGAGCAACACCGACAGCGGAAAACGCAGGAGCGTTTTATCATTTTGGAAGAAATATACAGCCGCAGTGATCATTTTGATGCCGAAACCCTATTCAACGATCTGAAAAGAAAAGGCCACAACATAAGCCGGGCTACTGTATATAACACCTTGGAATTGCTGGTAGCCTGTGATTTGATTAAAAAACACCAGTTTGGAAATCTGCAAACCCAGTATGAAAAAGCTTATCATTACAAACAACATGATCACTTAATCTGCAACAATTGTCAGGCAGTGCTGGAATTTTGCGATCCGCGTCTGGAGCAGATTCAAACCAAAATAGGAGAATTGCTTGGATTTAAAATTACAGGGCATTCGTTAATTTTACACGGTCACTGTGAGCGGGAAAATTGTCCGAATGCTTCCGGACAGCAAGGTGGCAGCAATTAGCCCAAAGGGGTTGTTAAAGGTCTAAAGCTATGGAATGTATAATAAAATCGGAAGGAGAAGCTACCGTGATTGGCCTTAAGGGTAGTTTGCTGGCCGATATACAGGCTAAAGAGGTGCTGGATAAAATAAGTGCACTCATTCAAGAGGGGAAGGTGCATTTTATCATTGACCTGTCTCAGCTAAAATTTATCAATAGCTCCGGATTGGGTATGCTGCTTACGTGTCTGCTCAAGGCGCGTAAAAACGGAGGCGAAATGGTGCTGATTCAGGTTCCGGAGCAAGTGAGCAATTTGTTGCACATTACAAAGCTGGCTCCCGTATTTAAAATAGCCGAGACCGCGGAAGAAGCCCGAACCATGCTGAAATCCTGACTGACTGAAACAATCAGAAACCACACGAAAATTATGCCTGCAGATATATTACTTGGACTTCAGTGGGGCGATGAAGGCAAAGGAAAGATTGTGGATTATCTTGCCGCGCACTATGATATTGTGGCCCGCTTTCAGGGTGGTCCTAACGCCGGTCATACGCTGAAAGTAAATGGCGAAAACTTTGTCCTGCACACCATTCCTTCGGGTATTCTGCACCCTCGTGTAAAAAATGTGATCGGTAACGGAGTGGTGATTGACCCAATTACCCTTAAGAAAGAACTGGAAAAGATAAAAAAATCTGGAGCAGATATTTCTGAAAACCTGTTCATTTCTAACCGTGCTCAGCTGATTCTTCCTACACATAAACTGCTGGACGCAGCTTCAGAAGCAAAAAAGGGAGAAGAAAAAATCGGCTCCACCCTTCGCGGTATCGGGCCGGCTTATATGGATAAAACGGGAAGAAACGGCTTGCGTGTAGGGGATATTGAACTGGAAAACTTTCGCGAGCGCTACCATTTTCTAAAAGAGAAGCACTATCGCCTGATGGAAACTTACGACTACTCAGCAGATGTGCAAGACATGGAGGAAGAATGGTTTGAGGGAATTGAAGCACTCAGATCTATCAGGCGTATTAATACAGAATACTTTTTAAATGATGAGCTGAAAAAAGGAAGGCGGCTTCTTGCCGAAGGGGCCCAGGGTACCATGCTGGATCTGGATTTTGGTACATATCCTTATGTGACTTCCTCTAACACTATTTCGGCCTCAGCCTGCAAGGGCTTGGGCATTGCTCCTTCCTACGTGCGGGAGGTCATAGGTGTATCTAAAGCCTACTGCACACGAGTAGGCGGAGGACCTTTCCCCACGGAATTGCAGGATGCCACCGGTGAACGTATCCGGCAGATAGGCGGGGAATTTGGAGCTACTACGGGTCGTCCCAGACGCTGTGGCTGGCTGGACCTGCCGGCACTAAAATATTCAGCCATGCTCAATGGCCTTACCCAGCTTGTGCTGACGAAGGCTGACGTACTCAACGACTTTGAGGAAATAAAGGTGTGCACACATTATCAGATAGGGGATACAATTACGGATGAGTTGCCCTTTGACTTATGCCGCATTCCGGTTAAACCTGTTTACCGGTCATTACCCGGATGGAAATTAGCATCAGGCCCTGATTTCTCCGGGGAACTACCCGACACTCTTAATGACTTTATTGAGCTGCTGGAAAGCTATCTTATGGTGCCGGTAACGATTGTTTCCCACGGTCCGCATCGCCACCAGCTTATCCTCCGCAAGCAGCCTGCTGCCGTATGAGGCATATCATTCACCTTTCTGTTCCGGTTACGGGCCAGCTGAAAGCTCAAATTTTAAACTGGGCAGATACCCACTTCCATACGGCAGCCTATTTTGATAATAATCACTATTCTGATTATGCTTATCACACATACGAAGCCCTGATAGCCTGTGGCAGCCGCAACAGCCTGTGCCTGCAGGCGGGCAATGCATTTGCCAGGCTGCAATCATTTTATGCGGAACACAACGACTGGCTTATAGGCTTCCTGGCTTACGACCTGAAAAATGAAATTGAACACTTGTCCTCTTCCCACACAGATGTATTGGGTTTCCCTGACCTGTTCTTCTTTCAACCTGAGTGGATCATTGAATTAAAGGAACAGCAGCTTATCATACACGCACCGGATGCAGAGTCAGCAAGGCAGTTTGCTGAATTTATTGCCATGCCAGTCCCGGAAATACACCCCATCGGATTTATGCCACAACTTATTCCGCGCATAACACGAGAACATTATCTCCAAATTGCCGAAGCCATTCTTTCCCACATCAGGCGCGGAGACATTTATGAAATCAATTTCTGTCAGGAGTTTTATGCTGAAGACGTAAACATTAACCCGATTACCATTTTCAGATTGCTAAATGCAGAATGCAGGGCGCCCTTTTCTGCCTATGTGAAATGCGGAGACAAATACGTAATCAGTGCAAGTCCTGAGAGATTTCTGAAAAAAACGGCTGATCGGCTGGTGTCCATGCCCATGAAAGGTACTGCTCCGCGCGGGTTCTGTGAAGACGAAGATGTGCAAAGAGCCGTTTCGCTGAAAACCAGCGCCAAAGAGCGTTCGGAAAATGTTATGATTGTAGATTTGGTACGCAATGACCTGTCAAAAAGCTGTCAGCCTGGTTCCGTACAGGTGGAAGAGCTCTGCGGCATCAAAACATTTCCTGGTCTACATCAGATGGTCTCCACTATTAGCGGGAAGCTGAATCCGAAGGTGCACTTTACCGAAGCTATTCGTAATGCTTTTCCTATGGGCTCCATGACCGGTGCGCCCAAGGTAAAAGCCATGGAATTGATTGAACGCTATGAATGGACCAGGCGAGGCCTCTATTCCGGGTCACTCGGCTACATAACTCCTGAAGGTGACTTTGACTTCAATGTAGTTATCCGCACCTTACTCTATAATAGTGCCAACAGGTATCTTTCTTACCATACCGGAAGCGCCATCACTGCTGATTCCGATCCGGAGCAGGAATACCATGAGTGCCTGTTGAAAGCTCAGGCACTGACCCGTCTTGTGGCTTTCCCCTTCCATTCTGTGGCCTGAGCGGAAGTTTTTTCCCTCCTCATTTTTATAAACCAGTGCAATGGGCTGCTCATGCAATCTTTCTTTTAGGCAGGCATAACTTTCAGGCCTTTAAACACCATCGCCACAAAGGTCCCCCGGCACTGCTGACCTGTAAACCTCAAAAAAGGTGTAGAAAAACTGTGCAAAAAAAAATCAGAAACAATTTGTGGTAAAAAGTGGTAAATTGTGGTAAGTATTTTTAAATTAGCCCACACTTTTCACCTAATATGGCAGGATTTCTGGGAGAATATCCATGTAGTATAGACAACAAAGGGAGGGTTAAACTTCCTGCTGCGCTGAAGAAGCAGCTTGATCCTGCTATCAATGGTCGGTTCGTAGTTAACCGCGGCTTTGAGAAGTGCCTGGTGTTATACCCTTATGATGAATGGGAAAAAATCACAGCTCGGGTCAACCAACTGAACACCTTCAACAAACAGAACCGCGAGTTCGTCCGCTATTTCTACCGAGGTGCAACCGAACTGGTGTTGGACAGTGCAGACCGCATTCTGTTGCCTAAACATCTGTTGGAATATGGCAACATTCAGAATGAACTCCTCCTCGCGGCACGCATAAACGTAATTGAGATATGGAATCCGCAGAACTATGAAAAGCTAATGTCTATGGACTCCGAGCAATTTGAAGACCTGGCCGAACGAGTTATGGGGGATAAAAATTTAAACGATGATCCGTCATGACCCCGTGCTGCTTTCAGAAAGTGTGGAGATGCTCAACATTAAAGAAGACGGCATTTATGTCGATGCAACTTATGGAGGCGGAGGTCATAGCCGGGAGATATTGAAAAGAATAAAAACAGGAAAACTGGTAGCCTTTGACGCAGACCCGGATGTTGCGGCAGAGGTAAAGCAAAAGGACACAAACATGATATTCATAAATCAGAACTTCAGGCATCTTAAGCGCTATCTGCGGCTGTATAATCTGCTGCCTGTTGACGGTATTCTGGCCGATCTGGGCGTTTCTTCCCACCACCTGGATACGCCTGAACGCGGATTTACCTATCGTACCGATGCTCCCTTAGATATGCGTATGGATCGTTCGCTCAAATACACTGCAGCTGACTTGCTTAATACCTATCATGAGAAGGAATTAGTCACATTGTTTTCGCAATATGGAGAGATTAAAAACGCGCGTACGCTTGCCCGCCTCATTGTGGCTGCACGCGCTGGTTGCAGAATTGAAACCAGCGGTCAGCTGAGAGAAATCATTCGCCCGGCTATCAGAGGAAAAGAAAGCAAATACCTATCAAAACTCTTTCAGGCATTGCGCATCGCGGTGAACGATGAACTGGGTGCCCTGCATGAGCTGCTGCACCAATCCGTTGAAGTGCTCAGAGAAAAAGGCAGACTGGCCATAATCACCTACCACTCTCTGGAAGATCGCATGGTGAAAAACTTTATGAAAACCGGCAATATACAGGGAGAAGTATATAAAGACGCATACGGCAACACACAGGTGCCTTTGCGCATGCTCACAAGAAAACCTATTACACCTTCACGGCAGGAAATAGCAGCCAACAAACGCGCCCGAAGTGCAAAACTGAGAGTGGCTGAAAAGATTGCGGCAGTTCAGGACACCTCTGCGCAAATACCGGCAGGTATAGAAAAATTAGAAGGCTAAGAAAGACAGGTTATGCACATTCGGGAAAAACTTAACGTCCTGCGCAAAAAATTTTTAAGGCTGGATTTTAATGCCATGCTTTCATTGGAAAATATTGCTTCCAATCTGCCTTATTTCCTGTTTCTGGTTTTCCTTGCCATGCTCTACATCAGCAATACTCATTCTGTGGAAAACACCATTCGTAATATTGACCGCATGAAAGCCGAGGTGAAGGAGATACGATGGAACTACATTTCGGCTAAAGCTGAACTGATGTTTAAAAGCAAGCAGACAGAGGTAGCCCGGGCTGTGGAACCTCTGGGACTAAAGGAGCTGGTAAATCCGCCAAAAAAAATTGTCGTAGACGATGAGCATTAAACGCAGCATACTGGCGCGCATTTACATCACCTTTTTCTTCCTCTGCCTGATGGGAGCGGCTATTCTTTTTAAGGTCATACACATTCAACAAGTGGAAGGGAAATACCTCATCAGTCTTGCGGATAGCCTGACCACCGACTATCTGCCCATTGAAGCCGAACGTGGCAATGTATTGACTGAAGACGGACAGTTGCTGGCAACCTCATTGCCTTTTTTCGAAATACGTGCTGACCTAAATGCAGAGGCGCTTACTGATAATATATTTTACAGCAATGTGGATTCTCTGGCCTGGCATATTGCTCAATTTAAAAAAGACAAACCGGCAACCTATTACAAGCAAATGCTGGTAAATGCTCGCAAGATGGGCAACCGCTATCTGCTCATTGAAAAAAACATAACCTATCCGGAACTGCAGCAAATCAAACAATGGCCTTTATTCCGCATGGGACGTTATAAAGGTGGCTTGATTGTCATTCAGGAAAGTAAGCGTACAAGACCCTATCAAATTCTGGCACATCGTACGATCGGCTATGTGAGGGAAGGAATAAAGCCTGTAGGGCTGGAGGGCAGATTTAATGAGTATCTGGCCGGTGTGAGCGGGAAGCGCCTTATGCAACGCATAGCCGGTGGAACATGGATACCGGTTAATGATGAAAATGAGATTATGCCTGAAAACGGAAAAGATATTGTCACAACAATTGACATTAACCTCCAGGATGTGGCCGAAAATGCACTGTATAAAGCTCTTCAGAAACATAATGCGGATCATGGTTCGGTTGTAGTTATGGAGGTGGCCACAGGAAAAATCAGGGCAATTGCCAATCTGGGCAAAATTCAGGATGGCTCATACTGGGAGAATTATAATTACGCCATCGGTGAAGCTACCGAACCGGGTTCTACAATAAAGCTGGCTGCCCTCATCGCTCTTCTGGAAGACGGTTTTATTGACCTGGATGATTCTGTGGACCTGGAAAGAGGGGTAACCGGTTTTCATGATAAAAAAATGTATGATTCTGAACAGCACGACTATCGCTATGTTTCTGTCAAACGGGCCTTTGAAATATCATCCAACGTGGGTATATCCAAACTTGTTTACAAATACTACGGCAAACATCCTCAGAAATACATTGAGTATCTGCGCAAACTTCATCTGCATGAAAAAGTAGGAATAGAAATTGAAGGTGAACCCAACTCTTTCATAAAAGATCCGACTAATAAAGACTGGAGCGGGGTTAGTTTGCCCTGGATGTCTGTAGGGTATGAGATGATGATTACTCCTCTGCGCATACTCACTCTTTATAATGCCATAGCCAATGATGGACGTATGATGAAACCCTATCTGGTTTCAGCAGTTACACAGCGCGGTAAAGTCATTAAAGAGTTTGAACCCGAGGTGATTGAAGATAAAATCTGCTCTGACCGAACACTCCGGAAAGTGAAGCTATTGCTGGAGGGAGTAGTCAGCAATGGAACAGCCAGTCACCTGCAATCCAGGTACTACACCTTTGCCGGAAAAACCGGCACAGCAAAAATTGCCGATAAAAACCGGGGATATGCAGAGATTTACCAAGCCTCTTTTGTAGGATACTTTCCCGCTCAAAATCCAATTTACTCCTGTATCGTAGTCATTAATGAGCCGAAAAACGGCATGTATTACGGTGGACATGTCGCGGGACCTGTATTCCGGGAAATTGCGGATAAGGTGTTTTCTACATGCCTGGAGATGCATGAGCCGGTGAACCAGCGGAATTACTTTATTGCTGATGAACTTCCACATGCCAAGTCCGGATACAGGGCTGATATCAGCAATCTGTACGAAGCTATTGGTGTTTCCTGTAATTACCGCCACGATGATGAATGGGTTTATGTACGACAGAAAGATAACTCGTTAGACTTGAGGCCTTATGAACTTAAGGAGGGCTATGTGCCTGATGTGCGGGGTATGGGCCTGAGGGATGCTCTTTACTTATTGGAAAATCTGGGCATGAAAGTGCACTTCACCGGTGTAGGCAAGGTGAAATCACAATCTATCCGCCACGGCACGAGGGTCAATCCCGGAATGCAGATCATGCTGGAATTAGGATGAAACTACTCAAAGACATATTATATAAAGTTCGCCTGGAAGAGATTGCGGGACCAACCGATATCCTCGTTGGCCACCTCACCTTTGATTCCCGCCAGGTAAAAAAAGGCAGTGTGTTTGTTGCTGTGAAAGGCACTCAGGCAGATGGTCATCATTTTATTGAGCAGGCTGTGCAGAAGGGGGCTATAGCCATTATCGTTGAGCAGATGCCTTCCTTATTGGCTGATAAAGTTACCTATGTGAAAGTGAAAAACAGTGGCGAAGCACTAGGAATTATGTCCAGCAACTTTTATGATAATCCGTCATCCAGGCTCAAGCTGATTGCTGTTACCGGCACCAATGGAAAAACCACAACGGTAACCCTGCTATACCATCTGTTCAGACAGCTGGGACACAAAACAGGCATGCTTTCAACCGTACAAAATGAAATTAATGGTAAGGTAATTCCCGCTACGCACACAACCCCTGATGCCGTTCAGATTAACGAGCTTCTTGCAAAGATGGTCAGAGCGAAGTGCACGCACTGCTTTATGGAGGCTTCCTCAATTGCCATTGATCAGCATCGGGTCAGTGGCTTGCATTTTACCGGGGCTGTTTTTACCAATATTTCCCATGATCATCTGGATTATCATAAAACATTTAAAAATTACATCCTCGCCAAGAAGAAACTCTTTGATAATCTCCCATCATCGGCATTTGCATTAATAAATGCCGATGACCGCAATGCAAGGGTGATGGTGCAGAATACCCGGGCAAAAGTTTATACGTACAGCCTTAAAAGACCGGCTGACTTCAGGCTAAAGATTCTGGAAAATACTTTGAGTGGGCTGGTGTTGAAGGTGGATGATCACGAAGTGTACACCCGGTTGGTTGGGGAATTCAATGCCTATAATTTGTTGGCTGTTTATGCTACGGCCATGCTGCTTGGGGCCGAGCGTATGCAAATACTAAAAATTATGAGTCAGTTGCAGGCAGCCGATGGGCGGTTTCAGTATTTCATATCACCAAAAAGAAAAGTTGTGGGCATTGTGGATTATGCACATACTCCTGATGCACTAAAAAATGTTTTATCCACAATTAATTCTATACGCTCAGGAAATGAACAGCTTATCACAGTGGTAGGATGCGGAGGCAACCGCGATAAAGATAAACGTCCGGTTATGGCAAACATCGCCAGCCAACTTAGCAATAGAGTAGTGCTCACTTCGGATAATCCAAGAGATGAAGACCCCGAATCTATCATCTCCCAAATGCTAAAAGGTGTGGATGCCGGCAGTAGACGGAAGGTGATAACTATTGTAGATCGCAAGGAAGCCATACGGGCTGCTTGCGCTATGGCACAGGCTGGAGACATCATCCTGTTGGCTGGCAAGGGCCATGAAAAGTATCAGGAAATCAAGGGAAAAAAATTCCCTTTTGACGATAAAGAAATTCTGCAAACCACCTTACAAGCCTTGGACGAATAATGCTGTACCATCTGTTTGAATATATTCAAAAATATTATGACGTACCAGGTGCGGGGCTGTTTCATTATATCTCTTTCCGTTCGGCTATGGCCATTATCCTTTCTCTGATCATCTCCATGATATTGGGAAAGTTCATAGTGGCTCGGCTTAAAAAGTTGCAGGTGGGAGAAACCATCAGGGATCTTGGACTGAGCGGGCAAAGGGAAAAAGAAGGAACCCCGACCATGGGCGGGTTGATCATTCTGGGCGCCATATTGATACCCACCATTCTTTTTGCCCGGCTTGACAATATATACATTTTACTTATGCTGCTGACTACTGTTTGGATGGGCCTTATCGGATTTATTGATGATTATATTAAAGTGTTTAAAAAAGACAAAAAGGGGCTGGCCGGCAAGTTTAAAATCATCGGACAAGTGTCACTGGGAATGATTGTCGGGTTTACGCTCTATTTCAGTAAAGATGTGGTGGTGAGTAAAAAAATTTCTGATGAAATTGTCTTGCAGGCGAATGCTTTTGATCAGGAGCAAATTCGTAAGGTGCGAGATCAGTTTTATGTGGACACCAAAGAGCAGCTGACCACAATCCCTTTTTTGAAAGATCATGAAATAGATTACTCCAGGATATTATCCGTATTTGGCGAAAATGCTGTCCGTTATGGATGGCTGGTATTTGTGCCGGTGGTCATTTTTATTGTAACTGCCGTTTCAAACGGAGCAAATCTGACAGACGGCATTGATGGTCTTGCTACCGGCACTTCAGCTATCATAGGCTCCACACTGGGCGTGTTTGCCTATGTATCAGGTAATATCATTTTTGCCGACTATCTCAACATCATGTATATCCCTAACAGCGGAGAGCTGGTTATCTACTCAGCCGCATTTATCGGGGCATGTGTGGGTTTTTTATGGTATAACTCTTACCCGGCTCAGGTTTTTATGGGCGATACTGGCAGTTTGGCTATAGGAGGTATCATAGCATCCCTGGCAATCATATTAAGGAAGGAACTGCTGATACCGATACTCTGTGGCATATTTCTGATAGAAAACCTGTCAGTCATGCTGCAGGTGTCATACTTCAGGTATACAAAGAAAAAATATGGTGAAGGGAGACGGCTGTTTAAAATGGCTCCCCTTCATCATCATTATCAAAAGCTGGGTATGCATGAGTCTAAAATAGCTACCCGTTTCTGGATAGTTGGTATCATGCTCGCTGTGCTGTCGGTAGTGACACTAAAAATTCGGTAATGCGAAGGATGGATAAAAAAAAGATTGTTGTTCTAGGTGCCGGTGAAAGCGGCACCGGAGCTGCCATCCTCGCTGTCAAGCAGGGTTACAACGTCTTTGTATCCGATAGTGGCAGTATTCAACAAAAATATAAAGACACACTCAGTCAGTATGCTATTCGCTGGGAAGAGGGAGGGCACTCGGTTTCGGAAATTCTGCAGGCCGATGAAATAATAAAGAGTCCGGGTATTGCTGCGGAAGCACCTGTAATGAAGAAAATCCGCAATGCCGGCATACCGGTAATATCGGAAATAGAATTTGCTTACCGTTACACCAACGCCCCCATAGTAGCTATAACCGGCAGTAATGGCAAATCCACTACCACCAGTCTTACATATCACATATTCAAAAAATCCGGTTTACATGTGGGATTAGCCGGAAATATTGGCAGAAGTTTTGCCTGGCAGGTAGCTGAGCATGATTATGAGGTGTATGTATTGGAAGTAAGTAGTTTTCAGCTGGACGATATTGCCAAGTTCAAACCCAAGGTAAGCGTATTGCTCAATATTACTCCCGATCATCTTGATCGCTATGCGAACAGTTTTGAAAATTACGTCCGTGCAAAATTCAGGATAACCGAAAATCAGCTTGCCGAAGACTACTTCATTTATTGTGCGGATGATGAAGTCATTACTATACATCTGAAAAACCACAAGGTCAGAGCCTTCCAGCTGCCGTTTACTTTAAAAAAAAAACCTGGCAGTATGGCCTATACAGAAAATGGAAAAATATTTGTTAACCATAAAAATCAATTTAATATGTCAATCAGTGATTTGTCCATCAGAGGAACCCATAATATCTACAATTCATTAGCAGCATGCCTGGCCGCTAAAACGTTTGATATCCGGAATGAGGTTATCCGGGAAAGTTTGAAAGACTTTAAAGGCATGGAACATCGCCTGGAGTTTGTTACCAAAATTGGGGGCGTGGAATATATCAACGATTCAAAGGCAACCAATGTAAATTCAACCTGGTATGCTTTAGAGTCTATGACTAAACCGGTTATATGGATTGCCGGAGGCGTGGATAAAGGCAATGACTACAGTGTTCTAGAGGATGTAGTGCGAAAAAAGGTAAAGGCTATTGTTTGCCTTGGGATAAATAATCTGAAGATTCATGAAGCTTTCGGTCGGCATGTAGATTTAATTGTAAATACCATGAGTGCAAAAGAGGCAGTTAAGGTAGCTCACTTTTTGGCAGATAAGGGAGATGTAGTGCTGCTTTCACCGGCATGCGCAAGTTTTGATTTGTTTAATAATTATGAAGATCGTGGCAGACAATTTAAGGAAGCAGTCCGTAACCTGTAAAACCTAGTATCTCATGAAAGTGCTCATACAACAGTTACGGGGTGACCGGGTAATATGGCTGGTTGTTTTCTTTCTTTCCGTTTTTTCCCTGCTTGCGGTTTATAGCTCAACGGGTACGCTTGCATATAAATATCAGCAGGGCAACACCGAGTATTACCTGTTAAAACACCTCTCCATTCTTATATTGGGACTGTTACTGATGTATGGGGCTCATCTTATTGACTATCGCTATTATTCCCGGATTTCGCAGCTACTTTTGTATGCTTCCGTTCCCCTGCTTATAATCACCTACTTTACGGGTACGGAACTTAATGAGGCGCGCAGATGGATTACTCTTCCGGTAATTAATCTGAGCTTTCAGACATCTGACCTGGCTAAACTTGCGCTCATTATGTTTCTGGCACGGGTGCTTTCCAAAAAGCAGCAGATTATCTATGATTTTAAAAATGCTTTTCTCCCTGTTATTCTACCCGTGTTGATTATTTGTGTGCTTATTGCACCGGCCAACCTATCTACTTCACTTATGCTTTTTGCTACCAGCATTCTGATTATGTTTATTGGGAGAGTTCGCCTCATGCATATTGCGGCTACTATAGGTATAATGATAACGGCTTTGTCACTTATGCTTTTGCTGATAATGATGACGCCTGATAAGGGAAGAGTGGGAACCTGGAAAAGTCGGATAGAAGGATATATGAATGACAACCAAGAGCCCTATCAGGTGACTCAATCTAAAATAGCCATTGCCAAAGGAGGGTTGTTGGGAAAGGGCCCTGGAAACAGCCATCAGCGCAACTTCTTGCCCCATCCCTATTCAGATTTTATTTATGCCATTATCATAGAAGAATATGGTCTTCTTGGCGGTGCTTTTGTTTTGTTTTTATATCTGCTGTTATTTTTTCGGACAATTAAAATCATGGTTAAAAGCCCGAATGCTTTCGGCAGTCTGCTTGCAGTGGGTTTAGGGATCAGCCTTACCATTCAGGCAATAATTAATATGGCTGTGGCAGTTAACCTTGTTCCGGTAACCGGCCAAACGCTACCGCTTGTGAGCATGGGAGGAACTTCTTTATTTTTTACCAGCATCGGGGTGGGTATTATTCTCAGCGTAAGCCGTTATAATGAAGAATGTAAAAAGGTAGGTGACAAAGTAAAACCTAATTTGCTTGCAAAAAAATAAGTCGGTTAAAGTTTTGATTGCTGGTGGTGGTACTGGTGGGCATGTATTTCCCGCTATTGCAATAGCAAATGCTTTAAAAAAATTAAATCCTTCCGTGCAGATCCGGTTTGTAGGAGCAACAGGCCGACTTGAAATGACAAAAGTGCCTGATGCGGGCTATCCCATTGAGGGGCTATGGATAAGCGGCTTTCAGCGTGGGAACATATTTAAAAATATTCTCCTTCCTGTGCAGATAATGACAAGTCTTTTTAAGTCGTATATCCTTATCACCCGCTTCAAACCAGATGTGGTAGTAGGGGTGGGTGGTTATGCAAGCGGTCCTCCGCTTTTCGTCTCAGCTGTATTATCCGTTCCTGTATTGATTCAGGAGCAAAACTCATTCGCCGGTGTCACAAATAAAATGATGGCTAAAAGGGCTATGCGTTTTTGCGTGGCTTATGATGGTATGGAAAAATTTTTTCCTGCAGAGAAAATCGTGAAAACAGGTAATCCCGTGAGAGAGGACATTGTGCGTCTGGTGCGACATCCGGAAAAAAGCCGTAAGTATTTTGATCTTTCTCCTCAGAAAAAAACGATTCTGGTAATTGGCGGAAGTCTTGGGTCAAAAACCATTAACGAGTGTTTTATAAAGGGCACAAGAAAAATTATTGATAAAGGATATCAGCTTATATGGCAGACTGGTAAGACATATTATGAGTCAGTTAAATCTGCTGTAACGTCTCATCCTGATATTAAAATCTATGATTTTATTAAGGAAATGAATTATGCCTATGATGCGGCAGATGTAATTATCTCTAGAGCAGGGGCAATTGCCATTTCGGAACTGTGCTGTGTGGGTAAACCGGTTATCCTGGTTCCCAGTCCGAATGTTGCCGAAGATCATCAGACGAAAAACGCACTCGCACTTGTAGAAAAGAGAGCTGCCTGGATAGTGAGAGATATCAATGCAGAAGAGATGCTTGTGAAAAAAACATTGGAACTACTAGCCAATGAAGAAGAACAGAAAGAGCTGAGCACAAATATTGCCAAACTGGCTATGCCGAATGCGGCCACCCGTATAGCTGAAGAAATACTTACACTGGCGCAATGATTACCCTGAATCATGTAAAAAATATCTACTTCCTGGGTATCGGTGGTATCGGGATGAGTGCATTGGCCAGATATTTTCATCAACATGGCAGAAAAATTTATGGTTATGACAAAACCTCCTCTGCCCTTATTACGCAACTGATAAAGGAAGGCATGGAAATCACATTTGACGATAATCCAATAAACATACCCGAAGATATTGACCTGGCCATTTATACGCCAGCCATCCCGGATGAGCATGCACTATTTCAGCATTTCCGTCAAAGGCAGGTGCCCTTATTTAAGAGATCAGAGATTTTAGAAATAATTACCCAAGATAAATTTACCGTTGCTGTGGCGGGTTCTCATGGTAAGACTACGGTCACTGCCATGATTGCCCACGTACTTCGGTATGCTGGCAAAGACCCTATGGCTTTTCTCGGTGGCATATCCCTAAACTATCACACTAATTATCTGCATGGGGCAAGCGGGATAGTCGTGGTAGAGGCAGATGAATTTGACCGCTCCTTTTTGCGATTAACCCCGGATATTGCCGTCATTACAGCTATTGACACCGATCACCTGGATATTTATAAAACCTATGAAAATATTCAGCAGGCATTTCTGGAATTTGCCGGCAAAATCAAACCCGATGGGTGTCTTGTTGCCCAAAGCAAAATACCGGTTCTGGATAAAATAACCCTGCCCGATATCAGACTCTATGGCGTTTCGGAACAACAGGTTGACTATTCTGCCGCTGCAATACGCTACGAGCAGGGAGTGTTGCATTTCAATATTACCGGAAATGATGGCATATCAGGAATTATACTTACGATGGGCGGTGTTCACAACGTGGAGAATGCCCTTGCGGCCTATGCGGTTGCACGCAGGCTGGGGGTGGATAAAGAACAAATCAAAGATGCGCTAAAGGATTTCAAAGGAGTGAAGAGAAGATTTGAATACCTCATTCGTACGGAAAAACTTGTGTTTATTGATGACTATGCCCATCATCCCCGTGAAATTTCAGCCCTCCTGCATGCAGTCCGGGCAATGTTCCCCTATAAAAAAATTACTGCCGTTTTTCAACCTCATTTATACACCCGTACCCGTGATTTGTCTGAGGGTTTTGCGGAAGCACTGAATCTGGCCGATGAGGTTTTCTTACTTCCTGTTTATGCCGCCAGAGAAAAACCGATACCTGGCGTAAGCTCAGAAATAATTGCCAGAAAATTGAACATTCCCCACAAGGTAGTGGATAAAGAATTTCTTTTATCCGGTATTAAAGAAAAAAAGATTGAAGTTTTGCTGACTATAGGGGCGGGTGATATTGATGTACTTGCCGGGGATCTGAAAGGAATTCTTCTGAGGTCTTCAACCTAAACTCTTCTTTATGGAAAAGAAACCCCAACCCAATCTGAAATATCAAAAGTTGATTCGGGCAGCCTACTGGATTTCTGCTTCCATAATATTTTTTGTAATTCTTGGAGCCGCTGTATTAGATAACTCAACCAGGCCCTGCACAGCAGTGCGGATTTCTATTAATCATGAAAGCGGATTGTTTTTTTTAGATGAAAATGATGTTGCCGAAATGATATCTGCTTTTTATCAGACCAGCTTAACAGAAACCCCGGTAAGGCACATTCCTCTCAAAGAGCTGGAGCAGAAACTGGAAGCAAACCCATACGTGGAAAATGCTGAGGTATATACAGATAACAAAGGAGCCCTGCATGTATTTGTTGAACAGGCGAAACCACTGGTTCGGATTGTTAACACAAAGGGTGTTAGTTACTATCTGGATGTAAAAGGAAAAAAGATACCCCTCTCCCCTAAATTTACTGCAAGAGTAGTAGTTGCTACCGGTAATCTGCAAGAGGATGATAAGGAGCAAATGAAAAGGCTTCTTGACTTATGCCGCTTCATATCAGAAGATAAATTCTGGCAATCTCAGTTTGAGCAGATCAACATTACCGGTTCGGGTGATTATGACTTGGTTCCCAAACTGGGCAACTATCTGATTCGGCTGGGCAAGCCGGAAATGTTGGAGGAAAAATTCTGGAAGATGGAAATTTTTTATAAAGAAGTTCTTAAAAATGTGGACTCTAAAGACTTCAGGATAGTTAATCTGGAATTTAAAGATCAGATCGTTTGTACCAAAAAAAACAACGGCAATGTCTAATACAGGTCATGATGAAATTGTTTTAGGTCTGGATATTGGCACTACTAAAGTTTGTGCTATCGTAGGTCGTATAACCGAGCATGAAAAAGTAGAGGTGCTTGGAGTTTCTAAAACCGATTCCAGGGGGGTAATGCGGGGCATGGTGGCCAATATCCGTCATACGGTTGAGGCAATTGAAAAAGTGACCCGCGAAGTACTGGAAAAAACTAAGGTATCGGATAGGCGGGTTTATGTGGGCATTGCGGGGCAGCATATCAGGAGTATGCAGCACCGCGGCATTTTAATGCGTGAAGATTCTGAACAGGAAATCAGCAATGAAGATGTGGATAAGCTCACTCAGGATATGTATAAGCTGGCGATGCCCCCCGGTGATCGTATCATTCACGTGCTTCCGCAGGAATTTATCGTGGACAATGAACAGGGAATCAAAGATCCTGTCGGAATGGTTGGCCGCAGACTGGAAGCCAATTTTCATATCATCACCGGTCAGATCACTGCAGCCCAAAATATAATCCGCTGTGTTGAGCGTGCTGGTTTTGAAGTAGCCGATCTGATTCTTGAGCCTCTGGCTTCTGCCGCAGCCGTACTTTCCGAAGAAGAAAAAGAAGCCGGAGTAGCACTGGTGGATATCGGTGGCGGAACGACAGACATTGCCATATTCCAGGATGGAATTATACGCCACACCGCAGTGATCCCTTTTGCCGGAAATGTTATCACAGAAGACATACGGGAAGGGTGTCTCATAATGCGCGAACAGGCTGAAATGCTGAAAATTCAGCATGGTTCGGCCTATGCCGGCATTGCACAGGAAAATGCTGTCATTTCCGTACCAGGACTCAGAGGACGACCGGCCAAAGAAATTTCCATGCGCAACCTGGCCAAAATTATTCAGGCCCGCATGGAAGAGATTATTGAAATGGTATATAGTGAAATACGGGTATCCGGGTATGAGAATCGTCTTATTGGAGGTATTGTGCTCACGGGTGGAGGTGCTCAGCTACGACATCTGGTTCAATTGGTGGAATATGTCACAGGAAAGAACGCCCGTATTGGATATCCAAACGAACACATTGCCAACGGAAATGACGAAGAGATTAAAAACCCTATGTACTCAACAGGCATAGGATTGATCATTCTGGGGCATAAGGAACGTCAGAATAAGTCTAAGGTTGTGCCGGTTGATAAAGAAGAAGATGCATCTACCCGTAAAATATGGTGGAAGGATTGGTTGGATAAAGGAAAAAGGATTCTGACTACCGAGATAGATAATGACTTCTGAAACATCTAAAAACAACATGCCGGAAAAGAAACATATAAATAGGCTCAATGAATATTTTTCCTCACCGCATCACCAAAGCGCTAATGGGGAATTATCAGCCCATGCTGTATGTCTGGATCTGGGAGAATGCAAAATACGTGCCCTGGCCGGCTTTATCAACGAGCAAGGAAAGGTAGAAATACTGGGTTTTGCTGAAACAGATTCTGTCGGAATACAAAAAGGAGTGGTTGTGAATCACCGCAAAACGCAAGATGCGCTGAAAACGGTAATCAACGATTTGGTGTTGCTTTCCGGCCTCTCGACAAAAGAAGTATGGGTGACATCCGCAGTCACAGCTAATTGCTTTAACTACCGTACTTCCTGTCTGCGACAACACACAACATCCCCTGTTTCCAAAGAAGATATTCAGGCCTTATGGAATACCTCACCCGGTATTGAACTCCCGCCAGGAGAACAGGTGATTTTATCATCACTCTATAACATTTCCCTCAACGCGGAAGATAAGGGGTCCAGCGAAGGTGCATCCAACGGAAACAGGCTGAATGGAGAATTTCAAGCTGTATCCTGCCGGATCTCTGACATGGAAAACATTTCGGGCTGCCTGGACAAAGCGGGGCTCCAAATAGCCGGATTTATTCCATCCTTTACAGCGGTTGCTGCTTCTGTTCTTAGCGAGGAAGAGTATCGTCAGGGGGCAGTTGTTCTTGACTGGGGGCACTCCTCCACACGGGTGATTGTATGCAGGGAGGGCAGGGTGGTTTATACTGCTACAGTGCCATTTGGAGGCAGCCATATCACAGAAGATATTAAGGCGGGTTTTCAAATATCAACGCAAGAAGCCGAGGTCGTCAAAATTAAAGTCGGCTCGGCCTATTCACCGCCTGTTAAGAGTAATGAAATTGCTACTCTGTCAAGTAAGGCAGATGCCTGTGAAATTCATCTCAAAACCTTGTCTCTTATTATTCAGGCTAGAATTGAGGAAATACTGGACATGGTTATGCTGGAAATAAAGAATTCCGGTTATGACCACCGGGTGGCTTCGGGCTTTATACTTTGTGGTGGAGGCGCACTGCAGAAAAATATTGTCCAACTTGTAAAGGCCTATACCGGTATGGAAGTCCGGATAGGTTATCCGGTACAGCGCCTGTCTTCCGGCACCTCCCGGCAGTTGCGCAGCCCTGAATATGCAACTTGTATCGGAATGGTTATCGCTGCTCGGGGTACAGCCAATGTTAGATTTTTTAACAAACCTTCCGGCATCATGGCCGGAAGAAAAATTGTTCGTCATGAGTAACCAACAGCAAAATCAGCCGAAAAATATTCTTATAAAATCACCGGCTATTGTGTTTGACCTGCCCAAGGAGCAGGCTTCAATCATAAAAGTAATCGGTGTGGGGGGCGGAGGTAGTAATGCCGTCAATCACATGTTCAAGCAAGGTATTCGCGGGGTAAATTTCGTAATCTGCAACACCGATGCGCAAGCTATGGAGCTGAGCAATGTACCCAATAAAATCCAGTTGGGGCCAGAACTTACTTCAGGCCTGGGAGCAGGTTCTAACCCCGATGTGGGCAGGAAGGCCACGGAAGAGTCACTGGAAGAAATACGAGCTATTCTGGAAAAAAATACCAAGATGGTCTTCGTTACAGCGGGTATGGGAGGCGGCACCGGCACCGGGGGCGCACCTGTTATTGCCCGTCTGGCCAAGGAGATGGGTATTCTCACGGTGGGTATAGTTACTACTCCGTTTTTCTTTGAGGGCAAACGGAAGATGAATCAGGCCCGCGAAGGTATCGAAGAAATGCGGCAGCATGTAGATAGCATTATTGTCATCTCCAATGATAAAATACGCGAGATATACGGCAACCTCACCAAGTCAGAGGCATTTGCTAAAGCCGACAACATCCTTGCAATTGCGGCACGCAGCATATCCGAAATCATCACCGTGCCCGGACAAATAAACGTTGACTTTGCAGACGTGCGCTACGTAATGAGCAACAGCGGGCTGGCTATTATGGGCTCTGCCACTGCCGAGGGCAAAGATCGTGCAATCCGCGCTGTTCAGGACGCCCTGGCATCACCGTTGCTAAACGATAATGATATCCGAGGGGCTAAAAAGATTTTGCTTAACATCACTTCCGGCAAACAACAGGTCACTATTGACGAGATTACCGAAATTCATGAATATGTTCTGGAAATGGCCGGACCAGAAACCGATGTAATCTTCGGCACCTGCGATGATGAGTCACTGGATGATAAACTCACCGTAACCATTATAGCCACCGGCTTTGAAGAAAAAGGCGTTTGCGCTGATACCGATCACCAGAAGCTAACCTCAAAAAGCAAAGATGAAAACCCGCTGATCTTTAAACCGAAGCCCCCTGCCATAGAGCAAAATATAATATCTGAACAGCAAAGCACCGAGCATCAGGTAACACTAAAGAATTCCATGACGGAATCTGCTGATTGTGAAAAATCACTTACCGAAGAAAGTAACAACCCTCCTGATGCTAAGCTCAAAGACGAGCCCGAATGGGAGTTGCCGTTTGTCATTGTGCCGAAAGAAAATCAGGGCGCATCTTCCACGCCTCCTCCCGACCCTGAGGAGAAAGAGTATGTACGCAAACGGGGGGAGATATTGATGAACAGATCACATAACTATAAGGATATGGAAAACGAGCCGGCTTACAAACGCAGGAACATTCGTCTTTCCGGAGCTCCCCATTCTTCTGAATCGGAAATGTCGCGCCTTGCCGTTGGCGATCACGAACCTCAGGGAGGCGGCCGGATTTACCGGGGAAATTCTTTCCTGCATGATAATGTAGATTGATAACACCCGGATGATTTTACTAAGCTCCCAAAGCTGAATGACTCAAGCTGAGGACGTATGCAGTTTTGCGGAAATTTTTTCTTCCAGAGAAGAGTCGTCCGGGGTAATGATAATTTTCTTGTTCTGATTAGTGATTATTAAAATTTTATTCTTTCTCTGTGTGGCATAAAAGGTAGCGTGGCCGATGGACGGCAGATAGTATTTACCAAAGTAGCCGAAAAGTCCGCCTACTCCGAATGTGCGGATTGGCCACTTTCCTTCCCGGTCGTGTAATTTTCTTATTTGAATGATATTGCTAAGGGGGATATGCACTTTCCTGACAGGCCGGTTAATGACCAGCTCGTTTTCGGCAAGAACATACGACTGTGGGGCAAAGAGCCAACTGCCAACAAGGATGGCAATAACTCCTGCAATGGTACCTCCATGGATTAGTAAGGCCAGGGGTTCACCCTTTGCCTGAATAAGGGATGTGATGCTGATCCATACAAGCACCAGAAAAAGAATAATTACTCCTGCGGTAATCATTTTTGCTGTAGAATCCAGGGATGCTTTAAATGTCATGAGATGGCCTTGTTTAAGCCGGGGAAAACCTTGAATAAATATAGTGGTTTATGTGGAGTTACTTGGTCATGCCTGAGCAATACGCTGTTGCAGTGCAGAACGTATTGTGCTGTGTGCAAGGAAACAAGTAATCAACCAAGGCGATAGTCAGTTTACTTTTTACCCGAAGAAAATCTGTTTTTCAGATTTTCCATAACCAAATAAACACAGGGCACTATAAAGAGGGTAAAAATCATGGAGCTGGTTAATCCGCCTATCAGCACCCAGGCCATTCCGTTTTTTATTTCAGCCCCGGAGCCTTTTGCCAGAGCGATAGGCAGCATGCCTAAAATCATGGCTACAGTGGTCATAAGAATGGGGCGCAGGCGTTCCTTTCCGGCTTCTACCAGTGCTTCAGTGATGGTGTTTGTATGTTGCTTTATGTGATTGGCAAAGTCCACAATCAGAATGGCATTTTTGGAAACCAGTCCCAGCAACATAATAGTACCTACCAGGGAAAAAATAGTAAAATCTTCCATGGTCAGCGCAAGGGCAAGCAGCGCACCTATAAACGCTACCGGAATAGAAAACAAAACGACAAAAGGATATAAAACACTTTCATATAATGCGACCATGATGAGGTAAACCAAAATAAAACCCAAAGCAAGAGCAATACCTAAACTTCTGAAAGCCTCATCTTGTCGTTGCAGGTCGCCCAGATATTCAATACTTACGCCATCGGGCAGCTTTTTGTCAGCCAACAACTCACGAATATCCGCACCTACTGTTCCTGTTGGCCTGCCTACTACTGCTGCATTTACTTTGATGGCGTTCAATCGGTCAATACGCTCCAGTGTGCTCTCTCCTATATTTTCATTTACAGATGCAAACTGTCCCAACTCAAATGTTTGCCCCTGCATGTTGACAAACGGTAGCCGCCTGACATCATCGGGATTATGCTTGTCAAACTTATCCAGTATGATGCGGATGGTGTATTCATTTCCGCCCTGGCGGAATTTCACCTGATCGTTTCCTAAGAATGCAATCCTTACGGTATTGCCGACCTCAGCCGCACTAATACCGTACTGAGCCATTTTTTCTCTATGGATGCGAATATCAATTTGCGGTTTAGGGTCTTTGACTGAAAATTCTACATCCTGTGTGCCCGGAACGCTCATCACTACGGATTTTACAATGTTTGCTGCCTTTCGGATGCTATCCATATCGGTTCCTTTAATGCCAACCTGAATGGCTGCATCGGCTATCTGACCTGTGATATGAAACTGATGAATACTGGCCCTTACGCCAGGGATCTTAGCAATTTCTCTTTTCATCTCCTCACCAAAAGCTTCTGCACTGAGTGCGCGCTGATTTTTATCCACAAGCTTTACAGTAAGCTCAGCAATATTATTATTGGCCACCAGATTGCCTGCAGAGGTGCTGGAATAACCAATGCTGCTGAAGACATTTTTAACTTCAGGGCGGCTCAACAGGAGTTGTTCTACCTGCAAGGCAATCCGATTGGTTTCGCTGAGCGGGGTCTGAGGTGAAGTTTCCAGTTTTATACTGAGCTCACCACGGTCACCAGTGGCTATAAATGCCTGGCCTATAAAACCGGTAAAAGGCAGCGTAAACGAACCTGCAAGCAGCAGCGCAATAACTCCGAAAACCCATTTTTTGTGTGCAAGTGCCCATAGCAGGATTTTTCCGTATTCCACTTTCAAAAAGAAAAGGAAATGCTCTATCTGCATATGCAGGCGGCTCCACCAGTTGGCGGAAGAAAGATGCTCAAGCCGTCCGAAACGGGCTGCCAGCATAGGAGTAACGGTGAAAGAGACCAGCAGGCTGAGAAGCGTGGAAAAAACTACTACCATAGAAAACTCCCGCAGGATATTACCAATCAGCCCGGAGGCCAGCGCCATGGGAAAGAATACCACGACATCCACCAGGGTGATGGCCAAAGCCGTGAATCCGATTTCCAACCTGCCTTCAATAGCAGCACGCCTGCGGTCTTTACCCATTTCCATGTGGCGATAAATATTTTCCAGTACCACGATACTGTCATCTACCAGAATACCCACCACCAGTGAAAGGGCCATAAGTGTCATCAGGTTTAGTGAAAACCCGAACAGATACATACCGATGAATGTGGGAATCATGGAAGTTGGCAGGGCCACCAGAACGAATGTGGAGCTCCGGATGCTGTGCAGGAAAGCCAGCATTACGAGGGAAACGATGAATATAGCCAACACAAGATCTACACCCACAGCCCGTGCAGAGGCCAAGGTATAATCGGACTGATTCACCGCCACACGGAATTTCAGATCGTAAGGGGCAAATAATTTTTCCAGTTCATTCAGACGTTCCTGCACCAGATGACTTACTTCCACCGCATTGGCATCCGTTTGCTTAAAAATTTCCAGACCGATAGAGGGCTTACCATTCACCCGGTTGAGGGTAGCCGGATCCTGTGTGTCATCAACCAGCTCGGCTACATCTTTGAGTAGCACCTTGCTGCCATCGGGGTTGGTCCTGAGCGCCAGGTTTTGCAGTTGCTCAAGCGTTTGAATGTTGGCATCAAAGCGTAGAGGATATTGGCTTTGGTTATTTTCAATTTTTCCGGCAGGAAAAGATTTATTGGCATAATCAATTGCCTGGGGCACCCAGGCAATGGGTATGCGGTAAAGCCGAAGCTTGTCGCGGTCAAGATAAATTTTGATTTCCCTTTTCAGCCCTCCTATGAGATTGATTTCTCCTACTCCGGCAACATTGGCAAGTTGTGGCTTTATTTTGTCATTTATCAGGTCATATAGTTCAGCAGCCTCTATATTAGCATAGGCCCCGATGCGCAATACCGGCACCTCATCGGATGAAAATTTACTGATTACAGGGGTGTTGATTCCCTCCGGAAGTTGAGACAGGAGCGCGTCTATTTTTCTTTGTGCATTTTGCTGGGCACGGTCAACAGGGGTTTTGGCATCCAGTTGAAGCTGCACAATAGATACTGCCTCCTGGGATGAAGAAAAGATTTTGTCCAATCCTTCCAGAGAAGCCAGAGCATCTTCAATTTTTTTGGTTACCGCATTTTCTACTTCACTGGCTGAAGCTCCGGGGTAAACGGTAAATACTGTGATGATGTTGACCTCAAATTTTGGCAGCAGGTTATAGTTTAACTTGCTGAAGCTTAGTATGCCGAATAAAATCAAGGAGCCGAAAACTACTGAAATCAGCAGGGGGCGCTTAATGGCAACTTCAGTGATAGACATGCAGACGCGCTAATTTTCAGCAACGATGTTAACCGGGGTTTGGTCGTTCAGGTTGATTTGTCCGCTGGTAACAACCCATTCGTTTTCCTGCAAACCATCCAGCACTTCCAGATAATTACCAAATTCTCTTCCGACTTTTACCGTTCTTTTCAGGGCACGATTGTTTTCCACTACATAGACATAAGGATTTTTAATACTTTCAGCGAGGGCTTTACGCGGAATCTGTAAAACCCAGGCCGTGTCCTGGTCTGAAAAAGTTACATATGCAAATGTGCCTCCCCGCAGAGGTTTATCCGGGTTGTTATGCAGCACAATTTCCACCAGAAAACTTTGCGTGGGGTCGGCTGATGCGCTTATGAACGATATTTTTCCACGCAGGTGCTGGTCAGGGAATATATCTGGTGTGATGGTAGCTTCCTGATTAACCGTAAGACGATACACTTCATTTTCGGTTACCATCACCTGCATTTTAAGTTTTTCAATATCCACGATGGTGCCCAACGGAGTGCCATAGTTTACATATTCCCCTTCGTCAAAATTGCGTCTGATAACAATGCCGCTGACAGGTGCCTTTATTTTGCAATCATGGATTTGCTTGCGTAGTTGCTCAGCCTGTGTGCGGGTTTTTTCATAATTCAGCTGCAGCTCTTCAACGGTCATGGGCGTGGTTGCATCTCCTTCAAGAAGGGTTTGGAAACGTTGATAGTCTTTTTCCAGCTTGGATAGAGCGAGCTCAGCCTGCTGCAGCTGCAACTCCTGCATGCGACAATCAATATGTGCTATGATTTGTCCTTCCTTTACGCGCATGCCAGGCTCAAAGTCTATGGCTTCTATTTTTCCGGCAGCGGTAGAGGAGATATCCACTTCTTTAAAGGCCTTCAGCACACCGCTTTTTTTTAATTGCCCGGAGGCAGGTTTTTTTAAAACCGGTTCGGCAGTTACGTTTATAAGAAGAGTGGAAGAGGGCGGGTTTTTCTTTTCGTTCAGAATTTTCTTGTTAGAGTAAAGCTTCATGGCAATGCCGATGGCAACCGCAGCCAGAAGGAGTATTGCGACAATGTGCTTATTCATTCCGGTTACAGATTTTGATAAAAGGAAAGGAGGGTGCCTTTTGATTTCTGCAGGTCAAGAATGGCGGAATAGTAGGCCAGCAGTGCCAGTAAATAGTTTGACTGAGCTTCTTTGAGAGCGGTTTCAGCGCCCAGCAGTTCAGACAAGGGTGCAATGCCCTGCTGATATTGGAGTGAGGCTTGGTCAAATATGCTACGGGCAAGTTCGGTATTTGCACGTGTGTCATCCAGGTTAATACGGGCTTTCTGAGCCTGGAGCACAGCGTTGTCAAATTGCAGACGATATCCGGCTTCACTAAGTTGCAGGCTAAGGACGGCATTGCGAAGGTTAATAGCTGCCTGCCGGGCCTGCGCAGCTTTCTGAAAACTGTCAAAAAGGGGTATTTGCAGTTTGAGTCCAAGCGCTGAATAGTCATACCAGTTGTGGAACAATCGGGAAAAATCTTCTGCAAATGCCTGAGCCCCATATTGGGCATAAAAGGACAATCGCGGATAATACCCCCCCAGAATTCTTTTTCGTTGTACATCCAGCAGCAAGAGGTTCTTTTTCTGAATCAGCGCTTCTGTTTTGCTGCCTGCATCAAAGTCGCTGGTTAATTGCTCCAGAGGTTCGGGATGAAATAATATGGAGTCTTCAAGCAATAATTCCTGGTCGGATTCCATACCCATGGCATTTTTGAGGCTATTCATGGCCAGAGCGCGGCTGCTTTCGGCCATGCGGAGTTGTGCCTGTATGTTGTTGAGTGCAACGGTCAGCTTGCTGACATCGGTTTTCTTTACCAGGCCCTGATCGGCCTGCAATTTTACAATTTCCAGGAGTTTGCGATACTTTTCCTGGTTTTGCTGCAACAGCTTGATATGGGCATCTGCAATGTACACTTGCAGATAAGCCTGCGTGGTGTTGTAAATCAGGTTTTCCTGATTTTGCTGATAATACAGGCTGGCTACTTCCAGGCTGGGTTTTTTTGCTCTGAAGCTGGCCAGCAGCACGCGATCAAAGAGAGCCTGCTCCAGCGTTACCGATGCTGTGGTAACAAACTGGGTTCCGAACCTGACTTCGCGATCATTTATGGGTAAGCCGGCCAGATTTTCCGGGAGTACTACCGTTTGTTGTTTGAAATTGTTATCAAAAGTAACGTTGCTACTTATTTGAGGCAGGTAGAGGCCAATGTTCTCCAGGATCATCAGGCGTGCCTTTTCTTCATTACCTTTATAAATAGCATTACTTAAATGATGCTCAAGGGCGTATGTAATGCATTGTTTCAGGCTCCAACGCTCCTGCGCATGCACAGAGGTGCACAGAATGAGCAAAATCCACATCAGCCACACGATGGATTGTTTTTTTTCAAACACGGAATTAGCTATGCTACATAATGCCCCGCAAAGTTAGGATGAATTAAGCGGTGGCAAATTTTATTTTTTTCTGTCCGCCATGCGGGAAGCGCTGTTATCTTTATAGCCATATACAGAGAGATGGATTTCATGACAGATATCACGGTGGTTCTGACAATGGCCGCAGTGGTGCTCTACATCTGCATCAAGCTAAAGATTCCGGCCATTGTAGCTTTTTTGCTGGCTGGCATGCTGGCTGGTCCATCCGGGTTCAGGTTGGTTACGGATATGCATCAGGTAGAAGTGCTGGCCGAAGTCGGGGTGTTGCTGTTGTTATTTACTATCGGCATAGAGTTTTCGTTGGAAAAGCTCATCAGCTCAAGGCGCTATGTCATAGTAGGAGGTACATTGCAGATGTTACTCACGATTGTGGCCTTTTTGGGTATTGGCATGGCTATGGGTATTCCGTGGAATCAGTCTTTGTTTATTGGTTTTCTTTTTTCCCTGAGCAGTACGGCTATTGTGCTGCAGCTTTTTCAGGAAAGCAATCAAATAGAATCTTTGTATGGGAAGGTAGCGCTATCGGTATTGATATTTCAGGATATCGCTATTGTGCCGCTTATTTTGATACTTCCATGGATAGCCGGGAAAGAATTTGTCATCTATGATTTGCTCAAGCTCCTTGGCGGGTTGGTTATTGTTACGGTGGTTTTAATTGGTTCGCGCAAGGTAATGCCGAAGCTCATCAGTCAGGTGGTGCATACGCGAAACAGAGATTTGTTTCTTTTGTTCATCATTGTAGTGTGTTTCATCACGGCACTGCTTACCTATCAAACAGGTTTGTCTCTGGCGCTGGGTGCTTTTCTGGCTGGATTGATGATTTCCGAATCGGAATTCAGCTATGAAGCCCTCAGCAGCGTTTTGCCACTTAAAAAAATCTTTACCAGTATATTCTTCATTTCTGTGGGGATGCTGCTGGATTTAAATGTATTGGTTGATCATCCTGTGAAGGTTTTGGTGTATGCCTTGGCAGTTATGGTTGTCAAAGTAGCCATTGTGCTGCTGGTAGGCTTGATTCTCAGGCTTCCTTACCGCTCGGTATGGATTACGGCTCTTGCTTTGTGTCAGGTAGGGGAGTTTGCTTTCATCCTGTCACAGCAGGGTGCCAATTTTAGCTTGCTGGATGATCAGCTTTCACAGCTGTTTCTATCAGTGTCGGTTATTTCTATGGGATTATCCCCATTTATCATTCAGTATGCACCGAAGATTGCTGCCCGATTGGTACGCAATTCGTTTTCCGATAGTATGCAAGGTTTTTCTGAAAACAGTGATTCCCGTCATGCTGTAAATATGAAAGATCACGTGGTCATCATTGGCTATGGAATGAATGGGAGAAATGTGGCGCGGGCTGCAAGGGAGGCCAATATTCCTCACGTGATAGTGGATTTTAATCCCGAAACCTACAGAAAAGAGAAAGCTCAGACGCGAAAACTTTATATATGGAGATGCTACCAATCCCGATACGCTGCTCCGGGCCAATGTGCCGGATGCCCGCATTGTGGTTGTGGCGACACATGATCCCATAGCAACCGAGATGATTGTTTCAGCGGTTCGCAAGCTCAGTCCGGTTGTCCGCATTATCGTCAGAACACGCTTCATGCATGAAATAGATGAGCTACGCAAACTCGGAGCCAATGAGGTGATACCTGAGGAATTTGAAACATCTATAGAAATTTTTACTCGTGTGCTTCGCTACTATCTTGTGCCGGAAGAGGAAATAGACGCATTTGTAAATCAGATAAGAAATGAAAACTATGAAATGCTACGCAGGAGAGCTACCGGCCGCTTTGATCATGTCATGCCTTTTTTATCTGTGATGGAAGTAGTTACCCTGCGTGTGCCTGCGGATTCGCCATGGGTGGGTCGCACAATAGGAGAACTGAAACTGCGGAATATTTACGGCATTACCATTCTTGCAATCAAGCGAGGGGGCAGGTATATTCATCATCCTGACGCCAACGATGTGGTAAAGGCCGAAGATGTGCTGGTAGTGATAGGTCTTCCGGAAGATATTAAAAAGATAGGACCATTTATTCAGAATTTGCGTGATAAGAATCTGGTGTAATGCTCAATCACCTTTTCGGGCGTTTCCAGATGCGGGAAATGACCGGTATTGTCAAGCAGGATGATTTTCAAGCGGGGGTTTAGCTGTTTGAGGGTGGCAGCGGCTTTTGTACCGACCATAGGGTCATCGGTCCCCCATATCAGCTGAAGAGGGATATCCAATTCTTTAAGGGCACTTTTCCATTTCCCGGCAAGTGTATTCTGCTCGTACACATAACGGCTCAGAAGCGGCATTACCTGAAAACCATTATTGTGTTGCAAAAGCTGCAGAAAGCAGGAGCGTTCCTGGGGGGTAGGTTGGTGAGGGGGCGCATACAGACGGCATTGCTGATTCATCAGCGCCCGGGCGAGCTGCCGAGGCGCCAGTGAGCCGAATGTGCTTGCCATCAGAGAATGCATACGCGGTAACTGGCAGTCTTCATTGAACAGGCAGGCATTAAGCAGGCAAACCGATTGTATGCGGAAATAAGATTTCTTCTGTGCCTTCTTCTCCTGCAGGCGGGCAACCAACTCCAGCGCTACCGCTGCTCCATAGTCATGCGCAAGAAGGTGAAAATCCACTTTGCCAACTTCTGAAACCAGATATTCAATCACATCAGCTTGATCGGCTATAGAGTAAGCGTAGTCAGGGGGCTTGTCTGAAAATCCGAATCCGAGCAGGTCAGGAGCAAGAAGACGGGCATGCCGGGTGAGCTCATTCCATATTTTGTGCCAGTACCAGGAGGCAGCCGGAAATCCATGTAGCAGCACCACACTTGGACCTTCGCCTTGCTGCCGGTAAAAAACTTTGTAATTTTTGTAAGGAAAGAAAAAACCACCTTGCAGCCATGTAAGCAGCGGGTCAGGGTGCATAGGGGAACCTGCCGGATTATTCGTTGATTACAACCCGGAGTTCAATCTTACCCTTTACGCATAAGTTATCGGAGGCCGGGTTGCGATTCAGATGCAATCCGGCCTCAAACGAGTCAAGCTGAAAGAAGGACTGCAGTTCGGAGTACTGATTTTCCAGATTAACCGAAACGGCATTGTCGGCAATGTTGGTCAGATAGGCAACTTTGGTGCCGGTGCTGCTGCTGCCCGCTTCGCGGAAAAACACTTCCAGCACGATTACTTCATTGAAGTTGGCGCCCGGAGGGGAAACAATTTCAATTGTTCCGCTGTAAAACTTCACCACATCTATGTCATCCGGATTGAAGGAGAATCCGTTTTGGGAGAAGAAAGCTTCCAGGTCGCTGCGATTGACGGTTATCCAGCTCCATGCATCTTTATCACCTGCTGGGAGGCATAAAGAAACTTCATTCAGAGAAAAAGTGAATTCACTTTTTTTCTTTCTACTGCAGTTGCTCAGCAGCAGCGATGAAGCCAATATCAGCAGAATTACGGGGGTTCGGGTTGAAAGTGGCATGAGGTATTTATTTTTTTCGGTCACAATATAAAAAGATTTCAGCATGCTTCCTACAGAGTGGAAATAGTTGTGATGCCAAGGTCGGTATTGCATACCTTCAGATTATATTTACTTCCGGTACGATTTCAATGCCGAATTTTTCCCTGACAGATTGTTGTATGGCGAGTGCCAGGTCGTAAATTTCTTTTCCGGTAGCATTACCATAATTGACCAACACCAGAGCCTGATGCTGATGAGAGCCGGTATTGCCGATACGTTTGCCTTTCCATCCGCATTGCTCAATCAACCAGGCAGCCGGAATTTTGACCTTGTTGCCGGAGGCCTGAAAAGACGGCACTTCCGGAAAATCTTTCTTTATTGTTTCAAACAGGGCAGGGGTAATCTCCGGATTTTTAAAAAAACTGCCTGCATTGCCAAGATGTTTGGGGTCAGGTAGTTTGGAGGTACGGATGGCGATAACCGCATCACTGACAGCCTTTATGGTAAGCTCCTGAACACCCATTTTATCCAGAGTTTCCCTGAGTGAGCCGTAGGAGATATTGAAATGTGGCTTTTTGTTCAGCCGAAGGGTTACGGAGACAATGACGAAGCGACCTTTGTAAGTATTCTTAAATACGCTCTCCCGGTAGCCGAAACGGCAATCACGCTTGGAAAAGGTTATCAGCTCTCCTGTATGAATATCCACGGCTTCCAGATTTTCAAATACCGATTCCAGCTCCACTCCGTAAGCGCCTATGTTTTGCATGGGAGCAGCCCCGGTCAAGCCGGGAATCAGGGACAGATTTTCAATGCCTGCATAATTATTGCGGATGCAAAAAAGCACCAGCTCATGCCAAACTTCCCCGGCAGCAGCCTTTACCCAGATATGTTCGTTGTCTTCCTTGATGGCAGTAATGCCTTTGATGGAGTTTTTAATGACCAGCCCTTCAAAATCTCGTGTAAATAAGACGTTGCTTCCTCCGCCCAGAATAAGTTTAGGCGTGGCCTTCAGTGATGCCGTGTGAATCAGTTCTTTTAGTTCATCCACTGTGCTTATTTCGGCAAACAAGGCGCAATGCGCTTCAATGCCGAAGGTATTGTGGTTTTTCAGAGAAAAGTTCTTTTGCAGGAGCATGCTATTGCGAAATACGGCAAAAAATTACAGGTGAAAAAAGCCATTTCGTTAGTGTGGCAGGGGTGTGTGAACCTGAGCTTGATGACGGCAACGTAGGCATCCTATTCCTTAAGTGCAATTCTCGCCAGTGCCGCTTTGGCTTTCAGTTGCAGGCTTGCGGCATACGCATGATTATCCAGTTCATAAACCTGGGTGAAATACATTTTAGCCAGCGGATAATTGCCCCGTGCTTCATAAATGTACCCCAAGTTGAGCGCAGCATTGGCAGCAAAATAATAAGGCAGATTTCTACCTTTGTTCAGCGCTGTCATGTAATAGGGAATAGCCTGTGCGGTATCTCCGGATTCATGCAGGGTACGAGCCAGACGGTAGGCCAGTTCCGTTTGATGGTAGGGATTTAAGGAATCGGACTTCATACCGTTCAGAAGAGTCAGTGCGCGCGCATAGTATCCCCCGTCAAAAAGCAAACGTGCTCTGAGCAATTGAGGATGAGGTATGCTATTGGCGGTAGCCTCATTTTGCGCCTGCCGGTCTGTTTCAGTGATTGCTTCGCCCCGTTCTCTGGCCAGTGTGATGTAAGTATGGTATTGCGCGGGTTTATCTTGAATCAAATATGCCCATGCTATTTTCTGATAGGCAGTTTTTACCATACTGGCGCTTTTGTTTTGCGAAAGAAATAGTTCAAAGTAAGAAATACAGGCTGGGTCAAGTTTATGCAGCAGGCTGAGACCGCGGAAGTAGGCAAGAAGGGGCACATCGGGATACTCTTCTGATGCAGGGATGTTGTCAAGCAGAGACAGAGCCTGGTCGTTGTGATTAGAGTGCAGGGCGATGCGGATTACAGTTAGATAGGAAAACAGATTATCGGGCAGCGGGTAGTTCATCTGTTGTATAAGCGACCATGCTTCCTGTTTGTTCCCTTTTAGATGAAAAAGCAGGCTGATCCACACATGTAAAGCTTCGTCTTTGAGAAAACTCTCTGTGCCCCAGTCTGCCTCATACAGTTGTCTAAATCCGTGCATGGCAGTTTCTCCGGAGCCGTCAAATCCCATCAGCTTAAGTGCCCATTGATAATGGACAGGGGCTGTTCCGGTGAGAGATTGAATGAGATAGTAGCCCGTGTAGCTGGGTTTGAAATTCGGAAAGGACTTAATGTTTTCTTCAAAAAGAAAAAAAGCCCTTCTAAGCTCCAGCAATCCGGAGACATACTGGCGTGTGATGAGGAGAGCCAGGGCGTATTGCAGTTGAATCTGAGCCTGGGCATGCCGCATCCAGGGGCTTTGAGAATCGCTTTTTTTGAGCTGGCTGAGTCTTTTGTTTTTGCGGTTTTTAAAGGATTCCAGCTGAGAGGGATCTTCGCATATAAAAATGTGGAAGAAGTCTGCGTAGTTTTCCAGCATCAGGGGAATAAGATTAGCCGGATTGCGGGTATGTGCAGCCTGGCATAGGCCGATGCCTACATCCAGGCGTAAGCTGAAGAGGGCAGTGTAGGCCTGCCGGCATAGAGAGTCAAACACAAACTGCTGAGCCTGGGCAAAGGCGGGTAGCAAGACAAGCAGCGTCAGAGGGAGTGTTCGCAGGTTCACGGGCAGGCGCTTATACCTGCAAAACAGGTATTTATGCGTTCAGAAAAAATTAGCGGGTATCAATTTCAGGGTCAACGATAATGCGGCCGCAGTGCTCGCAAATGATAATTTTTTTGCGCTGAGCAATTTCAGCCTGCCGCTGTGGAGGGATGATATTGAAGCACCCCCCGCATGAATTTCTTTCAATTTTCACCACGGCCAGGCCGTTTTTATAATTCTTCCTTATGCGCAGGTATGCTGTCAGCAGCCGCTCATCTGTTTCCCTGACTTGCTTTTGGAGTTTTTCAGACTGCTTTTGGTATTTCTCTTCCTCTTTGTCTGTTTCAGCGATAATCTTCTCCAGTTCAACCTTTTTGTTTTCCAGTTCTTTCTTTTTCTGCTTGATTTTGTCCTGGGCGTCTTTGGCAAAGTCTTTCTGGGCTTTAAGAGCTTCGGTGATTTCGTGTATTTTTCTTTCGGCAAGCTGAATTTCCAGCTTTTGCAGTTCAATCTCCTTGCTCAGGGCATCAAACTCACGGTTATTTTTGACGTTGTTCTGCTGTTTCTCATATTTTTTGATCAGGGCTTCAGCATCCTTGATAGCATTTTTCTTCTTTGAGAGTTCTTCTTCCAGCCGTTTTGTTTCTTCATCAATTTTGTTTACACGGGTTTCCAGACCGGCTATTTCATCTTCCAGGTCACTGACTTCCATGGGCAGTTCACCTTTTAAACGCTGGATGCGGTCGAGGTTGGAATCAACACTCTGAAGCGAAAAAAGCAGCTTGAGCTTTTCTTCTACGGAGAGGTCTTTTACAGTGGTACTCATGGCTTAAAGGTAGTTTATAGGGTTGGTGTTAATATCTGAAAAAAGCAGGGCGAAGTTACCACATTTTTTCCGTAAAATGTCCGCGAAGACCTCTGTGGTGAACTGTTCGCTCTCATAATGACCTATATCGGCTATCAGTATGCGATCTTCTGCATCAAAGAAATTGTGATATTTAAAGTCGGCTGAAATGAATACATCGGCTCCGGCCCGAATGGCATCCGGCAACAGAAAGCTGCCTGCTCCCCCGCAAACCGCTACTTTGCTCACCATTTTACCGGTGAGGCGGGTGTGCCGGATACAGCGGGCATTGAAAATTTTTTTGACCCTTTTGAGGAAAATGCCTTCTTCCAGCGGTTTGGGCAAGGTGCCGTACATGCCCGCCCCTATGCGGTTGTGAACGTTGTCCAGCGGCACAAGGTCATAGGCTACTTCTTCGTAAGGATGGGCTTTCAGCAGAGCCTGCACAATGGTGTTTTCCAGATAAAAAGGATAGATGGTTTCTATTCTCACCTCAGGCTCATAGTGGCGTTTACCCTTTTGCCCTACATATGGATTTGTGGAATCACCGCCTTTGAAAGAGCCCAGACCTTCGGAGTTAAAACTGGTTTCGCTATAGTCGCCAATCCAGCCGGCTCCGGCAGCAAACAATGCATTGCGCACCTGCTCGGCATCCTGCACCGGACAGAAAGTGATGAGTTTTTTCAGCAGGTGCTTTTTGGGTGAAAGAATGTGTACGTCTGCCAGTCCCAGTTTTTCACAAATTTTACGGTTGACGCCCGTAAACGCGTTGTCCAGATTGGTGTGCATGCAGTAGATGGCAATATCATGCCGGATAGCCAATATCACAGCCCGCTCTACATAAGTTACCCCGGTAAAACGCTTCAGTCCACTGAACACTATGGGATGATGTGCTATAATCAGCTCGCATTTTTTCCTTATGGCTTCTTTCACCACCTCTTCGGTGGAATCAATACAAAGCAGGGCTTTTCGTATTTCTCTTGACGGATTGCCGGTAATAAGGCCCGCATTGTCATAACTTTCCTGCAGGTCGCGGGGAGCTTCAGATTCCAGAGCAGCAATAATTTCCTTTAGCAGCATACCTTGTATTTTTTGAGCTAAAATAGGCATACCGGTAACAATGCGCGCATAAAGGTTGCCTTGGCCTTTCCCACACCCGATTATTTTCTTCAGTTGGCAGGCTTTACTTTTGTCGGCTGATGACCCCAACATCGTTATTGCGTTTTTTGCTGGCTCCCTTTGCGGTTTTTTACGGACTGGTTGTTTGGGTGCGAAACCTGCTCTATGACACGGATTTACTCCGCAGCGTGGAATTTGATTTTCCGGTTATCGGGGTAGGCAATCTTTCTGTCGGAGGCAGCGGCAAAACACCGCATGTGGAATATCTGATCCGGCTGATAGCGCCCCATTTCAGGGTGGGCGTGCTGAGCCGCGGATATAAGCGCAAAACATCCGGCTATGTGGAGGCGCAGGCCAGCTCTATGGCCGAAGAGGTGGGGGATGAGCCCGCTTTGCTCAAAAGGAAATACCCCTTTGCAACGGTGGCTGTATGTGAGCAGCGGGCTACGGGAGTGCCTCAGCTGCTGATGAATCATCCTGCATTGCAGGTTGTCATTCTGGATGATGCCTTTCAGCACCGCTCGGTACGGGCAGGCTTGTCTGTGCTCATTACCAGCTATAGCCGGTTATTTACGCGTGATTACATTTTGCCGGTGGGTGCGTTGCGCGAATTCCGCAGTGCCTATAAGAGAGCTGAATTCATTGTAGTAAGCAAGTGCCCTCCGGATTTATCAAGTGAGGAGAAAAACCGTATTCGCAGGGAAATCAATCCGCTCCCCGGTCAGCTTGTTTTTTTTTCCTATCTGGTGTATGGGAAACCTTATTTGTTTACAGATCCTACCGTAAAGCTGGAGTTTGATCAATATAAGGTGTTGCTGGTAACCGGCATTGCTTCACCATCAGAGCCTACTGCCTTTCTCAAAAGCAAAGTGGAAAAGGTGTTTACCATGCAATTTTCTGACCACCATTCTTTTGACCGTTTTGATATGGAAAGAATTACCGAAACTTTTCAAAATATAGAAGGCAAAAACAAGGTAATGATTACCACAGAAAAAGATGCTGTCAGGTTGTTGCCTTTTTCCGAATGGATTATTGAGAAAAAACTCCCCATTTTTGTGTTGCCCGTACAGGTGGAATTTTTTGAGGAGGATAAAAGACTTTTTGATTCAGAAATAACCGGTTGGTTGCAGAAATTAATCGTCAAATAAAGGATCTTTTCATGCACGACTTGTTAGAAAAAATTGAAGAAACCAAGCAATATATTCTTTCTGAAACCCAGTTTACGCCCCGTTATGGTATCATTCTCGGTACGGGCTTGGGCAATCTGGCTGCGGAGATTGACCGGGAGTATGAACTCATGTATGAAGATATTCCTCACTTTCCGGTTTCCACGGTTGAGAGTCACAGCGGCAAGCTCATTTTCGGCAAGCTGGGCGGAAAAAAGATTATGGCAATGCAGGGGCGATTCCACTACTATGAGGGCTATAGCCTGCAGGAAGTTACCTTTCCAGTAAGGGTGATGAAAGCGCTGGGTATAGAAGCTTTGTTTATCTCCAATGCAGCTGGTGGGCTGAATGAGAAGATGCAGACTGGTGATCTGATGATTCTGTGTGACCATATCAACCTGCTGCCGGATCATCCGCTGAGGGGGAAGAATTATGATACATTAGGACCGAGATTTCCGGATATGCTGCATAGCTACCATCGCCCGTTTATTGAGAAAGCCCTGCAGATAGCCAAACGCCATAATATTGTGTGCCATACCGGGGTGTATGCCGTTGTGCAGGGACCGTGTCTGGAAACGCCTGCTGAATATAAATTTCTGCATATTATCGGAGCGGATGCTGTGGGCATGTCCACCGTTCCGGAGGTGATTGTTGCCCGGCATATGAGCTTGCCTGTGTTTGCCATGTCGGTAATTACAGATATGGGATATCCGCTGGAAAATATCCGCGAAACCTCCCTGGAAGATGTGATTCGGGTAGCCAAGACCTCAGAGCCTAAAATGACTACTATTATAAAGGAACTGATTGCGGAGCTGTAGTGGTCCTTCCGATAGGGCGTATGCATGGCGATAGCAGGCAGTAGGGCGTGAAGCATTGTTTCAGAATTATATGGTTAAGTTTTACAACAATTGAGGCTCCGGCTACTATTCATTTTGCTCGCTGCAGGAGGAACTGTTTGCGCTCAGCAATGGATGGAAGTACCCCCTCTTTCTGAGCAACAGATTACTTATCAGCAAGGTCCGGATGTGTATGCCTCTCTGAAAAATGGTAATCTGCCCACCCGCATTGACACTACATTAAACTTCATTCACTGGTATGAACCGCCGGACCGTGAGCCCCTGATCTACCGCGGACTTGGCAACCTTGGCAGCGCGCACTTCAGAACCACTTGCTGTCCTGAGTATCCTAACACACCACTGGACATGGGTTTACACCAGTATGATTTGTATAAGTTTCACAAAAACCGCGTACCGTTTTATTTCAACACCAAGGTCTATACGGTTCTGAAGCTAATCATCGGACAGAAAAAGGAGCAGGCTATAGAGGTAAGTCATAGCCAGCTGATTAAAAATAAATTTCTCTTTGGCTTCCACTACCAGCGTTTTGGTTCGGACGGATTTTATCAGCGGCAGGTAAACCGCCATAATGATTTGGCCTTAACCGGCACATACACCTCTCCGAAAGGATACCGAATGCATGTGTTGTTTTTGTTTAATAATATTCAGGCCAATGAAAACGGAGGTGTGCAAAGGGTTAATATTTTCTCACGTGATACATCCTACCAGAGTAAATCTCTCCTTGATGTACAACTAATCGCGGCTCAAAACCATTATCAGGATTTGTATGGAGAATTTTCGCAATCCTGGTCATTGGGCAAACATACACCGCGAGATAACCGGACGGTTTCAACCACCGGCACTCTTGCAACTGCCGTTGATACACAGTATGAGGTGCACCTTTTGCCCCGCTGGCAGGTATTTCATGAGCTTTATGCCGGCAGGGAAAGATACCAATACGAGGATACTTCTCCTGATTCTGCGTTCTATGGTCCTTTCTCCCACACAAATTCCATTGCAGAAGCCTATAACAGTGTGCTGAGTAAAACATTTTTCGGCACGCAGGCAGGGATGCGTAAATTTTTTGTTTCACACAAAAAACAGCGGGGGTTGGCTCTGGAAGCTGCAATAGCTTATTCCATAAACAGGTTGAGTCAGCATGGATATAAGGATACCCTGCTCCATCATCTTGAGCTGACGGGTAGCTTCTTTAAAACAGCTGATACGACAGCCCGAAATCGCTATGCGATGAACGGAAGGTATAGTTTTATTGGCTACAATAAGGGTGATTGGCAATTGAACGGCTACTGGCTGCATGATTTTAACCTTTGGGGCAATATCAGGTTAAGCGTGTCCTTTTCCCGAAGCCAACCTGCATGGATTTTTCACAGGTTTGCATTCAACCAGATTTCCTGGAAGCTTGATTTGGAAAAAAACAACGTCCTGAAGCTGTCAGGCAGTTATCATTTACCGCGACACACTTTTCATGTGGCGTTGTCTTTCTTTTCTATGCACAATCTCACGTTGTGGGGGCCTGACCGCCTGCCGTTGCAATATGCTCCGTGGGTGCACATGTGGGCCTTTGAGATACGTAAGCTGTTTCGTATCCGGTATTTCGGGATAGACAATTTCCTACGTGTGCAATGGACTCCGGCTGATGCATGGCTGCGATATCCCGTTTATCAGGCTGTACATACATTATTTTATGAAAGACCGGTTTTTCGTCAGAAGCTACTCATGAAGGTAGGGCTGGATATCCGCTATAATACCAACTACCGGGGGTATGGATACTTCCCATTGACCGGAGCTTTATATCTTCAGGATGAGGCTTCATTGAGTTTTTATCCTGTGATGGACCTTTATCTGAGCTTTAAGATAAAAACGGTGAGAATATTCTTCGCTGAGTATCATATTAATCAGGGCATGTTTGGTGATAAAGGCTACTTCAGTGCCTATCGCTATCCGGCTTCTGACAGGCATTTCAGGTTTGGGGTGTGGTGGATATTTCTGGATTAATTTCCGGAGTCACCGTTGCCCGAAGAGTCTTTATCTGTTGTACGCTGTTGAGAGGTCAGCACCCGCATGTAGAGATAGAAAGTAATGAGGGATACGGTACCCTGTACTATGATCATCAGTATGATGGCAGAAGTGTTCATGCGGCTTGTGATTTTGAACGTCTTTTCCCGGCAAAATATACAATCACACAGATACCGACAAAGAGTCCGGTCAGCATGATACGGGCAAAATTCTGATAGGGAGTTCCCTTAAGCAGCATCATCACGACAGATGATTTGTCAAATTGCCAGCCATTGCCACTAAGCAGATTTGTAAATGCGCCCAGCCAGTCATTTCCTTTGGGAGTGAATACAGTTCCCAGAAAAACAATGATAAGCATTAGCGGAGTGATATACTTGATAATATATTTAAAGATGCCGGGTATTCTGATTTCTGCACCGGTATTCAGCTCTTTCCAGCCGGTGTCAACACCGATGATCCAGGAATAAAGTATCGTTTCGCCCATGGCAAAAAGCACCAATGAGAAAGTACCGCCCCAGTAATCATACTCATCAAAGACGCCTTGGTTAAAGAAGAATACAGTGGGAAGCCCCATGATTAACACAATAGCTCCGAAAGACCAGGCAGCTTTTTCACGGCTCCAGTTAAACTCATCTTCCATAAATCCCATCCAGGGAGTGCCCATAGCCAGAGAGGAGGTGATGCCGGCAAAAAATAACAATCCAAACCACATTACTCCTGCAATCAGAGAAAGTACAGGCCCCCATTTTTCAAAGAGGTAAGGCATGGTTTGAAAAGCCATTCCGAAGCCTGCATTTTCCTTTACCCAGTCCAGGCCAAGATAGCCGGCAGCTATAGGAATTACAATCAGGCTTCCTAACACAATTTCCACAAACTCATTGGTAAAGCCTGCCGTACAGGAGTTGAGGGCAATGTCTTCTTTGGATTTTACATAGGAAGCATAACAATGAATGCTGCCCATACCAAGCGAAAGAGTGAAGAAAACCTGTCCGGCAGCATTAAACCACACTGTAGGATTGGCCAGAGAGTCAAACTGAGGAGTCCACAAAAAATTCAGTCCGGCAATGGCACTTGCATCAGGGTGTTCGGGCGTGGCGCCTGATGTGCCTAAGGTTAATCCTTTAAGTGCCAGGAAAGCGCCAAATAAAACCAGCAGAGGCATGCCTATTTTTGCTACCTGTTCCACTCCCTGCAGGCCTCGTGACAATATCCAGGTGTTCAGCAAAAGACAGGCAACGTAAAATATCACTGCCTCATAGGGTATGCCTGTGGTAGTGGAGCTGATGTTGACGTAGTTTGTAAAGAATTGTGCTACCTCTGACTGGGAAAGATGATCAAAAGTGCCTATGACGGAGTGCATCACATATGCCATGGTCCACGATTCAATGTAACAGTAGTAGGCAGCCACTGCGATATTGGTGAATATGCCGAATACGCCAAAGTATTTCCAGAGCGCATGTTTACCAAGACTATCCAATATGAAAGGGGTGGAATGATTGCCCATACGTCCGCCATACCGGCCGGTTGACCATTCAATCCACAGTAAGGGAAGCCCCATGAGTATAAAGCAAATGATATAGGGAATAATGAATGCTCCGCCTCCGTTGTTTACCGCCTGCACCGGAAACCGCAGAAAGTTTCCCAGGCCGACAGCATTGCCGGCCATAGCCAGTATGAGCCCTATGCGGGAGCCCCATGATTCTTTGTTACTCATGTGGCATGTTATCTTGTTGGTGCGCTAAAATGCAGATTTTTTTCAAATAATCAATAATCAGATGGGGAATTACTCAACCTGTTTTAATGCTGATATAAAACCAAGCGCCTGTCGGTGATCTTCCGGGTAAAAGCATCTGTCATACATGCGGTGAGCAAGGGTATTTTATCTTCACTTTGCAAATTAGAGCCATGTGTAAGGGAATATTATTATGATGGTGTCATAACGTTCAACCAACTTCTACAACTTATGTTTGCGGTGAATTAAAGGATATTTTTCAGAGGGGGAAGTGCGCTCTGTTAATAACGGCTATTTTGCTATAAGGAAACGATTACTTTACAATGGAGACCGTTCGGAAGCCGAAACAGGAGTGTCTGTAAGGAAATTGAGGCATAGCCTGTTTGAACGAAAAAGTATAAGAAGAGGTGTAGTGTGCACAATGATTTCTTGTGCTTTCATGGTTTCCTTTCATTTCATGGATTAAGGTTACTTCAGAGCGTAATTCGAAGCCCGTCATAAGCCAGCTCTACGCCTGCCGGAAGTGAGCGGTTCACTTCTTCATGGTAGCCAAGCTGATGACTGATGTGGGTGAGGTAGGCTTTTTCTGGTTTCAGCTCGTCAACCAGCTCCAGAGCCTGGCTCAGAGTAAAATGAGAAATATGCGGCTCTTTGCGAAGTGCGTTCAATACCAACACCCGTGACCCTTTGATTTTTTCCTTCTCCTGCGGGGCAATAAAATTAGCATCTGTCACATAAGTGAAATCACCGATACGGAAAGCATACACGCGCATGCGGTAATGCAGGGCCTCAATCGGAATGAAGCGTACTCCTTCCACCCAAAAGGGCTCATTGCCGAAGTTATGTATTTCTACTTTAGGCACGCCCGGATAGTCTGAATTGCCGAATATATAATCGTACTGTCTTCTGATGGCTTTTTCGGTTTCTGCATCCATGTAGAGTGGGATAGCCTTTTTCAGCACGTAGTTGAAGCCCCGGATATCATCCAGTCCGCCGGTATGGTCTTTATGAGAGTGGGTGAAAACGATGGCATCAATTTTTCTTACCTGTTCGCGCAACATCTGTTGCCGAAAATCGGGGCCACAGTCAATGACAATGGTTTTACCATTCACATGCAGCAGCACGGAGCTGCGCAGCCGCTTGTCTTTAGGATTATCGGATAGGCAAACTCCGGTGTAACACCCGACCATAGGTACGCCTCCGGAAGTACCCGTTCCTAAAAAAACCACTTCCAAGGGTCACGCTTTTTGCAGGTTTTTTTCAAAAAACGCCCGCGCTTCTTCACTCAGAAGGTTTTCGTCAATCTCCAGTTGAGGTAAAATTTCCAGCAAGGTGTTTATGCGGGCTTCCGTTTCGAAATACCGGTTGATTACCACAACTTTTTTATCCTGCAGAATGCAATATCCGGGTTTGAAATTTCCTTTTTCATACCGGATGATATACCCTGCCTGGGAAAAAACCTCTTCAATTTTCTTCAGAGTGGTTGCCGTATATTTGAACATAGATGAAGATGCTTTTAAAATTATGCTTTTTGCCCGCTAAAATGCGTTATTCTGTCTGCTTACTGCTAATTGTTTTTTCAACATCGGCAATGGCGCAGGAGGAAAAAGTGCTGGATAAAAAAACCGCTCCGCTTATCCGTCCTTTGCTGGTGGCGGGCTTTAATGCCACACAGGTGGAAGGTGACGATCTGAGAGGCTATCGTAAGTTTGGTGTTAATGCCGGAGCGGGGGCGTTTATCCGTTTGCCGCGCAATTTTTCCTTCAATTTTGAAATAGTGTATTCTCAGAAAGGCTCTAAAAAGGGCCCTACCGCTGAGCAACAGGCGCGCACAGCTTCACCCGATAAATTGCAGCTGGACTACATAGATGTGCCGCTGCTTTTTAATTATCATGATAAAGACAAGCAGAAAGGGAAAGATGTTTTCATTGCAGGCCTGGGCGTAGTGTTTAACAGTCTGGTGCGTTATGAAGTGAAATACCCACTGAAAACACCCACCGGTAAAGATCTCTATCACACTTTTGGTCTGGAAGTTATGGCCCGCGTGACCTTTGTATTTATTAACCACATTGGGCTGGATTTGCGCTGGAGTTTCTCTCTTCTTGATATTGCCCGCGTGGATTTTGAAGAAAGCGGCCTGTATGATAACGGCCAGCGCAACAACGTGCTGTCGGCACGTGTGATGTATATTTTTTAATCGAACAAAGAGCCGGATTTCGTGGGAGGTTTTTTCCCCAAGTGGTGGTAAGCACGTTCGGTGGCTTCCCGGCCGCGTGGGGTGCGCTTCAGATATCCTTCTTTAATCAGAAAAGGCTCATACACCTCTTCAATCGTTTCACTCTCTTCGCTCACAGCTGTAGCGAGGGTGGAAAGGCCCACCGGTCCTCCGTTGAATTTATCTATGATAGTTTGCAGAATCCGGTTGTCCATTTCATCCAGGCCTTCTTCATCTACATCCAGCGCCTGAAGGCCGAAGCGGGCAATGTGGTGGTCAATGACTCCCTGTCCTTTTACCTGAGCAAAATCCCGCAGTCTGCGGAGCAGCAGATTGGCTATGCGGGGAGTGCCGCGGCTTCTGCGTGCAACTTCCAAAGCACCATCATCGGTAATTTGAGTGTTGAGTAAGGCCGCTGATCGCTTTACGATAAGCTGCAGGGTAGGAGTATCATAGTATTCAACCCGGCAGTTGATACCGAAACGCGAGCGCAGAGGAGCAGTGAGCAGACCTGAGCGCGTAGTTGCCCCGATCAGAGTGAAGGGATTGAGTTTGAGCTCCAGAGAACGGGCATTAGGGCCGCTGTCCAGCATGATATCTATTTTATAATCCTCCATAGCGGAATACAGGTACTCCTCAATCAGCGGACTGAGCCGGTGAATCTCATCAATAAAGAGTACATCACGGGGCTCCAGGCTTGTAAGCAGTCCGGCCAGGTCACCGGGCTTTTCCAATACCGGTCCTGAGGTGGTTTTAATGCCGGCTTCCAGCTCGTTGGCAATGATATAAGACAGGGTGGTTTTGCCCAACCCGGGAGGACCATGCAGTAATACATGATCCATAGCTTCGTTGCGTCTTTTTGCTGCGGTAATGAACACAGAAAGGTTTTCAATGATTTTATTCTGCCCGTGAAAGTCCTTCAGTTTTTGCGGCCGCAGCACTGCTTCAGCTTCCAGGTCAGCAACAGTGAGATGGTCGGCCTGCGGATGGAGGTGAGGATTCATATGCTTCAAATTTAGCGTCTTCATGAAAGAAGAAAAGGGTGTCTTCTATTAAAAATTGTCACACCGGTAGGTGCAATAGTGGTCTATTTACCTGTGGGTAAAAGCCTAACTTAGCCGCAGATTAAAGAGTTATATCGTATGGAAGGTGAACGTATTTCAATTGAAAATGGGGTTTTACAGGTTCCTGATCATCCGATTATCCCGTTTATTGAAGGAGACGGCACTGGACCGGATATCTGGGCAGCAGCCGTGCGTGTGCTGGATGCTGCTGTAGAAAAAGCATATGGCGGGAAAAGAAAAATCAGTTGGCTGGAGGTATTGGCCGGAGAGAAAGCTTTCAAACTTACCGGCAACTGGCTGCCTGAAGAAACGCTGGAAGCTATTGACCGGTATCTGATAGCTATTAAAGGACCTTTGACTACACCCATTGGCGGGGGTATCCGCTCACTCAACGTGGCTTTGCGCCAGAAGCTGGATTTGTATGCCTGCGTGCGGCCTGTTAAATATTTTCAAAATGTGCCCTCCCCTATGAAGCATCCGGAGCTGATTGATATGGTTGTATTTCGTGAGAATACCGAAGACATCTATGCCGGCATTGAATGGAATATGGGTACTCCGGAGGTGCAGAAAGTAATTCGCTTTTTGCAGGATGAAATGGGCGTAACCAATATCCGGTTTCCGAAAACATCTTCCATCGGCATCAAGCCGGTTTCAAAAGAAGGCTCCGAGCGACTCGTAAGAGCTGCCATTCGGTATGCTATCCGGCACAAGCGTCCTTCGGTAACGCTGGTACACAAAGGCAACATCATGAAGTTTACCGAGGGCATGTTTAAAAAATGGGGGTATGAGCTGGCTGAGCGGGAATTTGCTGACAGCGTGTTTACCTGGGAGCAGTTTGATAAAATAGCCGCAGAAAAGGGGAGTGCCGAAGCCACACGTATAATGAAAGAAGCCGAGCAAAGTGGCAAGGTAATAATTAAGGATGCAATTGCCGATGCGTTTCTACAGCAGATACAACTCCGGCCGCAGGAATATTCAGTGATTGCTACGCTCAATCTAAACGGTGATTACATTTCAGATGCTCTGGCTGCCGGGGTGGGCGGTATAGGCATTGCGCCCGGGGCAAACATTAATTATGAAAATGGTGCAGCTATCTTTGAAGCTACACATGGCACGGCACCCAAATATGCCGGCCAGGATAAGGTAAACCCCAGCTCGGTTATCCTTTCGGGAGCCATGATGTTTGAGTATATGGGATGGATAGAAGCCAACGACCTGATAATTAAAGGACTAGAGGCCACTTTTGAGAAAAAACGCGTTACCTATGACTTTCACCGCCTCATGGAAGGCGCGCAATTGCTGAAATGCTCAGAGTTTGCCACTGAAGTCATTAAAAGCATGGATATGGTATCGGTGTAGGCTTCTGTTCTCAGGGATGCATAACTTTATGATTAAACTGTCGTTTCTACATTACCGGTAAAAACACCAATGCGAAAATTATTCTTCCTTGCGATTCTGCTTCAATGCCTTTCTCTACGGGCTTCTTACATTCTTATCCCGATGGATGAAACACAAAAGAATCATCTGAAGTCGTATGGAGTTGCTTATTGGGTGCTGCAAAACGGAGTAGATGTGGACTGGTTGCTCAACTACCGAGGTGGCAGCTTTGCCTTCAAATACGTGGACAAACTGGAACAGGAATGTCTTATTCGCGGTATTTCCTATGAAATTCTTGCTGACGGGCAATATGGTAAAATCCTTAATGATATTGCCAATCCCGAGGTAAATATGGATGTTGTCAAGCTGGAAAAGGCACCTAAAGTTGCGGTATATGCACCCCCGGTAAATCAACCATGGGACGATGCGGTAACTCTCGTACTTACGTATGCTGAAATTCCTTATGATGTGGTATATGACGGAGAGGTGTTAAACGGCCTGCTTCCCAAATATGACTGGCTGCATCTGCATCATGAAGATTTTACCGGGCAATATGGAAAATTCTATGCGCAATACCGCAATCAGCCTTGGTATCAGGAGCAGGTGCGTTCCGCCGAAGCAGATGCAAAAAAATATGGATTCAATAAAGTGTCAAAACTTAAGCTGGCCGTTGCACAAAAAATCAGAGATTATGTCATGGGGGGCGGGTTTCTGTTTGCCATGTGTTCGGCTACGGACACCTATGATATTTCACTTTCTGCAGAAAACACTGACATATGCGACTATATGTTTGATGGAGATCCGCCTGATCCGCAGGCTCAGCAAAAGCTGGACTTCTCAAAAACCTTTGCCTTTCAAAATTTTATCCTGCGCATGAATCCTTATGAGTACGAGTTTTCTAATATTGATATACCCGTGCCGCGTACTGTTCCTCCTAATATGGATTATTTTACATTATTTGAATTCTCAGCCAAATGGGATCCCATACCTACTATGCTTACCCAGTGTCATACCCGCACCATAAAAGGGTTTATGGGACAAACCACAGCCTTCAGAAATGAAGTCTTGAAATCCGATGTTTTGGTAATGGGTGAAAATAAAGCAGCATCGGAAGCCCGTTATATTCATGGAGAATTCGGATATGGTACATGGACTTTCTATGGCGGGCATGACCCAGAAGATTATCAGCACTTTGTTTACGATCCCCCTACGGATTTAAATCTGCATCCCAATTCACCCGGCTATCGCCTTATTCTGAACAACATCCTTTTCCCGGCTGCCAAAAAGAAGCCCAGAAAGACTTAAGCACTGAAAGCCTGGCATTGCTTCTGTGATTTGTATTCTGTCGTTGGGGTTATTCGGCAGAAATGGAGTCAGCGTATGCACCGCAGATTCCTTTTTCAAAGGGACTCCGGCTTCCGGAAGACGGGTTTCCCCTTTAGGAGTATTTTATCTGTCGGGTATGCGAAATAGGATGAACCAGTAAATACATAGATTTTTTCGGTACAGCATGTATTTTTTATTCAAAGTTCCATTGGAAAACTACTCCGAGCAATAATATCCAGCCTTCTCCAACAGGTTCTCCCTTTGTTATGATGTTCAGCTCACGTCCAAAGGCCAGAGTGGGAGCTATATGAAAATTTTTTAGAATAAAAGAATACCCCGCTTCAGCCGTAGGTTGCAAAATGACAATATGAGATTCTCCTTTTCGCGCATCCTTTTTCCAGTGAATTTGCATCAACCAAATATCCCCTCGTGCACCGAAAAGAACTTTCCCTTTTCTGATGGGGAAGTGATAATTATAGCCTGAGGAAATGCCGGTGCCCCAGCCACGTTCATCCTCATGCTTCCCCCAGTCATGGCGTAGGGTGAGGTTTATTCCGGTTCGGAGGGTAATTGCATTTTGCTGTTGCTCCCCTAAATAGTAACTCCAGCGGACGCCCGGGATCATACCGGCAGGATAGAACTGAAGTTCCGGACCGATGCTGACAGGATGCTCATTGCCTTGTGCTGTCAGAAAAAAACAGGGGAAGCTGATCAGCAACAGGAGAGATGGCGTTTTCACATTATTGGATTACGGTTTTGGACTTTCTGGCACACCGGATAGTGGAAGGAGCCACCCCATATTGCTCATCTACTGTAATGCCCGGGAAGTGCGACAAGCCGATTTTGATCAGAGCCTGATGATGAATACTATGTTCCATAACAAAAGCCAGCTCACGGCAAAGGCTGGTATCGCCATATACAGGCGTATCATCTTCACAGGAGAGATTAAACTTTAAAGTCAGGCGTTTGTCGGTTTGAAGCTGCTGGAGGTCAGCAAGGATAGATTCTATACATTGGATGGCAAATTCCGGATTGCTCTCAATACGCACATCGCGCTTCCTTTCGTCATAGCAGATGGTTCCGCTCTCAAGTTGACCGAACAGACAAAGATAAAATTCAATTATATGTCTGAAATGCTGCCCTATGGAAAATCCCGAAAGCACGGAAAGTGGGTGGCAATATTGCTCCGCGGAGAGTTGTTTAATCAGCGCTTGGTTTGCCAGAAGGTTCTTTCTTACTAATGCCCCTATGAATGCAATAGCGTTCATTCTTCTTTCTGCTTAAGAGCTGTTTCCCCGAATTGAATTAATTCTGAAGGCGAGAGGTAGCCTGCGGAATATTTTACTACTGAACCATCCTTACTTATAACAAACAGCGAAGGGTAACTCCTGACCCCAAATCTTTCGGCCAGCATTTTCCCTTCGCCTTTCTCGCCATCCAATTCCACATTGATGAAATGTGCGTTGAAAAACCTGGCGGCTTCCTCATTGGCAAATGTGACCCGTTTAAGCTTTTTGCAGGTTCCACACCATGATGCGTAGATGTCAAGAAAAACGGGTTTGCCTTCTGCCGCTGCTTTTTGCAGAGCCTCCTCCCAACTTCCTTTGAAAAACTGAATACCCGTATCTGTTTCAGGGTAAGGAGTAAGTCTGTTTTTTATAAATACCAATACCACCAGTACTGATATTACTAATAATACTTTAGACATCATAAGTTATGTTTTTGAACTGAAAAGATTCGCTTTATATGTTGCATAATTCAGGCAATCCTGACAAGCAATTCAGCATTTTTTTTGAAGCAGAATCTTTTCCTGTACTCTTTTTACATCGGCATGGCTAAAGGGTTCTGGTTTTTCTTTGAGCTTTTTTTTCAGCAAAGCGTCTATCAATTTTGATTGTTCTTCATACAGGCGGCACAAACCACACATCAGCGTGTGCAGACGCAATTGAATGGACTCCTTAAGAGAAAGCTGCCCTTCATTTTTCTTTTCAATCAGTTGGCCTGCCTTTTTGCAGGAAATCATGAAGCGCATGGCTGTATTCTTATTGTTTAAACCATAACTTTTCCAGACATTTCCGGAGTTGCAGTTTGGCGCGGTGTATTATCTGCCAGTAATTGGTTGGGGATATGCCCAGTTCCTGACAGATTACCTTACTTTCCATATCATGTATAAATTTCATGCAGATGCAGGCTGCATGCAATGCAGATAGCTCATCTATACAATGATAGAGCACTTTCATAAACTCCGGATTATCCGGTAAACTGTCCTCGTCTGCATGCGGCCATTCTTGTGGGGCTGTTTCTTCATGCCATCTTCCATCTGCATTAAAAAATGGGTCACTGATAGAATGGATGTGTGTTCGTGCAGAAAGTTTGCGGTAATGTTCTGCTATCTTATTGTTAAGTATGGCAAACAGCCAGGTTTTCGGTTGGCTGTTGTGTCTGAAAGAATCATAATTTTTTGTGGCAACGAGAAATACTTCCTGCACCAGATCTTCCGCAAGCATTTTGTCCGAGGTCTTGTAAAAGGCCCAGGAGAGCAATTCTTTGGTATATTCTTTCACCCAGCTTTTTATTTCCTCTTCTTTTTTGGATACAGCTTTCATCTCTGAGTTATCCATTACAATCTGGTTTTTGGGGATAAGCATCAAAGCTAAAACAACAAAGTATGTAATGACTAATTGCTTTACCTAACAATGATTTTTAAAACCCTACACAAGTCGATCATCCGATTGAGCCTTATAGCTGTTCTGTGAAACGACTCTACAAAAATGGCAAGTATTTTCCGCGAGCTGAAAAATGCCAATATTCTGAGATATCCTGGGATGGTATTATCCTACTCAGGTTTTCTTGTTATGAATACTCAACGGCTGGAAGGGCTATTTCTGCTGTATTTCGTATGAGATGTGTGTGAGTACCTTTTCCTTTGATTTTTTCCCGCTCCGTATAAATGCTGTTTTGTGGTTTTTTCCGATTGAAAAGGATGGTCTGTTACCACGGGAATGGTAGCCCGTAGATGTTTATGAATATCCTTGAGCAGGTGGAGCTCATCACCTGAGCAGAAAGAAAGAGCCAAGCCATGCGCTCCGGCACGTCCCGTGCGCCCGATACGATGCACGTAAGTCTCCGGAGTTTCTGGCATGTCAAAGTTGATTACATGGGAAATGTGTTCCACATCAATGCCTCTTGAAGCCACATCGGTTGCAATCAATACCCGTAGCTTTTTACCTTTGAAGGCGTGGAGTGTCCGCTGGCGCTGGCTTTGCGATTTGTTGCCATGAAGAGCGGCCGAGCGGATGCCCTCCCTGTCCAGCGCTTTCACCAGTTTATCGGCTCCATGTCGGGTTCTTGTAAACACCAGCACCCGATCCGGGGAGTCCTGATCCAGGATATGATGGAGGAGATGGTGTTTGTTCACCCGATCTACGAAGTAGAGACTGTGTTTGACGTTTTCCGCGTATTGCTGCTGACTGCTGAGTTCTATATGTACTGGGTTGCTAAGTGTGTTAAATGCCAGTCTCCTGATGCTTGAAGGCAAGGTGGCTGAAAACAGCACGGTTTGTCTTCTAGCTGGCAACATGGCAATTATCTTTTGTATATCATGAATAAAGCCCATATCAAGCATCCGGTCGGCTTCATCCAGCACAACTACCATTATATATTGCAAGCTGATATACCCCTGTTGAATGAGATCCAGCAGACGGCCGGGTGTGGCTATCAGAATGTCAACTCCGGCACGCAGGGCAGCGGTCTGCTGCTGTTGCGGTACCCCTCCGTATATCACAGCGTGCTGTAGAGAAAGATGGCGGCCATAAGTTCGTAAACTATCCCCGATTTGCGAAGCCAGTTCTCGCGTGGGCGCAAGCACCAATCCCCGGATGACGTGTCCTGTCTTCTTATAGTCTTCAGCAAGCTTTTGCAGCAGAGGAATGCTGAAGGCGGCTGTTTTGCCTGTACCTGTCTGAGCACAGCCAAAAAGGTCGCGTCCCTGTAACAAATGCGGGATGGCCTGCATTTGTATAGGTGTCGGTTGCCGGTATCCTGCTTCTTTTAATGCTTTCAGTAATTGTGGAATAAGGTTTAAATTTTCAAAATGCATGGGAAAGGGTGTTTTACCTTTTTTGTGAGCACTGCTTACGCATGCAGCTCTGAATGGAACTGCCTGTCAAGTAGAACTCTGTTTGAATAGAATAAATCAGGCCTGCTTCAGGGGCGGAGTCAATTAAGCGGAATGCATGTGTCTTGCATCTTCTTCAACAGGCCGCTGGTAAGCCGTGGGGTAAACTTACTCTTTTTAATTTGTTTCACTGCAGATATATTTCCTTTGGATAAAAAAAAAACCGCCCATAAGGCGGATTTTTTTCAAAGACGGAATTTGCCTTAATCGGTCAACCTTACATCCACGGCATTCAATCCCTTCCTTCCCGGCTGAACATCAAAAGTCACTTCATCACCTTCTCTGATATTATTCTTTAGCCCTGAAGCATGTACGAAAATATCTTTCCCTGATTCCTTGTCGTAAATAAAACCAAATCCCTTTGATTCATTAAAAAACTTTACTTTACCTTTTTTCATTTTACACTTTTAAAAAATTAACAATGAGCAAACCTAAGTCTTTTTCCAGGATTTATTGCAAAATAGTTTGCCTAACATAAATATTCACGATATAAACGATAACTCTAAGGAATAACTTTGTTTCTATCACATAGCAGCAAGAACATGAATATTTTGCCCCTGTTTAGTACATCAAAATGCCTTATTGGAGACCTAATAATGATGCGCCTTAACGGAGCGTACGGTTGAAGACACGGTCATTTCATTACGGCAGGATGTCTAGAAACGAGATATTCTTTAGGAACAACTATGGCCTGAACGGAAAAAGAGTTGATTTAAAATGCATATCTTGTAGGAAGAGGGCGGTTATGCTTATCCGTCATTGGTATGTGGGATTTTTGGCGTGAATATTTCACCTTTACCACGAGTCAGCGCAATGGCATCATTGTATTATTGATTCTCATAGTCCTGCTTGTAATAACATCGCTTTTACTGCCGGTTATCATCCGGCCGGATGAGGCAGATTTCTCACGGTTCAGGGCGGAAATTGAAGCCTTTGAAAGGCAGTCTGTTGCTGACAACGGGCAGCCACATCGGGTAGAACAAAAAGAAGTGGCTCTTTTCTACTTTGACCCCAACAATCTCTCCGAAGATGCATGGAAGCAATTAGGTCTGCCGGATAAAATTGTCCGCACCATTATGAGTTATCGAGCTCGGGGAGGCAGGTTTTACCGGAAAGAAGACCTGAAGAAAATCTATGGTATGCAGGATACCTTTTACGTGCGTCTGGAGCCTTATATTCAGATAGCAACTCCGGAAGATGATGAAGAGGCTCGTGAGGTGATGGATCCTTTTGACCATACGGTAAAGAAGGATGAAAAGGCAGATCGGCAGAGCTGGAAGCTCAAGCGGGGCTGGACGGGCGCCACTGCGCCCGCCCAGCCCCGCCCAACCCCCATTGATATCAATACCGCAGACAGTGCGGATCTTGTTTCCATCCACGGCATTGGACCCGTTTTATCCAAACGTATCCTTCGCTATCGTGAACGTCTGGGAGGTTTTATTCACATCCATCAATTGCTGGAAGTTTATGGCATTGACACGGCAAAATTTCCCAGCCTGGCTGCTCAGCTTTATGCCGACACCACGCAAGTGCGTAAAATGCATATCAACTATGCAGGCTACGATGAACTAGCGCGTCATCCCTATATTGGAGCTGCTTTGGCCAGGGTTATTGTCAACTACAGAACACAGCATGGCCCCTTCACTAGTCGCAATGACCTGCTGAACATGTATGTCATGCATGACAGTCTTTTACAAAAAATAGAACCCTATTTGCTTTTCAGCCAGGAGGAACAGTGATTTTATCACTAACCATTATGCTAACCGCATCTGATATGTGTCTATATTTGCAGCCGTATGAACAAGATGTCTTCTTTTAACCATTCTCTGGAAACCAGAATAAAAGCACTAATACGCGACATTCCGGATTTCCCTAAAAAAGGCATCATATTCAAAGACATCACCCCCATTTTGTTACACCCTGATTTATGCACGGAAATTGTGGATGAATTTATCCGCAGGTTGCCGGCAACCCCGCTGGATGCCATCTGTGCCGTGGAAAGCAGGGGATTTTTCTTTGGCACACTGTTGGCCAACCGGCTTCAGCTGCCCTTCATACCCATACGTAAGGAAGGCAAGCTCCCCGGTGACACGATTTCCTACACCTATGATCTGGAGTATGGCACTTCCACAATTGAAATACATGAAGGCGTTTTAAAACCTGGTAATAAGGTGCTGCTACATGATGACCTGCTTGCCACCGGAGGCACCATATCAGCTGCTATGGAACTTATCAGTAAACAGGGCGCAGAAGTGGCAGCCGTCACTTTTCTTGTTTCCTTAGAATTTCTCAATGGATACAGGAAACTAAAAAGCAAAAATGCCCAGATTATAACCCTTAGCAGGTACTAAACTGTAAATAAGAAGGATGGACTTCGAAATTACTGAAAACCAAAAGCTGATAGCACAGTCCGTAAGAGATTTTGCCGAAAGAAATATTCGGCCTTATGTGATGGAGTGGGACGAAAAACAGGAAGCCCCGCGGGAAATTTTCCAAAAAATGGGCGAGCTGGGTTTTATGGGCGTGCTCGTTCCTGAAGAATATGGCGGTGCAGGGCTGGGATATTTTGAATATGTGACCATTATTTCAGAGCTGGCAAAAGTCTGTGGCTCAATAGGGCTATCTGTGGCTGCTCATAACTCTTTATGTACAGGTCACATAGCCGCCTTCGGCAATGAGGAGCAGAAAAAGCGCTGGCTTCCCAGGCTAGCTACAGGCCAATGGATTGGCGCATGGGCACTCACAGAACCCAATACCGGTTCGGATGCCATGAATATGAAATGCGTAGCCGAAAAGGATGGCAACGGTTGGATTATTAACGGTACCAAGTGCTGGATCACCAACGGCCGCATGGGTGACATCGTTGTGGCGATTGTGCGTACAGGAGAGAAGGGCGATAGCCACGGCATGACAGCTTTTGCCATAGAGCGAGGCACCCCGGGCCTGTCTGCCGGACGCAAGGAAAACAAGCTCGGCATGAGGGCTTCGGAAACCACGGAAGTATTGTTTAATAATTGCCGCGTTACCGAAGAAAACCTCCTTGGTGAAGAAGGAGAAGGATTTATTCAGGCAATGAAAATTCTGGATGGCGGACGTATTTCCATAGCTGCTTTGGCGCTTGGTATCGCTAAAGGAGCCTATGAAGCTAGCCTGAAATATTCCAAGGAGCGCCATCAGTTTGATCAGCCCATAGCAAACTTTCAGGGCATCGCTTTCAAACTGGCCGACATGGCCGCCCAGATTGAAGCGGCCGAACTACTTACTCTACAGGCCGCAGACCTGAAAAACAGAGGAGAAAAAGTGACCCGCTATTCCGCTATGGCCAAATACTATGCCTCCGAAGCTGCCGTACGCATCGCCACCGATGCTGTGCAAATACATGGCGGCTACGGATACACCAAAGATTTCCCGGTGGAAAAATACTATCGTGATTCAAAGCTCTGCACCATTGGGGAAGGCACTTCGGAAATTCAAAAACTGGTCATTTCCAGAGAGATACTCAAAGACAACTAATCACCGTCTTTCTTCTCAGCCTCTCTTGCCGAGGCTGACCTCACCGAATTGAGGTCGGTGAAATGAACCGTTGCATTGGCGGATTATCCAAAAATGTCCTTTCCTTTTAAAGAGCTTTGAATTTTGAATGCCTTTAAGCTATCTTTGTTGCCCTAAAAAAAAATGCATGCTCATTGTTGACGTTAGAGAAAGTGAATCGTTAGACAAGGCACTCAAAAAGTACAAGAAAAAATTTGAGAAAGCCGGAATACTCAAAGAACTCCGCAGAAGACAGGCTTATATTAAGCCATCTGTCAGAAGAAGGAATGAGATACTTCGCGCCATTTACCGCCAAAAGATGTCGGGCAATAGTGCGGTTTCAGAGTAGTCACGAAAGTTCATTAGATTTACAATAGAAGTTCCCTTTTATTCGGGCTGATGCACCTTGAGAGTTTTTTTCGCTACCTGACCCATGAAAAAAGATATTCCGCCCATACGGTAATGTCTTACCGGAAAGATCTGGAGCAATTCTCCGCTTATCTCCAGAGAACATACGATATAGAGCAACCGGAAACGGTAAAGCACTTTCACCTGCGTTCCTGGATGGTAAGCCTGCTGGATAAAGGGGCCTCCCCGCGCACCGTAAATCGCAAGCTCTCGGCAGTGAAATCTTACTATAAGTTTCTCCTCCGCACCGGCAAGGTCACCCATGATCCTTCCCAGAAAATTATTGCCCCCAAAATATCATCCAGGCTGCCGGTTTATGTGGAGGAGCAACAAATGAGCCGTCTTTTGAGCGATAACGCTGCCAGAGAGGATTTTGCCCTTCAGCGCGATAAACTCTTGCTGGAAATACTATATTCCACAGGCCTTCGGCTCTCCGAACTGATAAACCTCAAAGAAGCGGATGTAAACTTCAAAAGAAAGGAAATAAAAGTAATAGGCAAAGGCAATAAAGAGCGTATTATACCGGTTAGTGAGCTGCTCCTTGACCTGATAAAGGCATTTATGGAAAACAAACCACCTTTTGCTTGCAGAGATTATCTGCTGGTGACCGATTCCGGAAAAAAGCTATATGCGAAATTTGTCTACCGCAAAGTACGCTGCTATCTGGGACAGGTTACAACACTGGAAAAAAAGAGTCCTCATATCTTGAGACATACCTTTGCTACGCATCTTGTAAACAATGGTGCCGACCTGAATGCAGTAAAAGAACTTCTCGGTCATGCCAGTTTAGCAGCTACCCAGGTTTACACCCACAATAGCATTGAACAATTGAAAAACATTTATAAGAAAGCACACCCTAAGGCATAATGGAAAGCAACATGAACATTCGGATACAGGCCATCCATTTTGATGCAGACCAGAAGCTGGTAGACTTTATAGAAAAGAAAACCCAGAAGCTGCTTCGCTTCTTTACGCGCATTCAGGAAATTGAAGTCTATCTGAAACTGGGCACCACAGATAGCCAGATTAACGAAAAGATTGTAGAACTTAAAGTGCGTGTACCGGGTCATACCCTATTTGCCGAAGAACACAGTACAACTTTCGAAAAAGCAGTGGATGAAGCGGTTGAATCCATCCGAAGGCAACTAAAAAAGCACAAAGAGAAACAGAAAAAATAATTTTGGCAGCAAGTTTGTGATTAATCTAAAATTTTGGGTAAATTTGCGAGCCTTTTCGGGAGGAGTGTACCGTTGTCAGACATGATAAAAAACGAGCCTGCCAGTGTAGCTCAGTTGGCCAGAGCAGCTGATTTGTAATCAGCTGGTCGGGGGTTCGAATCCCTCCACTGGCTCTCAAACGTTCTTTTACTGGACTGGGCAAAACTGGGGAGATACCGAAGTGGCCAAACGGGACAGACTGTAAATCTGTTGTCTTTATGACTTCGTAGGTTCGAATCCTGCTCTCCCCACGAAAAATAGCCGGGTGAACAGGTATAAAGAAAGGGAACAAACCAAAGGTTATCAGGGCTATGCCAAAGTTTGAATCAGAAGGGAAAAGGGAAACAGAGGAAAAGTTCTTTAGATAAACTGAATTGCGCGGTTTGAGGACAGAGCGGTTGTGATTTATATCGATCACCCAAACCCATTTGCGGGAGTAGCTCAGTGGTAGAGCATCAGCCTTCCAAGCTGAGGGTCGCGGGTTCGAATCTCGTCTCCCGCTCAAACCGGCAGCAGGGATAGCCGAACGCGGCCGGTAAGAGCAATGATAGCTCCCGGGAAGTGGTCATGCAGAACGGGGATGCCAAGAAGCAGTTGGTAAAGAAAGCAGCGGGCAACCCCACATGAAAAACTGCCGATGTAGCTCAGGGGTAGAGCGTTTCCTTGGTAAGGAAGAGGTCACGGGTTCAATTCCCGTCATCGGCTCTGAGTTACAAAGGCAAAACGAATTCAAAAAGTATTTTTCAATTATAAACTCTGATTCTTTAAACAAATAGCATTATGGCAAAAGAAAAATTTGAGAAAACCAAACCTCACGTAAACATTGGTACAATCGGGCACGTTGATCATGGTAAAACCACTCTGACAGCAGCCATCACCCAAATTCTGGCTCAAAAAGGCCTGGCTGAAGGCAGAACCTACGATTCCATCGACTCCGCACCGGAAGAAAAAGAAAGAGGTATAACCATCAACACCGCCCACGTGGAATACCAAACTGAAAAAAGACACTATGCCCATGTGGACTGCCCCGGTCATGCTGACTATATCAAAAACATGGTTACAGGTGCAGCCCAGATGGATGGCGCTATTCTCGTGGTGGCAGCTACGGACGGGCCCATGCCCCAGACGCGTGAACACATTCTCCTTGCCCGCCAGGTAGGCGTGCCGCAAATTGTGGTCTATATGAATAAAGTAGACCTCGTAGACGATCCTGAACTGCTGGACCTGGTAGAAATGGAAATCAGAGAGCTTCTTACCTTCTACCAATTTGATGGCGCCAACATTCCGGTTATACGTGGCTCAGCCCTGAAAGCACTCCAGGGTGACCCCGAGGGAGTTAAGTCAGTAGAAGAGCTGATGAAAGCCGTAGACGAAACCATTCCGGTGCCGCCCCGTCCTGTTGACAAACCCTTCCTGATGCCGGTAGAAGACGTATTCTCCATCACCGGTCGCGGAACGGTTGCCACCGGAAGAATTGAAAGAGGTGTAATTAAAACCGGAGACCCCGTTGAAATCATCGGACTGTCATACGAAAAACTTACCTCTACCTGTACGGGAGTGGAAATGTTTAGAAAAATTCTGGATGCCGGTGAAGCCGGAGATAACGTAGGTATCCTCCTGCGCGGTATTGAAAAAGACCAGATCAGACGTGGAATGGTTATTTGTGCTCCGGGCAGCATTACTCCGCATACAGAGTTTAAATGCGAAGTGTATATCCTCAGCAAAGAAGAAGGCGGGCGCCATACCCCATTCTTCAATAACTATCGGCCGCAATTCTATCTGAGAACCACCGACTGCACAGGCGAAATCAAGCTCCCTGATGGAGTTGAAATGGTCATGCCGGGTGATAATGTAACCCTTACCGTTAAGCTCATCTATCCGGTTGCTCTGGAAAAGGGGCTGCGTTTCGCAATCCGTGAAGGCGGTAGAACCGTGGGCGCTGGTCAGGTTACTGAAATTATAAAGTAGCCAGATTAAAACGGGTGTAGCTCAATTGGTAGAGCAGCGGTCTCCAAAACCGCAGGCTGGGAGTTCGAGCCTCTCCGCCCGTGCGCTTTAAGACCTGATATGAACAGATTAACATTATATATCAAAGAAGCCTACAACGAACTACTGTATAAAGTAACCTGGCCCACCTGGGAAGAGTTACAAAGCAGTGCCGTTGTGGTGTTGGTTGCGTCCCTGATAATTGCACTGGTAGTGTTGCTGATGGATCAGGCATCCAGCAATCTGATGAAAATGATTTACAAAATAATTATTGGTTGAGCACCATGGGGGATGATGCAAAAACTGCAACTACTCAGGAAACCCAGTGGTTTGCACTAAAGGTCCTGGCCGGCAAAGAACGCAAAGTAAAAGAGTACGTGGAAAATGAAGTAAAGCGTTCCGGCTGGGGTCATATCGTCAAACAGGTGCTCATCCCCATGGAAAAGGTATATAAAATTGTAAAAGGCAAAAAGGTCATTAAGGAAAGAAACTTTTTCCCCGGATATGTCCTAGTGGAGGTAGTCAAAGGCGGTCTTACGCCTGAAATGGTGCAGGCACTACAGAATATTACCGGTGTGATGCATTTTATAGAAAGAGACAAACCCGTGCCTTTGCGTAAAACAGAAGTAAACCGTATCCTCGGTAAAGTGGACGAAATGCAGGAAACCGGAGAAAGTATTCAGGAGCCGTTTATCATTGACGAAACCGTGCGCATTATTGACGGCCCCTTTAATGACTTTTTGGGTACAGTGGAAGAAATCAATGAAGAAAAGAAAAAACTCAAAGTTATTGTGAAGATCTTCGGGCGCAGAACACCCGTTGAGCTCAATTTTATGCAGGTAGAAAAAATTTCATAATTCATGGCAAAAGTTGCTGAAGGCTACATCAAATTACAGATAAAGGGTGGGCAGGCCAACCCTGCTCCTCCGGTAGGGCCGGCTTTGGGCTCCAAAGGTGTTAACATCATGGAGTTCTGTAAGCAATTTAATGCCCGCACCCAGGATAAGCAGGGGAAGGTGTTGCCTGTGGTAATTACTGTTTACAATGACAAGTCATTTGATTTTGTCATTAAAACCCCGCCCGCTGCGGTGTTGCTCATGGAGGCAGCAAAAATTCAAAAAGGCTCCCCGCAGTCAAATCGTGTCAAAGTGGGCAGTGTAACCTGGGACCAAATCAAAGCCATAGCAGAAGAAAAAATGCCCGACCTTAATGCCTTTAAACTGGAATCGGCCATGAAAATGATTGCCGGCACAGCCCGCAGCATCGGGTTGACTATTACCGGCACACCACCTTGGGAAAACAATTCTTAAACTTCAAAGCAAAAGCCGTGAAACTAACAAAATACAGAAAACGCATTCAGGGAAAGGTGGACAGAACCAAGCTCTATAACTTAGAAGAAGCTTCCGCTTTGCTCAAAGAACTCATACACACACGCTTTGATCCTTCAGTAGACCTGCATGTGCGTTTGGGTATTGACCCCAAAAAAGCAGACCAGTCCATCCGCGGCACTGTCACCCTGCCGCATGGAACCGGTAAACAAAAAAGAGTACTGGTGCTTTGCACCCCCGATCAGGAAGAAGAAGCCAAACAGGCCGGAGCCGATTACGTTGGCTTGGATGAATATATTGATAAGATATCCAAAGGATGGCTTGATTTTGATGTGGTGATTGCCACCCCGGAAGTAATGCCCAAAATAGCCCGTCTTGGTCGCGTTTTGGGTCCGCGCAATCTCATGCCCAACCCTAAATCCGGCACAGTAACAACTAAAGTTGCCGACACCGTAAAGGAAGTAAAAAAGGGAAAGATATCTTTCAAAGTAGATAAGCAAGGCATTATCCATGCCTCCATCGGCAGAGGATCGTTTACCCCTCAGCAGATAAGCGATAATGCCAGAGAAGTCATTCATGCCATTGCAAAAATGAAACCCGCTTCCGCCAAAGGACAATATTTCAAAAGCATTACCCTGGCAAGCACAATGAGCCCGGGAATAAAAATTGATACCAGAGCCGTAGCATAAATATTGAAAAAATGAACAGAGAGGAAAAACAGCAGATTATAGAAGAGTTAAAAAAGAAATTTTCCGAGTCACCCAACTTTTATGTGGCCGACACCTCCGGACTTACCGTGGGTGAAATAAATGCCCTCAGACGTCTCTGCTATGAAAGCAGGGTAGAAATGCGCGTAGCAAAGAACACTCTTATCTATAAAGCCCTGGAGGTCATCAATAAGCAAAATGAACTGGAACAGGTCCTCAAGGGACAATCCACCTTATTTTTTACCGAGGTTTCCAATAGTCCGGCAAAAATCATCAAAAAGTTCAGAGAAAAGCATGACAAACCTATCCTGAAAGCGGCCTGTATTGATTCGGAAATTTATACCGGTGATGAACAACTGGAGGTACTAGCCAATCTGAAATCAAAGTCAGAACTCATAGGAGAAGTTATCGGCCTTTTGCAATCACCCGCCCGCAACGTGCTGGCTGCTCTCCTGAGCGGAAAAGATAAACTGGCAGGTATTCTCAAAACCCTTTCAGAAAAGGAAGAAAATAACCCTAATTGATTTATAAACACTCAAAACCCTTGTAACAATGGCTGATTTAAAAGCATTTGCAGAACAACTCGTTGGCTTATCCGTGAAGGAAGTTAATGAACTGGCAAAAATACTTAAGGAAGAATATGGCATTGAGCCGGCTGCTGCCGGAGCTGTGGTCGTTGCCGGAGGCGCGGCAGGAGGCGGAGCTGCTGCACCTGCTGCGGAGGCAAAAACCACCTTCGATGTGATTCTTAAAAATGCCGGAGGGCAAAAACTCAATGTCGTAAAACTGGTTAAAGAACTCACCGGGCTCGGATTGAAAGAGGCAAAAGACCTCGTAGATGGTGCTCCCAAACCGGTCAAAGAGGGCGTATCCAAAGAAGAAGCGGAATCCATCAAAGCAAAGCTCACCGAAGCCGGTGCTGAGGTGGAAGTGAAGTAAATCCCCCAACAGGGATGAAGCTTCACCTTTGTTCTTTGTTTGCTTTTTCAAGCCGGAGCAGCTTCGGGCTTACAATCCGGCCCTACCTGCGGTTGTCCCCTCAGGCGTGACAACTGCTTACAGGCCATGCTGTTAACCCAAAGCCGACTGCTCCGATTTTAACTTTTAACATAAATGTGCATCTGAATATGACAAAAAGCCCATCCGTACCGGAACGCATTAACTTTGGAAAAATCTCTAAAGGCATAGAATATCCTGACCTATTGGACATACAACTGCAATCTTTCAGAGATTTTTTTCAGCTTGATACCACTCCGGAAAACCGCCAAAACGAGGGCCTCTTTAAGGTTTTCATGGAGAATTTCCCCATTACTGACGCCAGAAATATTTTTATCCTGGAATTTCTGGACTACTTCGTGGATCCTCCTCGCTACTCCATTGAAGAATGTCTTGATCGGGGGCTGACTTATAGCGTTCCGCTGAAAGCCAAACTCAAACTCTCCTGTAACGACCCCGAACACGAAGATTTTGAAACCATCGTCCAAGATGTGTTCCTGGGCAACATTCCCTACATGACTCCCAAAGGCACCTTTGTCATCAATGGTGCCGAACGCATTGTCGTATCCCAGCTGCACCGCTCCCCGGGCGTTTTCTTCGGTCAAAGTTTCCACCCCAACGGCACCAAGATCTACTCTGCACGAGTCATCCCCTTCAAAGGAGCATGGATGGAATTTGCTACAGATATCAACAACGTCATGTACGCCTACATTGACCGGAAAAAGAAATTCCCGGTCACCACGCTGCTGCGGGCCATTGGCTATGATACTGACCGCGACATACTTCAGCTGTTTGGCCTGTCCGATGAAGTGGAAGTCAATCAGAAAAACCTTAGAAAACTGATAGGCAGACGTCTTGCAGCCCGCGTATTGAGAAGCTGGGTAGAAGATTTTGTGGATGAGGATACCGGAGAAGTAGTTTCTATTGAGCGAAACGAAGTTATCCTAGAACGCGATACTGTATTGGACGAAGAAAATATCGCCCAAATTCAGGAAGTAGGCGTTACTTCCGTCATTATCCAGCGAGAAGACGTCAGTGGAGATTATTCTATCATTTATAATACCCTGCAAAAAGATACTTCTAACTCCGAATTGGAAGCTGTGCAGCATATCTATCGTCAACTGCGCGGCACTGATCCTCCTGACGAGGAAACTGCCCGCGGCATTATTGACAAACTTTTCTTCTCCGACAAACGCTATGACCTCGGTGAAGTAGGGCGCTACAAAATCAACAAAAAGCTCAAGCTGGATGTTGACATCTCCGTCCGCGTGCTTACCAAGCAGGACATCATTGAAATCGTCAAATATCTTGTACAGCTCTGCAACGGAAAAGCCGAAATTGATGACATTGACCATCTGAGCAACAGGCGTGTAAGAACCGTAGGCGAACAACTTTATGCGCAATTTGGCGTGGGGCTGGCCCGCATGGCCAGAACCATCCGTGAGCGCATGAACGTACGCGATAATGAAGTCTTCACACCCATTGACCTTATCAATGCCCGCACCCTTTCTTCAGTAATCAACTCCTTCTTCGGTACCAGCCAGCTATCCCAGTTTCTGGACCAAACCAACCCGCTGGCTGAAATTACCCATAAAAGAAGAATATCGGCATTAGGACCCGGAGGACTATCCCGCGAAAGAGCAGGCTTTGAAGTCCGTGACGTACACTATTCACACTACGGTCGCCTCTGCACCATTGAAACCCCGGAAGGCCCCAACATTGGCCTCATTTCCACCCTGTGTGTGCATGCAAAGATTAATAAAATGGGTTTCATAGAAACCCCTTATCGTAAAGTAGAAAAAGGAAAGGTCAAAGTAGAGGAAAGACCTGTTTATCTGTCCGCTGAAGAAGAAGATGACAAGGTAATTGCACAGTCCAATGCCCCCATTGATGAAAAAGGCAAATTTCTCAATGACCGGGTGAAATGCCGCAAAGAAGGCGACTTCCCCATATTGCCTCCCGACAATGTGGAGTATATGGATATTGCCCCCAACCAGATTGTGGGCATTTCGGCATCGCTGATCCCCTTTCTGGAACATGACGATGCCAATCGCGCCCTGATGGGTTCCAACATGCAGCGGCAGGCTGTCCCCCTTTTGCGTCCGGAAGCGCCCATTGTCGGAACGGGATTTGAAAAACTGGTGGCTGAAGATTCCCGCATACTGCTTACTGCTGAAGCCAATGGTGTTGTGGACTATGTGGATGCAAATGAAATCATCATCAGCTATGATTTCAGCGATGAAGATCAGCTGGTCTCCTTTGACAGCAACAAAAAGAGCTACTCCCTTACCAAGTTCCGAAAAACCAATCAAAACACCTGCATCAACCTCAAACCCATCGTCAGAAAAGGTGAGCGGGTGAAAAAGGGGCAGATTCTGTGTGAAGGCTTTGCCACACAAAACGGTGAGCTTGCCCTCGGCAGAAACCTCATGGTGGCCTTCATGCCTTGGAAAGGATACAACTTTGAAGATGCTATCGTAGTCTCCGAACGCCTCGTTACCGAAGACGTATTCACCTCCATTGTCATTGAATCGTATGAACTTCAGGTAAGAGATACCAAGCTGGGAGAAGAAGAGCTGACCTCCGATATTCCCAACGTGAGTGAAGAAGCCACCAAAGACTTGGATCAAAACGGCATCATCCGTGTAGGAGCTACGGTCAAGGAAGGGGATATTCTTATCGGAAAGATTACCCCGAAAGGCGAATCAGACCCCACGCCTGAAGAGAAACTCCTGCGGGCCATCTTTGGCGATAAGGCCGGTGACGTGAAAGATGCTTCTCTGAAAGTGCCCCCTTCGGTTGAGGGAGTAGTAATTGATACCAAACTATTCTCCCGTACCAAAAAAGACAAAAACTACAAAGCTCGCGAAAAAGCGGCCCTTGAAAAGCTGGATAAAGAACATGCAAAAGCATTGGAAGAACTTAAAGACATTCTGGTTAAGAAACTCCTGGTGCTGCTGCAGGGAATGACCTCCAACGGGGTTTACAGCACCTTCAAAGAAGAACTCATCCCCAAAGGCACCAAGTTCTCCCAGAAAGTGCTCTCTGCAGTAGAGTATGACAACATTGACCCCAACAATTGGACCTCAGATAGCAGAACCAACAGGCTGGTAAAAACGCTTCTGCATAACTACAAACTCAAAGTCAACGAGGAAACCGGAAGGTATAAACGTGAAAAATTCAATATCAGCATCGGAGATGAGTTGCCCTCTGGCGTGCTGAAGCTGGCAAAAGTATACCTGGCTAAAAAACGCAAACTCAAAGTAGGCGATAAGCTGGCCGGTCGCCACGGTAATAAAGGCATTGTAGCTAAAATCGTAAGAGTGGAAGACATGCCGTTTCTGGAAGACGGCACCCCGGTGGACATTGTGCTCAACCCCCTCGGTGTACCTTCCCGAATGAATCTCGGTCAGATTTATGAAACCGTGCTGGGATGGGCAGGCAAAAAACTGGGAGTGAAATATGCCACCCCCATCTTTGACGGGGCTACAGCAGAAGAAATTAACAAGGAGATTGAAAAAGCCGGCCTCCCAGCGCTGGGCCAAACCTATCTCTATGACGGAGAAACCGGTGAGCGTTTCCACCAGAAAGCAACTGTAGGAGTCATTTATATGCTTAAACTGTCGCATATGGTGGATGATAAAATGCACGCACGCTCCATCGGTCCCTACTCCCTCATTACCCAGCAACCCTTGGGAGGTAAAGCCCAGTTTGGTGGTCAGCGTCTGGGTGAAATGGAAGTATGGGCACTGGAAGCCTATGGCGCCTCCAACATCCTCCAGGAACTGCTCACCGTCAAGTCAGATGATATTGTCGGACGGGCAAAAGCCTATGAGGCTATTGTCAAAGGAGATAACCTCCCGCGCCCCGGTGTTCCGGAATCATTCAATGTGCTGGTGCATGAGTTGCGTGGACTAAGCCTGGAACTGGATTTCATCTGATAAAAAAATTGTTTAACCGAACTGAAAAAAACATACATAAATGCCGTTCAACAAACAGCAAAAGTTTAATCCCAATTTTTCCAAAATCATCCTTCGCCTTGCTTCTCCCGATGATATTTTGGAAAAATCATACGGGGAAGTAAAAAAGCCGGAAACCATCAACTACCGCACCTACAAGCCTGAAATGGATGGCCTGTTTTGTGAACGTATTTTTGGCCCAACGAAGGACTACGAGTGCTATTGCGGCAAGTACAAAAGAATCCGCTATAAAGGCATTGTCTGCGACCGCTGCGGTGTGGAAGTAACCGAGAAAAAAGTAAGAAGAGAAAGAATAGGACACATCAAGCTGGTCGTACCGGTAGTACATATCTGGTATTTCAAATCATTGCCCAACAAAATCGGCTATCTGCTGGGATTATCATCCAAGAAGCTGGAAATGATTATTTACTATGAGCGCTATGTGGTTATTCAACCGGGGGCTGCTTCTGAATTCACAGATGCCAAAGGCACCAAGATTGAATACCTCACCTTGCTCACCGAAGAAGAATATCTGGAAATTCTGGAGAAGCTGCCCAAAGAAAATCAGCACCTGGACGATTCAGATCCCAACAAATTCATCGCCCGTATGGGAGCTGAAGCCATCCGTGACCTGCTGGCTCGCATCAACCTGGATGACCTTTCCTATCAGCTCAGAAATAGCGCAGCCACCGAAACCTCTCAGCAAAGAAAAGCTGAAGCACTTAAGCGCCTCAGCGTGGTGGAATCTTTCCGCAACGCAAATATGCGCGTGGAAAACAAACCCGAATGGATGGTGGTGCAATATCTCCCTGTCGTTCCGCCTGAATTACGTCCCCTGGTGCCTCTGGACGGAGGACGCTTCGCCAGCTCCGACCTGAATGACCTTTACAGGAGGGTCATCATTCGCAATAACCGACTGAAAAGACTTATTGAAATCAAGGCTCCGGAGGTGATCTTACGCAATGAAAAACGCATGCTGCAGGAAGCCGTGGACTCCCTGTTTGACAATTCCAGAAAATCCAATGCCGTTAAAGCAGAAGGAGGCAGAGCCCTTAAGTCGTTAAGCGACATCCTGAAAGGAAAACAGGGACGATTCCGCCAAAACCTGCTGGGTAAACGTGTGGATTACTCCGGCCGTTCGGTTATCGTGGTGGGCCCCGAACTTAAACTGCACGAATGCGGATTGCCCAAAGACATGGCAGCCGAACTGTTCAAGCCTTTCATTATCCGCAAGCTCATTGAAAGAGGTATAGTAAAAACAGTAAAGTCTGCCAAGAAACTTGTTGATAGAAAAGAGCCCGTCATCTGGGATATTCTGGAAAATATCCTCCGCGGGCATCCGGTGCTGCTGAACCGCGCCCCTACGTTGCACCGCCTCAGCATTCAGGCCTTTCAGCCCAAGCTCATTGAGGGGAAAGCCATTCAGCTGCATCCGCTGGTGTGCACGGCCTTCAATGCCGACTTTGACGGTGACCAGATGGCTGTGCACGTACCTCTTAGCTATGCCTCTATCCTAGAAGCACAGTTGCTGATGCTCTCTTCCCATAACATCCTCAATCCGCAAAACGGCACTCCAATCACACTTCCCTCTCAGGATATGGTGCTTGGACTGTATTACCTTACCAAGGAGAAGAGAAGCACTCCAGAGGAAAAAGTACGAGGTGAAGGCAAAATATTTTACTCCAAAGACGAAGTCGTCATTGCTTTTAATGAAGGCAAGGTTGACCTGCATGCCTGCATTAAGGTAAAAGCCCAAGTAGCCAATGAAGCCGGTCAGCTGGAAGATAAGCTGATAGAAACAACCGTAGGCCGCGTGCTCTTCAACGAATGTGTGCCCCAGGAAGTGGGCTTTGTCAACAAGCTGCTTACCAAAAAACAGTTAGCTCAGGTTATCAGCACAATTATCAACCGCACCAGCGTGCCCCGGGCAGCTCAATTCCTGGATGATATTAAAAACCTCGGTTTCCGCTGGGCATACAGGGGCGGACTCTCATTTAAATTATCTGACCTTATTGTGCCACCGGAGAAAAGTGTGCTTTTGCAGAAGGCACAGGAGGAAGTAGATCAGGTGCAGGAAAACTATGAGCAGGGTTTCATCACCAACAACGAACGCTACAATCAGATTATTGACATATGGACCCGCGTGAATACCCGCTTGACGGAAACTGTGCTGGAACATCTCAAAAAAGACCAGCAGGGCTTTAACTCTGTTTACATGATGCTGGATTCCGGGGCGCGCGGCTCCAAAGAGCAAATCAGGCAGCTCAGCGGCATGCGCGGGCTGATGCAGAAACCCAGAAAATCTGGCTCCACCGGAGCAGAAATTATTGAAAACCCTATTCTGGCCAACTTAAAGGAAGGGTTGTCCGTGCTGGAATACTTCATCTCCACACACGGTGCACGCAAAGGATTGGCTGACACCGCTCTTAAAACGGCAGATGCCGGATATCTTACCCGCAGACTGGTGGATGTTGCCCAGGATGTGGTGATTACCGAAGAAGATTGCGGAACACTTAGGGGCATCTCCATCTCGGCCCTTAAAGACAACGAAGAAGTGGTAGAGCCTCTCTACGACCGCATCATCGGCCGTGTAGCCCTCTATGACATAGAAGATCCGGTGACAGGCAAAATCATCGTCAAGGCAGGCAATGAAATTGATGAAGCTCTGGCGATGGAAATAGAAAATTCTGCCATTGAATCCGTGGAAATACGTTCTGTGCTTACGTGCGAAACACGGCAGGGAGTATGTGTTAAATGCTATGGACGAAACCTGGCGACCAACCGGATGGCTCAGAAAGGAGATGCTGTAGGTATCATTGCCGCCCAGTCTATTGGAGAGCCGGGAACACAGCTTACCCTCCGTACCTTCCACGTGGGTGGTGTGGCTTCCAACATTGCCACGGAATCACAGTTGCAGGCAAAATTTGACGGAGTAGTGGAATATGACGGGATCAAGGTAGTGAAAAATGAAAGCGAAACCGGAGAAAAGGTAATGAAGGTTATCGGCCGAACCGGAGAAATCAAAATCAATGATCCTAAAACAGGGAAAAACCTCAGTACCAACAATGTGCCTTATGGGGCGGTGTTGCTGGTAAAAGATGGCCAAAAGGTAAGCAAGGGCGATGTGTTGTGCACCTGGGATCCGTTCAATGCGGTGATGCTCTCAGAAATGTCCGGTAAGGTGAAGTTTGATAACATTATTGAAGGCGTTACCTATCGCGAAGAAGCAGACGAACAAACCGGTCACCGTGAAAAAGTTATCATTGAATCGCGGGACAAGAGGAAAATTCCGGCTATTGTTATCCTTGGTAAAAAAGAAGAATCCAAAACCTACAACATACCGGTAGGCGCCCACGTGGTTGTAAATGACGGCCAGGAAGTGGAAGCCGGTGATGTGCTGGTGAAAATCCCTCGTGTCATCGGTAAAGTAAGGGATATTACCGGTGGTCTTCCACGCGTAACCGAGTTGTTTGAAGCACGCAATCCGGCTAATCCGGCTGTAGTTTCTGAAATAGATGGGGTAGTCAGCTTCGGAGCAATAAAGAGAGGAAACCGCGAAATTATCGTGGAAGCTAAAGATGGAACACAAAAGAGATATCTGGTTCCGCTTACCAAACATATTCTGGTGCAGGAAAATGACTTTGTAAAAGCCGGTGCTCCTCTTTCTGAAGGTGCTATTACCCCCAATGATATTCTGGCAATTAAGGGACCCTCAGCCGTGCAGGAATATCTGGTAAATGAAATTCAGGAAGTGTATCGCCTGCAAGGGGTAAAAATCAATGATAAACACATTGAGGTTATCGTACGCAGAATGATGCGTAAGGTCGTTATCATGGATGCCGGTGACACAAAGTTCCTGGAAGGCGAAGCCGTTGACAAGTTTGACTTCATTGAGGAAAACGACAACATTTACGACAAGAAAGTGGTCACCAATGCGGGTGATTCACAGAATCTGAAAGTAGGTCAGATTGTGACTGTGCGGCAACTGAGAGAAGAAAATTCAATGCTTCGCAGAAATGACAAAAAACTGGTGGAAGTGCGTGACGCTGTACCGGCCACTTCTTACCCGCTGCTGCAAGGTATAACCAGGGCTTCGCTGGGTACCAAGAGCTGGATATCTGCCGCATCGTTCCAGGAAACCACCAAGGTGTTGAGTACCGCTTCTATTGCGGCTGCTGAAGATGACCTGACCGGCTTAAAGGAAAATGTCATCGTAGGTCATCGCATACCGGCAGGTACTGGCCTGCGGGAGTTTGACAAGCTCATTGTGGGTTCAAAAGAAGAACTGGAGCGGATTGAAGAATCCAAAATGCTCAAAGAAGCGCAGGAGAAAAAAGTGGAAGCAGAATAAGCTGCAGCACGTCTGTTTTTACTCCCGGGTCTGTTTAAATGTTTGCTGGATGATGTTGCGTAGCTGGTCAGCTATATGGGGGTTGGATGCGATAATTTCTCTTCCAAACAGATAATTACTGCCTCCGGAAAAGTCGGTGACAACACCTCCGGCTTCCTGAATAATTATAGTACCAGCGGCTACATCCCACGGGTTAAGGCTGTATTCAAAAAAACCATCAAAACGCCCGCAGCCCACATAAGCCAGATCAAGTGCCGCTGACCCCAGCCTTCTTAATCCGCGCGTGTTTTGCATCAGATAGCTGAATACCTGCATATACGGTTGTATCAGCGAAAAATCATGAAAAGGGAAACCTGTGGCTAACAAGCTTCCCCGTAATGAGGAGCGCGAGGAAACCGCAATTTTCTTTCCGTTCAGATAGGCGCCCCCGCCTTTCCATGCGTAAAATAATTCATTGCGCATCACTTCATACACCGCTCCGGCAACAACCAGTCCATTATGCCGCAACCCTACACTGATGCTGAAAAACGGAATGCCATAAAGAAAATTAGTTGTCCCGTCAAGCGGGTCAATAATCCATTCCCATGTCTTACCGGTGATATTTTCGGTTTGCTCTTCAGTGATGAGGCCTGAGCCGGGAATGAGCTCAGACAGCCGGGCTACCAACTGTTCTTCCGCATGCCGGTCAACATTACTTACCAGGTTATTTGCTGCTTTCTCTTCAATTTCTATTTCCTCGAGGCGGGAGGCCTGTGCCCGGATAAAAGCACCAGTTTCCAGAACGATAGCATTGGTTTTTAAACAAAGGGTTTCCAGTTGCATGTCGGTTTGTTGTTTATTATTTACCTCGGATTACCACCACTATTTCACCTTTGAGCTTACTTTCGGATGTGTGTGTAACCAGTTCGGCCAGTGTGCCACGCATGATTTCTTCATGCAGCTTGGTCAGTTCTCTGCACAAACATGCGGGACGATCGCTGCCCAGTTGTTCAGCCAGTTGCTGCAGGGTCTTTTGTATCCGGTGCGGTGATTCATACAATACAATGGTGCGGACCTCTGTCCTGAGTGCATGCAGACGGCTCATCCGGCCTTTTTTCACGGGCAGAAACCCTTCAAAAACAAAGCGGTCAGTAGGAAATCCGGAAACCACCAGTGCTGGAACAAAAGCCGATGGGCCAGGCAGGCATTCTACCTTTATGTTTTCTTCTATGCATGCACGTATAAGCAAAAAGCCGGGATCAGAAATACCCGGAGTGCCGGCATCAGATACGAGAGCAGCGCGTTGTCCTGATTTTATTTTCGCTACTATATTTTTCAGTGCGGCATGCTCGTTGAATTTGTGATGAGCAATAAGTTTTTGCTGTATGCCATAACGTTGCAGTAAAAAACCGCTGGTACGTGTATCTTCAGCCAGAACAAAATCAACTTCCCTGAGAATCTTAAGCGCTCTGAGTGTTATATCATCCAGGTTACCGATAGGGGTAGGAATGATATAAAGTGTTGACATTACGGGTGGCTTTATTCTGCCTCCGATACCTCATATTCAAAAAACTCAATCACCGGATTGGCCAGCAGTTTTTTGCAGGCCGTTTCCACTTTTTGTACTGCTTCGTTGCGGTCGGCTGCTTCAAGGTGCAGCGTGATATGTTTCCCTATACGCACATCCTGGATGCCGGTAAGGTTAAGATTTTTCATACCCAGTGCAACTGCTTTTCCCTGTGGGTCGAGCAACTCTTTTAGTGGCATCACGTTGATTTCAGCTTTGAATTTCATGGCGGTGTAAAATATAGAAATGAATGATTGAAAAAAAGATGTACAAAAGTAAAATAAACGGAGCAGCATAAAACTGCAGAAAAACCATGAGCACCAGTGAAATAGTTATCAGGGCGAATTTCATTTCGTTGCCATTCCAGGATGTTAGTTTGAATTTCATGCCCATCAGCCGGAGAGGGGCCACCAGCAACATGGTGGTAATCAAAACAGCCGAAATGAGAAAGATATTGTTGGCTGTAATTGTATGAAACCAGTGATAAAAATTACCCGACCCTACGTTGTTTTGGATGGTGGAAGTCAGCTTGCCCATGTCAAAAAAAATAATGGCCAGCGAGGCCCAGAACAGCGCATTGGCGGGCGTGGGCAAACCGATGAAGTCTTGGGTTTGTTGCGCGTCAATGTTGAACTTGCCGAGACGAACGGCTGAAAAAACCGGAATCATAACGGCAATGAAACTGAAGCCGCTTGACCCCAGCAGCCAATAGGCAATCACTCCGGGCACCACACCGAACGTCACCATGTCGGAAAGCGAATCCAACTGTTTGCCGAGTTCAGAAGTGATTTTCAAAGCCCTGGCTACAAAGCCATCGGCAAAATCAAAAAGCGCACCGGCAAAAACGAGCAAGCCCATTGTTTTCAAATCCCAATAATTCAAAATTGCCACCACTCCGCATACGAGGTTCATAAGGGTGAAAAAGTTGGCGATGTTTTCTTTGAGTTTCATGTCAGAGCAGGTGCCTTATACGACAGCCATCGTATAGCTTCAGTGCGATTGAAAAACGCCTCGCTGAAATCAGGCAATTATCCAGCAGTAAGATTTTCCAAATTGGCATATCCAAATATGTGCACATCATGCCATCAGCTCCTCAATCTCCTCGGGCTCAATCGGGATGTTTTTCATCAGATCTACCACTCCGTTTCGCGTAACCAGCACATCATTTTCCAGACGCACACCTATGCCTTCTTCGCGGATATAAATACCGGGTTCACAGGTGAACACCATCCCCGGACGTATAGGTTTGTAACGGTTGCCCACGTCATGCACATCCAGCCCCAGAAAATGAGAAACACCATGTGGCATGTATTTGCGCCAGAGCGGTTGTTCGGGGTCTTGTTTTTTGACTTCGTCACTTTTCAGTAGCTTCAGTCGCAGTAATTCTTCCGTTACCAGACGTCCGGTTTCCTTGTTGACCTCATCCAGGCATTTTCCCGGTTTTAGCAGCTTAAATACCTCGCGCTGAATACGCAGCACAGCATTGTAGACCTCTTTTTGTCGCTTCGTAAATCGCCCGCTAACAGGAATGGTGCGTGTGAGGTCGGCTGCATAGTTGGCATATTCGGCACCAAAATCCAGCAACAGCAACTCTCCTTCACGACAAGGCTTGTCGTTACTGACATAATGCAGAATGGTTGCGCTTTTGCCGGAAGCCACAATGGGCGAATAAGCATGTCCTGAAGCCCCGTTGCGGATAAATTCATGGGTGATTTCGGCTTCTACCTCATATTCCATCACCCCCGGCTTTACGAAACCCAGTACTCTGCGAAAGGCTTTTTCCGTAATGGCAATGGCCTGTTTTATCAGTCGGATTTCTTCCTTTGATTTCACGGCTCTCAGCTCGGCCATCAGCGGGGCGGTGCGTGCAAACGGGTGCAGAGGATAGCGCTCTCGCAACTGCCGGGCAAAAAGCAGGTCATAATCAGGCACCCGCGCAGAAGCCCGATCGTGCTCATTGCTGTTCAGGTAAACAGTGTGCGCCAGATACATAACCGTTTTGAGCACGCCCTCAAATTCATCTTTCCAAAGAACGGTTTTTATGCCCGATACCTTTTGTGCCTCCTCCCTTGTAAGCTTGTCCCCCTCCCATATACGGATAAGCTCGCTGGTTTTACGGACAAACAAAACCTCCCGATATTTTTCAATCGGGCAATCGGGAAAAAGAATCAGCGCTGTATCTTCCTGATCAACGCCGGTGAGATAAAACAGGTCAGGATGCTGGCGAAAGGGATACGTGCTGTCGGCACTGCGAGGCATCAGCTCATTGCTGAGAAAAAGCGCCATACCGCCCTTGGGCAGTTGGCGTATAAATTTTTTTCGGTTGGCAACAAACAGTTGCGGATCAATCGGCTTGTAACGCATGGTGACAAAGCTGGTAAAGATAAGGTGAGATAACATACAGTCCAATGCATCGCACGAACTGATGCACTGCCTTATCGCATTTGAAATTAAATGAAGGACGATTTGCTATTATGTAGCTCATTACCTAATTTTGCCCTTCCAAAATTTTTAAGGAAACTATATGCCAACTATCCAGCAATTAGTCAGAAAGGGAAGGCGTATTATTCGTGCTGCCAGCAAATCCAGAGCGCTGGATGCCTGCCCCCAAAGAAGAGGGGTATGTACACGCGTGTATACGACCACACCTAAAAAACCAAATTCAGCTCTGCGTAAGGTTGCCAAGGTGAGGCTAACCAATCAGACCGAAGTAATTGCCTACATACCCGGAGAAGGACATAACCTCCAGGAACACTCTATCGTGCTTATCAGAGGGGGTAGGGTAAAAGACCTGCCAGGAGTGAGATATCACATTGTCAGAGGAGCCCTGGATACTGCAGGTGTAAAAGACCGCAAACAGGGACGGTCAAAATACGGAGCAAAGAAAAATCAGAAGTAATCCATGAGAAAAGCACCAGCTAAAAGAAGAGTACTTCCGGCAGATCCCAGATATAAAGACCCGCTGGTAACCCGTTTTGTGAACAACATTATGGAGCGGGGAAAGAAAAGCGTTGCCTATTCCATATGCTATCAGGCCTTTGCACTGGTAGAAAAGAATACCAAGGAAAACGGATATGAAATATGGAAAAAGGCTCTTCAAAACGTCATGCCGTCTGTTGAAGTAAAAACACGCAGAATAGGGGGCGCCAACTTTCAAATACCCATAGAAGTGCCTCCTGACCGGAAAATAGCTCTGGGCATGAAATGGCTCCTGCGATATGCCCGCGAAAGAAAGGGCAAATCCATGGCCGATAAACTGGCTGCCGAAATTATTGCTGCCTCACGCAATGAAGGAGGCGCGGTCAAAAAAAGAGAAGATACCCACAAAATGGCAGAAGCCAATAAAGCATTTTCGCATTTCAGACTAAAATAAGATTTTCTTCCCAATGGCATCAGATTTACGTTTTACCCGAAACATCGGCATTGCTGCGCATATTGACGCAGGAAAAACAACTACTACCGAACGCATCCTCTACTACACCGGTCTCACCCATAAAATCGGTGAGGTACATGAGGGCGCTGCCACCATGGACTGGATGGAGCAGGAAAAAGAACGGGGTATTACCATCACATCCGCTGCTACGACCACTTACTGGAAATACAACGGGCAACAATACAAAATCAACATCATTGATACTCCCGGTCACGTGGATTTCACTGTGGAAGTGGAGCGCTCCCTACGGGTACTGGATGGCATGGTGGGGCTGTTTTGTGCAGTAGGAGGCGTTGAGCCCCAGTCGGAAACCGTATGGCGCCAGGCCAACCGCTATAAGGTACCCCGTATCGGCTTTGTAAATAAAATGGACCGCTCCGGTGCCAACTTCCTGGAAGTAGTCCGTCAGGTAAAAACCAAGTTGGGTGCCAATCCGGTGCCTCTGCAACTCCCTATCGGTGAAGAAGAGCATTTTAAAGGAGTCGTAGACCTCATCACCAATAAAGCCATTATCTGGGATGAAGAAACTCTGGGTATGACCTACAAGGAAATACCTATTCCCGATGATATGGTGGATCAGGTGAAAGAATACCGGGAAAAGCTGGTTGAAGCTATTGCCGAGTATGACGATCAACTGCTGGAAAAGTTTTTTGACAATCCGGAATCCATCAGCCCGGATGAATTGCGGGCAGTGATACGTAAAGCCACTATCTCCATGTCTATTGTACCTATGTTGTGTGGTTCGGCTTTTAAAAACAAAGGCGTTCAGGCTATGCTGGATGCCGTCACCCTCTATCTGCCCTCTCCTCTGGACATTGAGGCCGTTACCGGCACTAATCCGAAAACAGGCGAAACCGAAGTCCGCAAACCTGATCCCAATGAACCCTTTGCAGCTCTGGCTTTTAAAATTATGACCGATCCCTACGTGGGCAGGCTAGCCTTTTTCCGCGTATATTCCGGAAAACTGAATTCGGGCTCCTACGTGCTGAATAACCGCACCGGAAAGAAAGAAAGAATTTCCCGCATTCTGCAGATGCATGCAAACAAGCAAAATCCTATTGACCTGATTGAGGCGGGCGATATCGGGGCTGCCGTAGGATTTAAGGATATAAAAACCGGAGACACCCTCAGCGATGAAGCCCATCCCATTGTGCTGGAAAGCATGACCTTCCCAGAGCCTGTCATTGGGCTGGCCGTGGAAGCCAAAACCCAGGCTGATGTAGATAAACTGGGGATGGCTTTGGCAAAACTAGCTGAAGAAGATCCCACTTTCCGCGTGAAATTTGACGAAGAAACTGGACAGACCATCATCAGCGGAATGGGAGAGTTGCACCTGGAAATTATTGTAGATAGGCTCAGACGTGAATTTAAAGTAGAATGCAATCAGGGTGCCCCTCAGGTAGCTTATAAAGAAGCCCTGACAAAGACAGTACAGCATCGGGAGGTGTACAAAAAACAAACCGGTGGTCGTGGTAAATATGCGGATATTGTCTTTGATATCGGACCCAACGACCCCGGAGTAGAGGGACTTCAGTTCGTCAATGACATTTTCGGGGGAGCTATCCCAAGGGAGTTTGTTCCGGCCATTGAAAAAGGTTTTAAAGAAGCCATGAATACGGGTGTGCTGGCAGGCTATCCGATGCAGGGCTTTAAAGTGCGGGTACACGATGGCTCCTTCCATCCGGTTGACTCCGATTCGGTGTCGTTTGAAATATGTGCTAAGATTGGCTTTAGAGAGGCAGCAAAAAAAGCAGGCCCTATTCTCCTTGAACCTATCATGAAGGTAGAAGTGGTTACCCCAGAAGAATACACCGGTGATGTGGTGGGGGACCTTAACCGCAGAAGAGGCCAGCTGGAAGCCATGGAAATGCGCGGAAATGCCCAGGTGATTAAAGCCAAAGTGCCTCTGTCGGAAATGTTCGGCTATGTAACGCAGCTGCGAACCCTTACCTCGGGCAGAGCTACATCCATTATGGAATTTTCGCACTTCGCTCCTGCTCCGGCTGCCATTGCCGAAGAGGTCATTGCCAATGCGAAAGGCCGTGTTAAAGTTGAAGAATAAGCTTCTTTTTGAGGAATTCTTATTAAATATGGTGCCTGTGTAACCCACCCGGGTTGCCGACATGCCGTCATGCAGAGGCCTACCTTTATTCTTCTGGTTTTTGCTTCCGTGCAAGCACTGCAGCCACTATTCCTTGTGAAGAGTTTCTGAAGAAACTCTGTATCCCCTAAAACAGCGAATACTTTATTATTTTGAACCAAAATAAAAAAGTTGACCTTCGCTGCAATGAAACCAGTTGTTTGGCCGGCTTCCCGATTCCTCCGGCATTTCCTCCTCTTGTTGCCATACGTTCTTAGTTCAGGCTGTAAACAAGCTCATGATTACATGGCTGTGCCCAATTCTGTATCCAACAAGGCAACTTTATCCCGAAACTGGGATGACACTAAGGTCAGGACAAACCCTTATAGAAACCTCTACTTTGGTGACCTGCACGTCCATACGGCCTTTTCAGCTGATGCCTATCTTGGCGGCACCATAGCTTCTCCGGATGATGCCTACAGGTTTGCAAAAGGGGAGGAGATAGTGATTTTTGGAAAAAAAGTGAAACTAAGGAAGCCTCTTGATTTTGCTGCGGTGACAGATCATTCCGAAATGCTGGGTGAAATGTATTCTCTCCTGAATCCGGAAGCACCGAAACACAATAATCTTATTCTTCGTTATCTGCGATCCATTCGGGATGAAGATAGTTCCACCGGAATTGATACAAGCAGACAACGAAAAATCTTCCGTACAGTACTAAAGCTTGTCGGTAAGGGGAAACGTGAGCACCCCGGATTCTTTGCCGGTTATGAAACCACAAAAACCGCATGGAGCATCATTCTGCAGGCTGCCGAGAAACATTACGTGCCGGGAACGTTCACCACCTTTGCCGGTTATGAATGGACGCTCACCGGCTTACAGATGAATCATCTGCACAGGAACATCATTTTCCGGGACATGGTAGTCCCTGACTTTCCGTTGAGTTCATTGGAGTTGAAAAATGAAGAGGAGCTCTGGAAATGGCTCGAGCTGATTGCCGCTCAGGGAGCCACTGCCATGGCTATTCCGCATAATACCAACCTGTCCGACGGAGGCACATTTACCGACTCTGACCCGCGCGGTAATCCGCTTACACCTCAATACGCCAGGCTCAGACAAAACAATGAGCCCCTCCTAGAAATCCATCAGGTAAAGGGCAGCTCGGAAGTCCATCCGGCATTCTGGAAAAATGATGAGTTTGCCGCTTTTGAAAATCATTGGATGTTTATGCCTCGTGAAAAAAATTACGCGCGGTATGCCCTGAAAAAAGGACTGGAATATGAAGCCAACATTGGAGTTAATCCGTTCAAATATGGCTTTATTGGTAGCACCGATACGCACAACGGCACGCCCGGCAACTCAGAAGAGGATGATGAATACATCGGGAATAAAACCATTCTGGATTTCTTTCCCGAAGGCCGAAGGTTTGAAGATTGGATACTGGAGGAAAAACAAAAAGTGTATGAAGCACTAAACCCCGGAGGCCTGGTGGCCGTGTGGGCAGAAGCGAATACCCGTGCACATATCTATGACGCTCTGAAAAGAAAAGAAACTTATGCAACCAGCGGAAACAGAATTCAACTGCGGTTCTTTGCAGGATACGGTTTTTCGGAAAAGTATGATTCCTATGAGACCATGTTGGCTGATGGCTACAGCAAAGGCGTTCCGATGGGAGGTGATATCGCGGTGATGCAGGGAGCAGCACCACAGTTTATCGTCTGGGCGATGAAAGACCCCGATGGAGCCAATCTGGATCGCATACAGATTATTAAAGGCTGGTATGCAGAAGGAAAATCGTACGAAAAAATTTTCAACTGCGCCCTTTCTGACGGGCGCACGGTTGCTGCTGACGGCTCAGTGCCTGATAACGGAGCAACAGTAAATCATCAAACAGGCCAATGGTCAAAAGATAAGGGCAATGCAGAGCTGATGGCCGTGTGGCAGGATCCGGAATTTAATCCCCTGGTGCCGGCATTTTATTACGCGCGTGTGCTGGAGGTGCCTACAGCCAGCTGGCGGCTCTGGGATAAAATTCGGTATGGCATAGACTATCCTTCTGATGCTGAAATGGTCATTCGCGAAAGAGCCTGGTCTTCTCCGGTATGGTACACTCCTCCGAAGCAGTGATCCGATGCGGATGAGCAAGATAATCAAAGAACCCCTGCTGCACTTTTTTCTCATCGGTGCGGGATTGTTTGGGGTCTATCATATCCTCAATCCCCGGCAGGGACCACCGGGCGAGATTACCGTGTCTGCGCAAAAAATTGCTGAATTAGCTGCTATCTGGCAGATGCAATGGAACCGCCCACCCACAGAAGAGGAGCTGGATGAAATTATCCGCAATTTCCTGCAGGAGGAAATTTTATACCGTGAAGCCTTAGAACTGGGATTAGATCAAAATGACATCCTGGTAAGGAGAAGACTCGCACAGAAACTTCAGTTCATTCTGGAAGATAAAATAGAAATCAAGGATCCGACAGACGAAGAACTTAAAGCATTCTATGACGCAAACCGCGACAACTACAAAGAGCCAACACGCCTGACGTTTCAACAGGTGGCAGTTCTCCACCAGCCGGGTGCTGAGCGAAAAGCCACTGAAATATTGCGTGCCTTGCGGCAACAACCTTGGGATAGCCCGCATATCTTAGGAGTCAACCGCACCGCAGTGCCCGAAAAATGGGAACTCAGCACAAGGGAGGAGATAGAGCGTGTCTTTGGTTCCGGATTTTCCGATAAGTTGCTGACTGCTGACTTAAACACCTGGATAGGACCTTTATCATCCGGGTTGGGGTTTCATCTTATCAAAGTAGAAGAAATCCAGCGGGATGCCTGGCTTCCTTTTGAAACTATCCGTTCCCGGGTTGAAGCAGACTGGCGGGAATATCAGAAAACCCAGGCCTGGAATGCCCAAATCCAGCGCATGGCTTCCCGATATAGCATACGCATTGAAAAAGAGGAATGGCTAAAATCGTGTTCCGGGGAAAAATAAGCTGGCTTTGTGTGCTCTTGTCGTTTTATGCTATCTGTCTTGGAGGCATAAACACCAGGCTCTCCGCTCATGAAATACGCCCCGTTTATATGGAAATAATTCAGAAGACGTATGAAGACTACCACTTCTACCTGAAAGTGCCCGCTGAGAGCAATTTCCGTCTGAATATACAGGTACTTGTGCCGCAGACTTGTGACTCCGCCGGGGATTTCAGAAGAATCAGAACAACCGGGGCCTTTGTAGAAACGTGGCAGATGCACTGTAGTGAGGGGCTGGAGGGTAAGGAAATAACACTTCAAGGGCTTCAGGGAATGCTTACGGATGCCCTCATCAGAGTAGAGTGGCAAAACGGCTTTGTGCAGACGGCATTGATCAGGCCTGATAATCCGTTTTTAAAAATTGAGTCAGCGCCCTCAACAGTGGGGATAATAAAAAGCTATTTCATCCTAGGTGTGGAACATATCTTGTCTGGAACTGACCATTTGCTTTTCGTGCTCGGATTGCTGCTGATTATCAGAAACATCTCCCAGTTACTGATTACCATTTCCGCTTTTACGGTTGCCCATAGCATTACTTTAGGCCTGGCTACGCTGGGATATATCTGGCTGCCTGCTGCACCTGTTGAAGCGGTTATCTCTTTGAGCATTATGCTTGTCGCTGCCGAAGCAATTCACAAAACGCGCAACTCGTTGTCCGTACGTTATCCCTGGCTGGTTGCATTCATTTTTGGACTGATTCATGGCCTTGGCTTTGCCGGTACACTTGCTGAAACAGGGCTTCCACACCAGGGCATAGCCCCTGCTTTGCTTTTTTTCAATCTGGGGGTGGAAGCCGGCCAAGTGTTATTTATCACGATCATACTTCTCGTTATTTTTCCCTTCAGGATATACATCCGGAAGTCAGCTACACTGGCGGATTGCCTGGTCAGAACGTCTGCCTATCTTATTGGTATAACGGCTGCTTTCTGGACCATTCAGCGCCTGGTTTTGTTTCTTTGATTATTTCGCCTCTTCCCATTCCCTTACCCATAAAATGCTTTGTCCGATATCCTTAATCCAACTTAATGAAGGCAAAGCAATCTGGCACATCATAGGTCAATGCGAGCAACACCCTGTGATAAAAATAATCTCGCAACGGTTTCCCTCAGCCAGAGTATGTCCTGTAAACCAATCTTGGGAGAGCTTTTTAAGTTTCCTTATAAAATTTTAATCCACAGCTAATTTGTTTATGTCTGACTGTTTATCTAATTTTGCCCTTCCAAAAAAATCAAGGGTGACCTGCCAAAAAAGGTCGCCTTATTCGTGTTATGGCACAGAGAATCAGGATAAAACTCAAGTCGTACGATCATAATCTGATTGATAAATCAGCAGAAAAGATCGTAAAAACGGTGAAAGCTGCTGGAGCAGTGGTTTCTGGTCCGATACCGCTTCCTACCGAAAAGAAGATATTTACTGTGTTAAAGTCACCCCACGTGAATAAGAAAGCCCGCAACCAGTTTCAGCTGGCTACGCATAAACGGCTCATGGATATTCACAGTTCCACATCAAAAACCGTGGAAGCGCTGATGAAACTGGAGTTGCCCAGTGGAGTAGATGTGGAGATTAAAGCCTATTAAAGATGAAAGGGATCATAGGAAAGAAAATAGGAATGACCGCCATATTTGATGAGATGGGCAATTATGTGCCCTGCACGATCATTGAAGCAGGACCCTGTGTGGTTACACAGATTAAGACCGAAGAAACAGACGGCTATCGCGCTGTGCAACTGGCTTTTGATGAGGCCCGGGAAAAAAACACGCCTAATGCGTTGCTGGGACATTTCAAAAAGGCCAAAACCACTCCAAAACGAAAGTTAGTCGAATTCAGGGATTTTCCCCTTGAAAAAGCCCTGGGCGATACCGTGAGTGTGGATATTTTCAAAGAAGGAGAGTATGTAGATGTAGTGGGTATTTCTAAAGGTAAAGGTTTTCAGGGCGTTGTCAAGCGCCATGGTTTTGCGGGTGTCGGCAGCGCCACACACGGTCAGCATGACCGTCAGCGTGCCCCCGGATCAGTAGGTAGCGCTTCCTTTCCATCCAGAACTTTCAAGGGCCTGCGCATGGCTGGCCGCACAGGCGGCAAGAGGGTGAAAGTCATTGATCTTGAAATTCTGAAAATCATCAGCGATAAAAATTTGCTTTTTGTGAAAGGCGCTGTGCCCGGAGCAAAAGGATCATATGTAATTATAGAAGCGTAATGAAAGTCAAGGTACTTAACATAGAAGGCAAAGAAACCCGCAAGTCATTGGATCTGGCCGATGATATCTTTAACATTGAGCCCAACGACCATGCTATTTATCTGGCTGTGAAGCAGCATCTTGCCAATAAACGTCAGGGCACCCATAAAACCTTGGAGAAAAGCGAAGTTTCCGGCTCAACCCGAAAACTGCACCGGCAAAAAGGTACCGGTGGATCCCGGAAAGGCAGCATTAAAAATCCACTCTTCCGGGGTGGCGCACGTGTCTTCGGACCTAAACCGCGAGACTATAATTTCAAACTCAACAAAAAAATCAAAGACCTTGCACGCAAATCCGCTCTCTCCTACAAGGTGAGGAATAACGAACTCGTAGTGGTGGAAGACTTTACACTGGAAAGACCCAAAACCAAAGAACTGGCACAGATTCTCAAAAACCTCGGAGCTGATGCCTCTCCTGCAGTATTGCTTATCCACAACAACGACAAAAACGTGGTATTATCGGGAAGAAATCTCCCTAAAACCGAAGTAGCCCTGGCATCCGGTATCCATACCTACCAGGTAATGAAAGCTAAAAAGCTAATCCTCACGGAAAGTTCGGTGAAGCAAATTGAAGAAATACTGAAGAATTAAGCCATGGATATCCTGATCAGACCGATAATAACGGAAAAAATGACCCGGTTGGGAGAAAAACTTAACCGCTACGGCTTCATTGTTGACAAACGAGCCAACAAAATTGAAATAAAAAAGGCTGTGGAAAAAATGTACGGGGTTAACGTGAAAGAAGTCAATACCATGATTATTCCCGGCAAACAGAGAGTACGCTATACCCGAACCGGAATGACTAAAGGAAGGAAAAATTCCTATAAAAAAGCGATAGTAACCCTCGCAGAAGGAGAGACAATAGATTTTTATAGCTACATCTAATAAAATAAAATGGCAATAAAAAAATATAAACCGGTAACACCAGGCACAAGAGGGTTAATTGGCGTATCCTTTGACGCGCTGACTACCGACACCCCGGTTAAGTCTCTGCTGGTGCCGCATAAAAGTACCGGTGGACGAAACAACACCGGCAAAATGACCATGCGCTACAAAGGCGGTGGTCACAAAAGACGTCTGCGCATCATAGACTTTAAGCGTGATAAAGACGGTATTGCGGCAACCGTCCACTCCATTGAATATGATCCCAACCGCTCGGCTTTCATTGCTCTTTTGCACTATGCGGATGGAGAAAAACGCTATATCCTGGCTCCCGATGGCCTGGAGGTAGGTAAAAAAGTATATTCAGGAGAAAAAGCGGCTCCAGTTGTAGGAAATGCCTTATACCTGAGGGATATCCCCTTCGGAACCGAAATTCATAACATAGAAATGAACCCCGGTCAGGGCGGCAAAATTGCCCGTAGTGCAGGCACCTTTGCCGTGCTGGATGCCCGCGATGGCAAATATGCTATTCTGAAAATGCCCTCCGGAGAAACCCGCATGGTTTTGCAAACCTGCAAAGCCACTATCGGTAAAGTGTCAAACCCTGACCATAACCTGCAGGAATACGGCAAAGCAGGACGCATGAGATGGCTGGGTAGAAGGCCACGCACCCGTGCAGTAGCCATGAACCCGGTAGATCATCCCATGGGAGGTGGAGAAGGAAAGGCTTCAGGCGGTCATCCACGCTCCCGTAAAGGACTCTATGCTAAAGGCCTCAAAACCAGAAAAAAGAAAAAATTGTCTAACAAATTTATTATTACCAGGAGGAAGAAATAATGGCGCGCTCTGTTAAAAAAGGTCCCTACGTTGACCATAACCTGGAAAAAAAGGTAGCTGCCCTCAACCAGGCCAACAAGAAAGCGGTCATCAAAACCTGGTCCAGGCGCTCTACCATTATTCCCGAATTTGTGGGTCACACCTTTGCCGTCCACAACGGAAACAAGTTTATTCCTGTGTATATCACCGAAAACATGGTGGGTCACAAACTGGGTGAATTTGCTCCGACCCGCAACTTTAAAGGACATTCCTCCAAGAAAATTGAAACGAAATAACCATGGGCAAACGGAAACATATGGTAGCAGAAGCACGCAAGGAAGCTTTAAAATCGGTAGCTATAGCCCGTTTTCGGAATATACCCACTTCCACCAGAAAGATGCGGGTCGTTGCCGATACTATTCGTGGCAAGCCCGTTGAGCAGGCACTGAACCTTTTAATGTACAGCAAACGGGAAGCATCCAGAAACATGGAAAAACTTTTGCGGACGGCCATCCGCAATTGGGAATTGAAAAATGAGGGTCAGCGTGTAGAAGACAGCCAGCTTTATGTCAAAACCGTATTCGTGGATCAGGGTGTCACCTTGAAGCGGTTTCAACCCGCCCCTCAAGGCCGTGCCTACCGCATTCGCAAAAGATCTAACCACATCACCCTCATAGTGGACAGCAAAATCAAAAAACAACAACAAGAAGAAGCTGCTACATCCACTCCCGCAACAGAAACAACCCCTGCAACTGAAGCAGAACAAAAAGTGAAAACGGGGTCCGCAAAACCGGCTAAAACCGAGGGTGCTCCAAAAACCAAAAAAGCAGCTTCCACAACCAATACCAAAAAGAAAAGCGATAAATCCAAATCTGATAAAAACAAAAAAACTAAAGGAGATCAATAACTAAATGGGTCAGAAAACCAATCCGATAGCGAACAGACTGGGCATAATCCGGGGCTGGGATTCAAACTGGTTCGGGGGCGATTACTATGCCGACAAACTCATTGAAGATGAAAAAATAAGAGACTATCTAAACGCCCGTATCAACAAAGGTGGAATAGCCCGGATTGTAATTGAACGCACACTCAAGCGTCTTACTATTACAATCCATACCTCAAGACCGGGAATTATTATCGGCAAGGGAGGAGGAGAGGTAGACCGTATTAAAGAAGAATTGAAGCAGCTCACCGGTAAGGAAGTACAGGTAAATATCGTGGAAATAAGAAGACCTGAGCTGGATGCCAACATCGTAGCCGAAACCATAGCCAATCAGATAAAAGGAAGAATCAGCTATAAAAGAGCTGTTAAAATGGCCATGGCTTCCACTATGCGCATGGGAGCCGAAGGCGTAAAAATCCGTGTTTCCGGCAGACTCAATGGAGCGGAGATTGCCCGCTCTGAGGAATTCAAAGAAGGCCGGGTGCCCTTACATACTTTCCGGGCCGATATTGACTTTGCTATCAAAGAAGCCCTCACCGTCTATGGAAAAATTGGCGTTAAAGTATGGATCTGCAAAGGTGAAGTATTTGGCAAACGCGACCTTTCACCCAACATCAGTGATAAAAAAGAAGCCCGGCCCAGACTGGCACGGGGGGGTGGTAAACGATTCCCTAAAACCGAAAAAGAGGTAACCGAGTAACCCATGCTACAACCGAAAAGAACAAAATACAGAAAACAACAAAAAGGCAGAATGAAGGGCAATGCCAAAAGGGGCTACACCCTTTCGCATGGCTCCTTTGGACTTAAGTCACTGGATACCGCCTGGGTAACCGACCGCCAGATTGAGGCCGCCCGTATCGCACTGACCCGTGAAATGAAAAGGGAAGGAAAAGTGTGGATAAAAATTTTCCCGGACAAACCCATTACCAAAAAACCGGCTGAAGTGCGTATGGGTAAAGGAAAAGGTTCACCTGAAGGCTGGGTGGCCGTGGTAAAACCCGGCAGGGTAATGCTGGAGGCAGATGGAGTACCGCTGGCAGTAGCAAAAAAAGCCCTCACCCTGGCTGCTGCAAAATTTCCGGTACGTACCAAAATCGTTGTCAGACGCGATTATGTGGAATAAGCAAACCCAATAACTATGGCAAAAACATTAAAAAAACAAGACATTGCCGAGTTCGCCAATGACGAGCTGGTGGAGAAAATAAAAGAAGAAAAAACTAAATACATAAAAGCAAAATTCAATCATGCCGTTTCTCCGCTGGACAATCCACTCTCATTGCGCGAAATGAGAAGAAACATCGCCCGGTTAAAAACTGAACTGCGGAAACGGGAGATTGAAGCCCAAAAGAATAAGAAACAATAACATGGAACAGCAAAGAAAGCTCAGAAAACAAAGAGTCGGGACAGTGATAAGCAACAAGAGGGACAAAACCATCACCGTGCTCGTAGAGCGCAACGTGAAGCACCCTCTCTATGGAAAGTTCATGAAAAAATCAAAAAAGTTTGCCGTCCATGATGAAAAAAATGAATGTGGCATAGGCGACAAGGTGCGCATCATGGAAACCCGACCTCTGAGCAAAACAAAAAGATGGAGATTGGTTGAAATCATAGAAAGAGCTAAATAATATGATACAACAGGAAACAAGACTGAAAGTGGCCGACAACAGCGGAGCAAAAGAAGTGCTCTGCATTCGTGTGCTGGGCGGTTCCCATCAGCGCTATGCCACTATTGGCGATAAAATTATCGTCACCGTAAAAGATGCGCTCCCTTCAGGGGGAATAAAAAAAGGAGCCGTCTCAAAAGCCGTTGTCGTTCGCACCAAAAAAGCTGTCAAAAGAAAAGACGGATCCTATATCCGTTTTGATGACAATGCAGCCGTGCTGCTCAATGCACAGGACGAACCACGCGGCACCCGCATCTTCGGACCTGTGGCACGCGAGCTGAGAGAAAAAAACCAGATGAAAATTATCAGCCTTGCACCCGAGGTTTTGTAAAACTGTAAAACATCCACGCACGTGAAAAAGAAACAACGTTTTAAACCCAAGTTGCACATAAAAAAGGGCGACATGGTCTTTGTCATAGCAGGAGAAGACAAAGACCTTCAACGTACCAGAAGAGTGCTTGAAGTATATCCCGAAAAACAACGTGCACTGGTGGAAGGAGTGCGTATCATCAGCCGCCACACACGGCCCAATGCACAGAATCCCGATGGCGGCATAATCAAAAAAGAGGCCCCCGTGCACATATCCAACCTCATGCTGGCTGATCCCAAAACCGGTAAGCCAACCCGGATTGGACGCAAAATAGTCAATGGGAAAAGGGTTCGTTATGCTAAAAAATCAGGTGAAGTAATCAAATGAAGTACGTTCCGAGATTGAAAAAACATTATCAGGAAAAAGTGGTTCCTGCGCTGATGCAAAAATTCAGCTACAAATCCATTATGCAGGTACCTAGGCTGGAGAAGATTTGCATCAACAAAGGTGTAAACACAGCTACCCAGGACAAAAAAACGGTGGATATAGCCGTAGATGAGCTTACTGCTATAGCCGGACAGAAAGCTGTGCCCACCAAAGCCAGAAAGTCTATATCCAACTTCAAACTCCGGGAAAATATGCCAATAGGCGCCCGGGTTACTTTAAGGGGAGACAGAATGTATGAATTTATGGACCGCCTCATTGCCGTTTCCCTACCCCGTGTGCGCGACTTCAGGGGAGTAAATAACAAGAGCTTTGACGGCCGCGGAAATTATACCCTCGGCATCACTGAACAAATCATCTTCCCTGAAATAGATATTGATAAAGTTTCAAAAATCAGCGGAATGGACATCACGTTCGTTACCACCGCAAAAACTGACGCGGAAGCTTATGCCTTATTGGAAGGACTAGGAATGCCTTTTAGGAAATAATGAAACACTTAAAAATATGGCTAAAAAATCTATTATAGCAAGAAACATAAAAAGGGAACAACTGGTAAGCAAATATGCCGAGAAGCGGAAAGCACTCAAAGAGGCTGGCGACTATCGTGCACTGGATAAGCTCCCCAGAAACTCCTCCCCGGTAAGATTGCGCAACCGATGCAAGCTCACCGGTCGTCCGAGAGGATACATACGTATCTTTGGACTGTCAAGAATAAAATTCAGGGAACTTGCCAATGAAGGCAAAATTCCCGGTATAACCAAAGCAAGCTGGTAAAATCGAAAACATAAAACACCATGACCGATCCTATTGCAGACTACTTAACCCGCCTGAGAAATTCCCTCATGGCACGCCATCGCATTGTTCAGGTGCCGGCCTCCAATCTGAAAAAAAGAATCACAGAAATTCTGTACGATCAGGGATATATAGAAAAATACAAGTTTGAAGAGCAGGAAAACGGGCAGGGCATTATAAAAATAGCCCTCAAATACGATAAGGAAAACGCACCTGTCATCAAATCGCTGAAGCGCGTGAGTTCACCCGGAAGAAGAAAATACGTTTCAGTAGAAGATATGCCCCGTGTACTGAACGGACTCGGAATAGCCATTATTTCTACTTCCAAAGGAGTAATGACCAATAAACAGGCAAAAGAATTAAACGTGGGAGGAGAAGTTATTTGCGAAATTTACTAATCATCAGTCACTCATGTCTCGCATAGGAAAGTTACCCATTAAAATACCTCAGGGCGTTGAGGTGAAGGTGGAAGCCGGCAACCGCGTGGTTGTAAAAGGCCCCAAAGGAGAACTGTCAGAAAAAATTCATCCTGACATCACCGTAAAGATTGAAAACGGCAGTATCATCGTTCAGCGCCCTACCGACCAGAAACGCCATAAAGCTATGCATGGACTTTACCGTTCCCTCATTAACAACATGATCATTGGCGTATCAAAGGGATATGAAAAAAAACTGGAACTGGTAGGCGTAGGCTATCGTGCTGCTGCCAAAGGGCAAAATCTGGAACTCAGTGTCGGGTATAGCCATCCTGTGGTGGTGCAATTACCCAAAGAAATCAAGGTCAGTGCAACCCAGGAAAAGGGCCAAAATCCTTTGGTAACTTTGCAAAGCATAGATAAGCAATTGCTGGGTGAAGTAGCTGCCAAAATCAGGTCTATCCGTCCTCCCGAGCCTTACAAGGGCAAGGGTATCAAATATGAAGGTGAATACATCCGGAGAAAAGCAGGTAAAACAGCCGCTTCATCTGGTAAATAATCTCTAAAAAAGTATGTTGGCAAAAAAGGTACTCCGAAGAAACAAAATAAGAAAAAGCATCCGGAAGAAAATATCCGGTACACCTGAGCGCCCCCGGCTGGCTGTATTCAGGAGTAACAGGGAAATCTATGCCCAGATTATTGACGACACCATCGGGCATACGCTCGTGGCGGCCTCTACGAGGGAAAAAAATTTTCAGCGCAAAGGCACCAAAACAGAACAGGCAGCAGCCGTAGGCCTGGCACTGGCCCAAAAAGCTATCGCTGCGGGCATTACCCAGGTCGTATTTGACAGGGGAGGGTATTTGTATCACGGAAGAGTCAAAGCCCTGGCCGATGGTGCACGGCAGGGAGGATTAAAGTTTTAATTTTTAAAAGCAACAGAACCGAATTAAAATAGCACATGTCAACCGGAGATTTACAAAGAGTCAAGGCAAGCGAACTGAACCTTAAAGAAAAAGTGGTAAATATTCGCAGGGTAGCTAAGGTGACCAAAGGCGGTCGCACCTTCAGCTTTTCGGCTATCGTGGTAGTAGGAGACGGTAACGGCATCGTTGGCCATGGACTGGGCAAAGCCCGCGAAGTAACTGAAGCCATATCCAAAGGTATTGATGATGCCAAGAAAAACCTGATAAAAGTGCCGGTCATTAAGGGCACTATTCCACATGAAGTATACGGAAAGTTCGGAGCAGGTAAAGTGTGGATTAAACCCGCCTCAGAAGGTACCGGAGTAATTGCCGGAGGTGCCATGCGGGCGGTACTGGAAAGTGCAGGAGTACACAACTGCCTGGCAAAATCATTGGGGTCATCCAATGCGCATAACGTGATTAAGGCAACCATCAAAGCGCTTACCTCTCTGCGCGATGCCCATACCGTATCCACCCAGAGAAGAGTGCCATTGAAAAAAGTGTTTAACGGATAAAAACATGACTACATTGAAGATAACGCTGGTGCGAAGTGCTATCAAAAAGCCGGAGCGGCAAAAAGCTACCCTCCGGGCACTGGGGCTTAAGAAGCTAAACTCCAGTGTAGAACTGGAGCACACCCCTCAGATTGAGGGCATGCTCAGAAAAGTCAGCCATTTGGTTAAAGTTGAGAAAGTATAAGGCTATGGATTTATCATCATTAAAACCAGCCCCCGGTTCGGTTAAGCGCAATGTAAAACGTCTGGGAAGAGGCCAGGGCTCCGGCCGCGGAGGCACCTCAACCAAGGGTCATAAGGGGGCTCAATCCCGCTCCGGCTATAAAACAAAAATAGGCTATGAGGGCGGTCAGATGCCCTTGCAGAGAAGAGTGCCGAAAGTGGGCTTTAAAAACATCTTCCGCACAGAATATACCGCCCTCAACCTAGATACGTTGCAGAAGCTGGCGGAAAAACATAAGATCTCCCGCTTTGACCTGGATACCTTTAAAAAACTTGGTCTTATCAAAGCTTCTGACCGGCTTAAAATACTGGGACGCGGAGAGCTGAAATCAAAAATTGACTTTGAAGCCCATGCCGTCAGCGCTTCGGCCCAAGCAGCTATTGAAAAAGCAGGAGGAACAGTAACCCTGGTTAAATATATCGGATGAAGGGATTTATAACCACTTTAAAAAATATCTGGCAGATTGAGGACCTAAGGGCCCGCATTCTGGCTACCCTGGGCTTTGTGCTTATCTACCGGGTGGGTTCATTTGTGGTCTTACCCGGCATCAACCCTGCCAAGCTGGATGCTCTTGCTGAACAGGGCTCTGGCGGCATACTCGGATTGGTAAACCTTTTTGCCGGAGGCGCCTTCTCCCGTGCGTCCGTATTTGCTCTGGGTATTATGCCTTACATCTCTGCATCCATCGCCATCCAGTTGCTTACCATAGCTGTTCCTTATTTCCAAAAACTGCAGAAAGAAGGAGAAAGTGGTCGCAGGCAGATTAACCAGATTACCCGTTGGCTTACAGTGCTCATCACGGCTGCCCAGGCTTCAGGCTATGTAATCAACCTGAAGTTTATGGCCGGTGATGCCATCGTCATCGGAGAGGGTTTATTCTGGATCTCCACTCTTGTGGTATTGACGGCAGGCACCATCTTTGTCATGTGGCTTGGTGAAAAAATTACCGATAAAGGCATCGGCAATGGCATATCTCTCATTATTATGATTGGAATCATTGCCCATCTTCCCTTCGCCCTTACTGCAGAACTCTCTTCCCGCCTGACCGAAGGTGGGGGATTGGTTCCTTTCCTTATTGAAATCGTATTTCTCGTACTAATCGTCATTGCCGTGATTGCTCTGGTGCAGGCAACCAGGCGCATTCCCGTTCAGTACGCCAAACGTATTGTGGGAAACAAGCAATATGGTGGCGTGCGCCAATACCTTCCCCTTAAAGTCAATGCGGCCGGAGTAATGCCTATTATCTTCGCCCAGGCACTCATGTTTCTGCCCGCAACCATAGCACAGTTTATACCGTCCACATTTGAAACAACAACAGGCTTTCTCGGCACATTCAGTGACTACACTTCCGTACCTTATAACATTGTGTATTTCTTCCTGGTGATTCTGTTTACCTATTTCTATACCGCCATCATTGTCAATCCCATGCAATGGGCTGAAGACCTCAAAAAGAATAACGGATTTATTCCGGGCGTAAAACCGGGAAAGAAAACAGCTGAATATATTGATGCCGTAATGTCCAGGATTACTTTACCGGGAGCGATATTTCTGGCACTGGTGGCTATCCTGCCGGCCTTTGCCCAATCAGCAGGGGTAAATACTCAGTTTGCCATATTTTTTGGAGGCACATCGCTGCTCATCCTGGTATCCGTTATACTGGATACCCTGCAACAAATAGAAAGTCATTTATTGATGCGGCACTATGATGGGTTGATGAAAAGCGGCAGAATAAAAGGACGGCAGTCGGTGGGAGCAAGTGTGTAAAATGATTTACTACAAGACTCAGGAAGAGATTGAGCTGATAAGGGATTGTTCTTTGATTGTTTCAAAAACCCTGGCCGAAGTAGCCAAAGAACTCAAGCCGGGAGTCACTACGCTGCACCTGGATCGAGTGGCCGAAGAGTTCATACGTGACCATGGAGGCGAGCCGGCTTTTAAAGGCTATAGGAATTATGCATTCACCCTGTGCACCTCGGTGAATGAACAGGTCGTGCATGGGTTGCCATCAGAAAGGGAACTTTTGCCCGGTGATGTGGTTTCCATTGACTGTGGGGTGAAAAAGCATGGCTTTTACAGCGACACAGCCTATACCTTTGCGCTGGGCGAAGTGACCGAAGAGGTAGAGAGACTACTGACTGACTCACGAGAGGCTCTTTTCGTAGGTATAGAGAAGGCCATAGCCGGCAACCGTATTGGAGACATCAGCTATGCCATACAAAACTATCTGGAGAAAGAACGCGGCTATCACCTGGTTAGAGAGCTGGTGGGGCATGGCATAGGAAGAAATCTGCATGAAGATCCGGAAGTGCCTAACTATGGCCGCAGAGGTACAGGGGCGGTGATGAAAGAAGGACTTGTGATCGCTATTGAACCAATGGTTAATCTGGGTACCCAAAAAGTAGTGCAGGAAGAAGATGCATGGACTATTCGCACAGCAGATCACTCTATATCAGCTCATTTTGAACTGATGGTGGCCGTGCGAAACAAACAACCCGATTTGCTTTCCACTTTTTCCTTTATAGAGGAAGAAGTGGCAAAAAATAAAAACTTAAAACCCATCAAGGGAAACAGAAAAATATTTGCTGATTAAATGGCCAAACAGGAACTGATAAAACAGGATGGCGTTATTACAGAGGCCCTGTCTAATGCTATGTTCAGAGTGCGGCTGGAAAACGGCCATGAAATCACGGCCCATATTTCAGGTAAAATGCGTATGCACTACATAAAAATTTTGCCCGGTGATAAGGTGGCTGTAGAAATGTCTCCTTATGACCTGACGAAAGGAAGAATAACCTACAGGTATAAATGATGAAATGTTATGAAAGTAAGAGCATCCATAAAGAAAAGAAGTGCCGACTGCAAGATTGTGAAACGCAAAGGCAAACTCTATGTGATTAACAAAAAGAATCCCCGCTTTAAACAACGGCAGGGATAAGTCCGATGACATGTATTCGCTAACCCCAAAATAAAACGAACCTAAAAACGTGGCACGCATAGCAGGCATTGATTTACCCAGGCACAAAAGAGGCGTAATTGCCCTGACCTATATCTACGGTATCGGAAAAAGCAGCGCCCGCAAAATTCTGGCTAAGGCCGGAGTAGATGAGAATGTCAAGGTTGAAGACTGGACCGAAGAAAACATCAATCAGGTAAGAAAAGTCATCAATGACGAATATAAAGTGGAAGGCGCACTGCGGTCAGAGGTGCAGCTAAATATCAAACGCCTCATGGATATAGGTTGTTACCGCGGAATACGACATCGCAAGGGACTTCCTGTAAACGGTCAGCGGACACGCACCAATGCCCGCACCAGAAAAGGGAAACGGAAAACTGTAGCAGGCAAGAAAAAAGCTCCAACAGGTAAGTAATCTTTAATTCTTTTGACAGGAAAAAAATATTTAACAAACAAAATGGCAAAAACAAAGAAAAAAGGCGTAAAGGTTGATCCCGAAGGAAAGGTATATATTCAGGCCAGCTTTAACAACATCATTATCAGCTTTACCAACAATCAGGGACAGGTAATTGCCTGGTCATCAGCCGGCAAATGCGGCTTTAAAGGCTCAAAGAAAAACACCCCCTATGCTGCACAGGTGGCCGCTTTGGATGCAGCCAAAAAAGCCCATGACCTGGGAATCAGGCGCGTAGAAGTGTTCGTAAAAGGACCAGGTGCGGGAAGAGAATCAGCTATTCGCAACATCAATGCTGCCGGTATTGATATTACTATCATTAAGGACATTACTCCCATCCCGCACAACGGATGCCGTCCACCTAAAAGAAGAAGAGTTTAATTAAAACAGATTATAAACAACCATGGCAAGATACAGAGGCCCAAGAACAAAAATTGCACGCAAATTCGGAGAAGCCATTTTCGGCTATGATAAAGTCTTTGAAAAAAAGAATTATCCCCCCGGCCAGCACGGTGCATCCAAAAGAAGAAGAACACTTTCAGAATATGGCTTGCAGCTTAAAGAAAAACAAAAAGCCAAGTACACCTATGGATTGCTGGAACGCCAATTCCTGAATCTCTTTAAAAAGGCTTCCCGCAAAAAAGGAGTTACCGGGGAAAACCTTCTCCAGCTTCTGGAGGCAAGACTGGACAATACCGTCTATCGTCTTGGTATCGCCCCCTCGCGAAGAGCTGCCCGCCAGCTGGTTTCCCACAAGCATATCCTTGTAAACGACAAAGTCGTTAACATCCCCTCCTACACCCTGCGTCCGGGTGATACGGTAGCCGTGAGGGAACGCTCCAAAGCGCTGGCCGTCATTCAGGATAGCCTGGCCAAGAAAGGTAAAACCTTCAGTTGGCTGGTGTGGGATGAAAATGAAATGAAAGGGAAATTTGTAAGCCTCCCCTCCCGTCAGGATATACCTGAAAATATTCAGGAGCAACTGATTGTGGAATTGTACTCCAAGTAAAATGTATTTTGATAACCCTAAACAGCATATAAAATGAGCATCCTAACCTTTCAGAAACCCGAAAAAATCATAATGCAGAAAGCTACGGACTTCTCCGGGCTTTTTGAATTCCAACCGCTGGAGCCGGGCTTTGGCGTAACCATCGGCAATGCTCTGCGCAGAGTCCTCTTATCCTCCCTGGAAGGCTACGCCATCACGGCAGTAAAAATTGATGGCGTTCAACACGAATTCTCCACCATCAAGGGAGTTATTGAAGATATGACTGAAATAATTCTTAACCTCAAACAGGTAAGACTTAAAAAACTACAGGGAGAAGGCATTGACGAGGAAAAAATTTTCGTGTCGCTGAAAGATAAAGAAGAGCTGAGGGCCGGTGACATTGAAAAACATACCAACTCTTTCCGTGTCATGAACCCTGATCTGGTGATTTGCCGCATGGAAAGCTCCGTCAAGCTGGAAATGGAATTAACCATACAGAAAGGTAGAGGTTACCTGCCTGCCGAAGAAAACAAACCCTCTGCCGATCAGCTCAATACCATTGCAATTGACGCCATTTTCACTCCTATCAAGAATGTAAGGTATCATGTGGAAAATACCCGTGTGGAACAAAAAACCGATTATGAAAAACTGATTATTGAAGTAGATACAGACGGAACCATCCATCCTGAAGATGCCATCAAAGAAGCTGCAAAAATTCTTATCCAGCATCTGATGCTTATCTCGGATGAAAACATCACCTTTGATTCTTATGACACTACAAAGGAAGATGTGGTAGATGAACAGGTGCTGCATATGCGCAAGGTGCTCAATACGCCCCTGGAAGATCTGGATCTGTCTGTACGTGCCTATAACTGTCTGAAAGCTGCAAAAATCAATACCCTTGCTGATCTGGTTACCTATGATACCAACGAACTGCTCAAATTCCGCAACTTCGGAAGAAAATCGCTGGTTGAAATTGAACAGCTGATAAATGAAAAAGGACTGCACTTCGGCATGGATATCTCCAAATATCAGCTTAATGAGGATAAATAACATTTGTTAAACAGTTACCGGTCCAAGGCCGGCTGAAAGCATTTAAGCACTATGAGACACGGCAGAAAAATTAATCACCTCGGACGCGATACACAGCATCGTAAGGCGCTGTTATCCAACCTGGCTAATTCCCTTATTTTGCATAAGCGGATAAATACCACACTGGCCAAAGCCAAGGAACTGAGAAAATTTGTTGAACCCCTGATTACAAAAGGTAAAAACAACTCTACCCATTCCCGTAGGATCGTGTTCAGCTATCTGCAAAACAAAGAAGCAGTGAAAGAATTGTTTGGCCCCGTAGCCGAGAAAACGGCCAGCCGCCCGGGTGGCTACACCCGCATTATTAAACTTGGCTATCGTCAGGGTGATGCTGCCGAAATGGCCATGATTGAACTGGTAGATTTCAACGACCTCTATGTGAAAGAAAAGAAGACCAAAGCCGAGGGCAGAAAACGCACCCGCAGGGGCCGTGGAAAATCCTCCCCTCAAGCGGAAGCAAAAACCACTGCACCGCAAGAAAAAACCAGTAGTGTATCCGAGCAGCCTCCGGCCGATACTCCATCATCCGATGATCCGGCTGCTAAGCAATAATGCCTGTAAAAGCTATGGTGAAAACCCGAAAAAGAGGCAGGATTATCCCCTGCCTTTTTTTATTTTGCTGCTTTTGCCTTTCCGGCACCTGTCAATTTTTTTAACTTTGCCCAAATCATCACTGCATGCATGGTTCAGCCGTAAAAGTCAGCCCTAAAGCAGTATTGTTGCTGGAAGATGGCACTGTATATCATGGCAAGGCTGCAGGTGCTATAGGAACAACAGCAGGTGAAATCTGCTTCAATACCGGAATGACCGGCTACCAGGAAGTATTCACCGATCCCTCCTACTTCGGCCAGATATTGGTAATGACTGCCGACCACATAGGTAACTACGGAGTGAAGGATAATGAGGTAGAATCAGACGGCATAAAAATAGCCGGCCTGGTGATGAAAAATTTTTCCGGTGATGTCTACTCCAGGCCTCTGGCTTCTGGTTCTTTGCAACAGTACCTGCAACTCAATAACGTGGTTGCGATTTCCGATTTGGACACCCGCGCCCTCGTAAGGCATATCCGAAACAAAGGCGCGATGAACGCAATTATCTCTTCTGAAATTTTTGACCTGGACGTCCTGAATCAGAAACTCAAACAGGTGCCTTCCATGGCAGGGCTGGAACTGGCCAGTCGTGTAAGTACCCCGGCTCCTTATTTTTACGGAGATGCTTCCGCCCATCTGAAGATTGCAGTACTGGACCTTGGCATCAAAAAAAATATTTTGCGTTGTCTGGCTGAACGCGGCTGTTATCTGCAGGTCTTTCCGGCAAAGACGCCCTTTGAGAAAATGAAACAATGGGAACCTCATGGCTATTTTCTAAGCAATGGCCCCGGTGACCCTGCCGCAATGCCTTATGCGGTTGAAACTGTTAAAAAAATACTGGAATCGGGAAAGCCCGTATTTGGCATCTGTCTGGGGCATCAGTTGCTGGCGCTGGCTGCGGGCGTTTCTACTTACAAAATGTTTAACGGCCATCGTGGACTTAACCACCCGGTGAAAAACCTCCTGACCGGACATTGTGAAGTCACGTCTCAGAATCATGGCTTCTCGGTCAATATGGATGACATTAAGAAATCTCCTCATATTGAACTGACCCACATTAACCTCAACGACAACACCGTGGCGGGTATTCGCCTGAAGAATAAAAAAGCCTTCTCCGTGCAGTACCATCCCGAGTCATCTCCCGGCCCGATAGATTCCCGCTATCTGTTTGATGAATTTGTAAATATGGTAAAAGCAACTGTTGAAGTAGAAAGCGTGTAGAGTTTCACAGTGAATGGTTCCTTAAATCTTCAATTTCTCTGCCTATGAGTGCTATCAGTAAAGTACATGCCCGTCAGATTCTGGACTCCCGCGGCAATCCAACCGTAGAGGCTGAAGTCATTACCAGGAAAGGGGCTTGCGGTAGAGCAGCTGTGCCCTCCGGAGCATCCACCGGGGCTCATGAAGCCGTTGAACTGCGTGATGGAGGCAAGGCCTATTTGGGGAAAGGCGTGCTCAAAGCAGTGCATAACGTTAACACCGCTATCGCAAAAAAACTCAAAGGCGTTAAAGTAACCGACCAGGAAAAGATTGACACCATCATGGTTGAACTGGATGGTACCGAAAACAAAAGTCGCCTGGGAGCCAATGCGATACTCTCTGTTTCTCTTGCAGCAGCGCGCGCAGCCGCAGTGGAAGAAAAGGTGTCTCTCTACCGCTATCTGGGCGGCAAAAAAGCCCGTACCTTACCCATTCCGATGATGAACATTCTCAACGGTGGTGCTCATGCGGACAATAAAATTGACTTTCAGGAATTCATGGTGATGCCGGTGGGAGCAGAGACCTTTTCCTATGCCCTGAGGATGGGCACCGAGATTTTTCATCACCTTAAAAAAGTACTTCGCGACAAAGGCTACTCCACAAATGTTGGCGATGAAGGAGGTTTCGCGCCTGAAATAAAATCTAATGAAGAAGCCATAGAAACAGTTTTGAAGGCAGTTGAAAAAGCGGGTTACAAACCCGGCAAAGATGTTTTCATCGCCCTTGACCCTGCCGCTTCGGAATTCTATGTACCTGATGAAAAGGTTTATCACTTTCACAAATCCGATGGCAGAAAACTTTCCAGCGAGGAAATGGTGGATTACTGGGCTTCCTGGATAAAAAAATATCCTATAATTTCTATTGAAGACGGAATGGCTGAAGACGACTGGACAGGATGGAGGCTGCTTACCGAAAGGGTAGGGAAAAAAGTACAGCTCGTAGGAGATGACCTTTTTGTAACCAACGCCTCCCGCCTCAGAAAAGGAATTGAGGAAAAGGTAGCCAATGCCATTCTGATAAAAGTAAACCAGATAGGCACACTAACCGAAACGATTGCTGCTGTTAAGCTGGCAGCTGAAAACTCTTACAATAACATCATGAGCCATCGTTCAGGAGAAACCGAAGACACTACCATTGCCGACCTTGCAGTAGCCCTAAATACCGGTCAAATAAAAACAGGCTCTGCTTCCCGCTCTGACCGTGTGGCAAAATATAATCAGTTGCTGCGCATTGAAGAAGAGCTGGGTAAAAAGGCTTATTATCCGGGAAAACAATACCGGTTCTTCTGAATGCACTTTTAAGCAGCCGGAACTATACACTAAATTAATCGCCTGCCGTTGGTGTGTTGAAATCCGCAGGGACGATTCACACTGCCTGTTCTATTTTTGGAAACATGATATATAAGGCTCTTCATGAAAAAATTCTGCCTGCTCTGAAAAACAAGTATGTTGCCACATTAATAGTTTTTTTTGTGTGGATGCTCTTTTTTGACCGCAATGACCTTGTATCCCGCATCCGCTTACAGAAGCAGTTGAATAAGCTGAAAAAAGAAAAGAAATTTTACCTGGATGAGCTTCAGAAAATTCATCACACCCATGAACTTCTCTTTTCAACAGATGAAGCTCTGGAAAAATTTGCCCGGGAAAAATACCTTATGAAGCGGCCTGATGAAGAGTTATTTCTCATAGTAAAGAAAAAAGACTGAGCTGCTTCTGACTTATATTTTTGTAATCTTCTCGGTCTTAACTGCTTCACCGTTTATTCTGATGATAACAAAGTAAATTCCGCTGAAGGGCATGAGTTCAGAAGATATCCACATCTGATGATTACCCGGTTGGAGCAGGCCACACTCATGTGTCATGATTTTCTTACCCGGCACGTCACGTAACTCAATCGTAGTTTTTGCTGCATGATCCAGGTGCAGATCAACATGGAAACCGGTTGTAAAAGGATTAGGGCTTAAAGTTATCTGTGAGCTCTCAACTCTTTCAGGCGATGCGGCCGGCAATTGCGGTACCTCCTCTTTAGTGTAGAGGTAAGTAAATAACATCATTTCATCATCGGCTGTGAGCCCGAAAGTTACAAAGGGCACTCCTACATTCCACCGGGCAGTGTATTCAAGTCCGTAGCTGGCTTTCGGCATCGGGTTAAAATAGCGGATGGGAGGATGCTCCCAGTCATAATATCCCTGATTGAAAGAGTAATCTTCATTAAAGAAACCCTCGTAAATCTGAGCTCCGCGTGAGCCGTCTGCATTTTTCAGATACACATCAAAGTCGGTGCCCCATTTATGAAGATGAGATGACATCATGTAGATATAGCGGTCTTCATGGAAGTTTTCGCTGGCTACACGCGAGTTGTCGCCCCGGAACAACAGCAGGGCAGCATTATTTACCAGCTTGGCATGCATCTCTATATTCCGTGTGTTGCTGGTGTCAAAATAAATGTTCAGATAAAAATCAGACGGAAGGATTTCGGTGTTGCTATAGTTTTTAATATGATAATCAAAGTCCAGAACTGTATTGGGCCTCCAGAAAAAGGCTGTGCCTTCCGGAAGAATAAAGTCATCATCATTCTGCCATGCTCCGGTAAGCGTTACATCACCATTGAATGGGAAAGCTTCGGTGGGTACCCGCCTTAATCCTTCCCGTACACCAGAGCCATCACCGTTGTATTTAAAAAGCAGCATATGATGCGACTGCCACGACATAAAACCCTCCGTGCGATACACTTTCAGTGTATTCTGATTGCGAAGGTGTTGCTTTATATCCCACTCCACTTCCTCCCCGGGGGCCAGAAATATGGGGCCAACACGCACCTGCATGCCTTCTAATGGTGAAGGCGTTGCAGGAATGGGAAGCATATCAAAGCCTCCCTGGGTATAATACTCCACCAGAAGAGGATAATTCACTTTGTTGCCTGTTTGAGGCGCTCCCATCAGTATCCACTGACGTACCAGCTCAATATCGTAGTCGTTCAGCGTGCTGTGAGCCTGAGGCGTACGCTCGCCAAATTCAGGCCCTAAAGTCAGATAGGGGTCTAAATCACTTCCTATTTTGTATAGCAGAAAGCTGTTATAGGGATGTCCCGGGTCAACCAGTTTGTATCCCTTTGCTCGGGCCGTTGGATTTACCGGCAATGCGTTTACCAGACTCGCATAAAGATCACTTTCGCTGCCCTCTGCATTGAATATCGGATTAGATGCAGAAACGTGACATCCCCCACTGGAACAGTTTGCCCGAAACAAATCATAAATAAGCCGGAATGTGCTCTGGCTTTTGGCTGCAGCCATGCTTGTGGCAATAAAAACAAAAAAGACCATCCCACATATTCTATAAATATAAATGCTTGCATGTCCGCTCTGGTTTTTTGCGTGTAATACTATACGTCAAATCAGGAGTAGAAGATGACTTATGTCACCGGATTACAGTGACTTAAGCATCGGTTGCACTTTATACACATACGGGCTGTGAGTTAATTAGACCCGGCTGCCGGGTTGGTGCATTTAAAATTGTAGCTAAACCATTTGTTCATCTTTAACCGGAGTTGCACGTGACCGGTAGTATTTTTCCTATATCGGGAGTGGGGACGCTGTTTTTTTTCTTATTGGTCTTCCTTTCCGTAAAGGCGCAAACATATACTTCGCCTTGTGGCATGAGTGTGAGCATCCCGGATAACTCCTGCGAACATCCAATGGTCTATTCCTTTGAAGTGCGGGATGCGGTGGGTTTCCAGCTGGGTATTGATATTGTATTGCAAGAAGTGGGGCTCATTATCCGGCATTCATTTACTTCCGACCTGGAAATCCAATTGCGATCGCCTGCGGGCAAAACAATAACCCTGGCTTCAGCCCATGGGGGATACAGGAATAACTACGGAAACCCTGATGACAGTCGCTGCCGGCAGACGGTTTCTTTCGTGCGCGAAGCCCCGGCGGGTTCACTTTCCCTCCATGATCCACCGTTTATTGGTAGGTTCACCCCCGATGATAATCTGGATACTTTTAATGACGGCTCTGATCCCAACGGCATGTGGTCGCTGATTATCTGTGATAATTATCCTGCCGACAAAGGAACGCTGGAATTCGTCTCCCTTACTTTTGCACCTGTCTCTGGAGGACCTCCCTCGGAGCGCGATTCCTCAAATAGCAGATTGTTTAATTCCATTTTTATAATAAAACAGGGAAATTTATTTTAATGCATCTAAAAACAATCGTGATGAATCAATTGAGATGGTTACTGATGATACTGTTCCTTGCCGGAACAACTTATACTGCTAAATCTGTTGGCTCCAATGATGATTGTTTGGACGCCATCGTTATTAACCCGGGACAAAACATACCCTTTGATAATAGAGGAGCTAACACAGACGGGGGCGGCAGCCTGCCTGCCTGTGCGGGCGGGGGAAATGATACCATCTTTAGTGATGTGTGGTATGCATTCACTCCCAATTGTGATGGTACGGCAATGTTTACAACTGTGGGCGGAACACTGTTTGATACCAAAATAGCCGTCTATACCGCACCTTGTCCGGGAATAATTATTGCATGCAATGATGATACAACAGGCGGTATTTTACAGTCTTCCGTAACATGGTCTGTTACTGCAGGCACAACGTATCTTCTTCGCCTGGGAGTACTCAATCAAGCTAATGAAGACACGGGTACTTTTGACCTCTATCTTTTTGAGCCTATACCACCGGTTATATCCTGTTCTGCAGATATCACAGTAAATACCGATGCAGGGCAATGCTCAGCCCTGGTTAGTCCGCCCTTGCCTTCGGCTTCCGATAATTGTGTGACTTTTACGCTTTCCAACAGTTTTAACGGAACAGCTGACGCTACGGATGTGTATCCTCAAGGTATCACGATTTTAACGTGGACGGTTAGCGATGTAAGCAATAATACCGCTACCTGCTCACATACCATCACCGTCAATGACATTGAGTCACCGGTAATTACCTGCCCTGCGAATATTACTCAGCCCAATGATGCCGGTATGTGTGGAGCGAATGTGGCAATTCCTGCCCCCGCCACTTCTGACAACTGTGGAATCCTGTCCATAGTAAATAATTTCAATGGAACGGCTAATGCCAGTGATTTTTATCCGGTTGGAACTACTCTGGTGGGGTGGACTATTACCGATTTAAGCGGCAATACCGCTAGCTGCTCTCATACGGTGACTATCACCGATACAGAAAACCCCGTTATTACCTGTCCAGCTGATATCGTTATTCCTGTTTGCGATAGCAGCATCATCATTCCGCTGCCGGCAACCGGGGATAATTGCGGTGTGGCTTCTCTTATAAACGATTTTAACGGCACAAGTAATGCCAGCGGCACATATCCTGTCGGTACCACCGCTGTAAACTGGACAGTGACAGATGCAGCAGGCAACAGCTCAGGATGCGTGATGCAGGTTACCCGTAACGTGCCTCCTACAGTAGTTATTACGCCTTTATCACCCGAAGTTTGTGCAGCTAATGATATTACTCTCCAGGGCAATCCGGTGGCTGGATCATCTGCGATTCTAGCTCATCAATGGAATGGGGTGGCTTTGGTTTCTTCGGTAAATAATTCCTCGGTGGTTTTTAATATGGGTATAGCCGGGAATTTTGGCCCTTTGGTATATAGCGTAACAGACGACAACGGTTGCCAGGCCTCCGATAGCGTTTGGGTTACCGTATACGCCAATCCTCAGGCTGCTATAACACCTGATGTCATTGAACTTTGTGAATCAGATAGCCGCCTTATGAATGGAAATCCTTCCGGAGGTAATCCGCCCTACATTACACACCTGTGGACAGGAGCCAACAGTTTCCTGTCGGATAACAGTATGGTGAATCCTGTGTTCCATGCCACCTCTTCGGGCAGCTATCAACTGACCTACACAGTAACCGATTCCAAAAACTGTCAGGCCAGCGATGTGGTTACTGTAGTTGTCAACGAAAATCCTTCCGTAAATATCACTCCCGATCCGGCTACGGTATGTCAGCAAAATTCCCTTACACTGGATGCGAATCTGTCTGCAGGCACCGGTAATGTGGTTGCTGCCCAATGGACAGGCGATGTAGGCCCCCTCTCCTCAGTCATATCCCCAACTCCGGTATTCCATACTTCGGTTCCGGGAGCTTATAATTTAATATTTACGGCTACGGATGATAATAATTGTAGGGCATCGGATACTGCTTTGGTTACGGTTAACCCGTTGCCGGTGGTAACCTTTGCCGGACTGGATGCTACACAGTGTGCCAACAATCAGCCCGACACACTTACAGGTACACCATCAGGAGGGATTTTCAGCGGCCCGGGCATAGGAGGTTTTCCCGTAGAAGTGACCTACACGGATACATTTAAGAATATTTTTAGCAACGTAAGTAATGTCTTTAATCTGCCTGTGAATCTTTCATCGGTCTCTGCGCTGGGAAGCGATGTTATTCTGAAGCGGGCCTGCTTCTCAGTAAATCATCCGCACATAAGTGAACTTACTTTTATTCTGGAATCCCCCGGAGGCGCCACAGTGACCCTTGCAGCCAACCTGTGCGGGTTGCTTGCTGATATGGATGTTTGTATTACTCCGGGAACCGCAAACAGCATTGAATTGGCACCCTGCAGTGCTACACCCCCTGCGCTGTCCGGAGTATATAATGCCATGCTGGGGTTTGATCTGGATGACTTGAACGATGGCTCATCTCCCAATGGCGTCTGGAAACTGACCATTGCCGATAATCAGTTTATGGAAGACGGGCTCCTGCTTTCCTGGTCCCTTGAATTTGAAATCCCCGGCATACTTGCCTTTAATCCGGCAGCTGCTGGCCCGGGTAATCACGTAATCACGTATACTTTCACTGATGTGAATGGCTGCGTTAATTATCAAACACAGACAGCCGTTGTATACCCTCTACCTTCAGTACATGCTGGTCCGGATATGGAAACATGTGAAGGTAAACCTGCACTACTTAACGCCACCGGAGCAGACTCTTATCAGTGGAGTACAGGTGATGCAATAGCTATGGTTCAGGTCACGCCTATGGTAACCAATACTTATTCCGTTACAGGTACAAATACGTTTGGCTGTGCGCAAAGTGACGAGGTTACTGTTATGGTGAATCCGTTGCCTATTGTTACACTGAGCGGACTGAGTACAACATACTGCGAAAACGACCAGGCAGACACCCTGAGGGGCTCGCCCCCCGGAGGAATAATGTCCGGACCCGGCATACAAACCTTTGGTATGGGGCCGTCTTCTTTTTCTGCAACGGGGGTACCTCTGTATATTCCCAGTGATACCATTGTCACTTCGGGGTTATCCGTTAGTGGGCTGATGGGGCAACTGGGCATGGATGTCATATTGCAAAGTGTGTGTTTTCAAATCGCACATACCTACGTAAGCGACCTGGATATTGTGCTTGAATCACCTTCTGGCGCTCAGGTAGTGCTTGCTTCTATGCCCTGCACTTCTGAAGATGATTTGAATGTGTGTATTATTCCCGGCAGTGGAAACAGCATGGATGATGCTTTGTGTAACATAGTAGCTCCCGCTCTGAGTGGCACATTTACTGCTTCTTCTACAATTGGAGATGACCTGAATGTCTTGAATGATGGAGTCACCAGTCCCAATGGTACATGGAAACTTTTGATATCCGATAATTTCACGGGTGATGACGGTAGTTTGATCACATGGAGTCTGAATTTCTATTCCTATGGCTACACTATGTTCAATCCCTCTCTGGCAGGTGGGGGCACACGTACGATCCTGTATGAATATACCGATGGTAATGGCTGCTGGGCTGCCGATACGCTGCAAACTACGGTTCTGCCTGCTCCTGCGGCACTGGCACTACCTGACACTGCTGTGTGTCTGGGAGAAGCAGTTACCCTGGTTGCAGCCGGTGGTGTATCTTATTCATGGAGCACAGGCTCCACAGATTCCGGTATTGTGGTTACTCCGGCTGTGACTACCGTCTATACGGTAACGGTAACCAATGCGGATGGTTGCACCGCAACGGATGATGTCACCGTTACAGTGTTGCCGCTGCCACCAGCTGATGCAGGCAATGACCAGACCGTTTGCCCCTCAGCCTCAACGGTGCTTACAGCTTCCGGCGGCATTGCTTATTCGTGGAGCACCGGGGAGCAAACGGCTTTTATACAGGTATCTCCCTCCGATTCAACCACATACCATGTAACGGTTACGGATCTTAATGGCTGTTCCGCAAGTGACTCGGTGACGGTTAACATCTATCCGCAGCCGGTGGTTATTCCCGGCCCTGATGAGGAAATCTGCAGAGGGGATAGCGTCATTATTACAGCATCCGGAGGCATTCAGTATAGCTGGAGTGATGGAGTGATTACAACGGGCACAGGCAGTCGCCCGGCATCTCCTTTAGCTACAACTTTGTACCAGCTAACGGCTTCGGATGTCAACGGCTGCACGGCAACAGGAGCTGTCTTGGTGACGGTGCATAATATACCCCAGGTGATGATGACAGGACTGGATATCTCTTATTGCGATGATAATCTTCCCGATACATTGACTGGTTTCCCTGCCGGAGGGGTCTTTTCCGGACCCGGCATAACAGGTAATGTATTCATGCCTGCTTCATTGACACCCGGACAATATACTATCCTCTATACATATACTGACACTTTTGGATGTAGTGCAACGGACAGCAACACTACAAACATATTTCCTGCGCCAAATGTCAGTTTTGCAGGGCTACAGCCTGAATATTGCCCGGACACGGTTGCGCATGTTTTGATTGGTAATCCTTCCGGAGGGATTTTCAGCGGACCGGGCATTAGCGGAAACACTTTCGTATCCTATTATGCAGGACCGGGTGTACACACCATAACCTACACCATACGCACCCAGCTTGGCTGTTCCAGCTTCAAGTCGCAGACCGTTACTGTACACGTGCCGCCCATGGTGTCTATAATGGGTCTTGATCCTTACTATTGTGAGGAAAGCCAGCCGGATACTTTGTCCGGTATGCCATCGGGAGGCATCTTTATCGGGAATGAAATGCAGGGAAATGTTTTTGTGCCGCCATTGGTAGATTACGCTTCCCCGGCTGTTATACATTATTTCTATATGGATTCCAACGGGTGTACGGGTTCTGTTTCAGCAGTCAGAATGGTCTATCCTACACCTCAGCCGGTAATCATCAACCCGGGCAATATTTGCATCAATCAGCCATCAGTTCAACTGCACGCTGCACCGTCAGGAGGAACTTTTACCGGTGATGGTTTTTCAGGGAATTTGCTGTATCCGATTCAGGCGGGATTAGGATCGCATAGTGTTACATACACCTATACAGACAGTCGTGGTTGTACGGGTGACACAACCATACAGATTATGATTTATGATGCTCCGTCTGCTTCCCTGGTAGATCTTGCACCGGAATATTGCTTTAATGAACCGCTGGTTGTTTTACAAGGGAATCCTGCAGGAGGTCGGTTTTCAGGACCCGGTGTATCAGGTAATACATTTGCCCCTCCCCTTGCCGGTGCCGGAGGCCCTTATCCTATTGTATACACCTATGTGGGTGCTAATGGCTGTGTGGGTACCGATACGCAAATGGTCACAGTATTAAATAAGCCTTTCATATTCATTTCCGGACTTAGCCCGCAATATTGTCTGGAAGACCAGCCTTCAGCAATTAATGCGCTTCCCGCAGGGGGAACATGGTCAGGACCTGGAATTTCAAATGACAGCTTTTTTAATCCGAAAGTAGCCGGATTAGGAACGCATGTGCTTGCCTACGAGGTAACCAGTATGAACGGGTGCTCGGAGGTTAAAACTGTTCAGGTGCGGGTGGAGTCTTGCACCGGCATTACTGGTACGGAAAGCCCCTCTGTGAGGGTATATCCCAATCCGACTTCCGGATGGTTCAGGATGGAAATTTCTGCTATGAAGAGACCCGATGTTACATTAAAAGTTTATGATATAACCGGTCGCCTGATGGTGCAGAAAAGGTTGCTATTACCAGATGTATCCGTGGATGTAGATTTAACCGGATTCCCTGCGGGGTCTTACTTTATTCAGTTAATAACCTCTTCCGGAAACATTACGGCTAAGATAATCGTGCAATGATACGGCCTGGGAGACGATAGATTGCTATTTTATCCATGTAATCTTTAAATTTGGGTTAAAGTAATCCTCTTATGAGAAATGGGCTTTTTACATTTGTGTGCGTCCTGTGCTGCAGTTTGGCTCTTGCCCAGCAACCCTGCGATATCATTTACGTTTCGCCTTCAGGCAACAGCATTACAGGCACGGCCACCAGCCCAACAAGCCTGCAATATGCGATGAATCTGGTTTCAGGCACAAGAAGAACCATTCGCGTGCTGGAAGGTACTTACAATATAAACGGCAGTTTAACTCTGCCTGCTGACAGTGTAAAAATTGATGGCGGCTATCGAATTGATGGTTCGGGTAACTGGGTAAAAAGAAGTGATGCGCTTACGGTAATCAATCTGGGTGGCTTTCAAACCGATGTAGTAGGTGGTGTAACGGTAGGACACACCATCGGTATCAAGGCAAGTAACATCAACGGCTGGACGCTTCAGGACCTGACAATAAATGTTTCTTCCACACCTGGGACTACCAGCGGTCGGGGGCACTCGGTGTATGGCTTGCACATACTAAACTGCGCGAATTACAGCCTGATTCGGTGCATCATCACCACGGCCAGTGGTACCAACGGAAGTTCTGGTAGTGCCATCAGCGGAACCGGTGGAGCAGGAGGAGGGGGAGCCGGCGGTTTGGGCAGCGGTTACACTTCGGGTTGCGGAGGGGCTTCATCTCCCGGCTCACCGGGCTCACCGGGTAATGGCGGAGCAGCAGGCGGACCGGGCGGTAGTGGCGTAGGTAATGGCAGTTGCAATATTTTCGGATGTGATGCCAGCGGCAACTGGGGTAGGTCTGGCGGTAATGGTGCCCCTGGTGCTAACGGCACGGGCTACGCTCCGGGAGACAGACCCTCAGCCAACCTTGTTGCCAATGTGTATTACGTACCTAATGATAAAACCAATGGAGGTAATGGCTTTGGTGGCGGTGGTGGCGGTGGTGGCAGTGGGGCGGCTATCGGCACATGCTGTTTGTGCAGTTGCGGAAGCGGCAATGCCAGTGGTGGCAATGGTGGGCGGGGCGGTGATGGCGGCCTGGGAGGAGAAGGAGGATATGGCGGAGGTGCTTCTATTGCTATTTATGCTTATGGCGGAGGTAGCGGGCTTGTAAAGGATTGTTCCCTGCAACCAGGCAGCGGAGGCATTGGCGGACAGGGTGCCGCGGGCCAGCCGGGCAGTGCGGGAGCATTAGGCTCCTTCGGAGGATACCACAGCCGTTGTGATGGTTTTTACGGCGGCAACGGTGGTGCGGGAGGCAGTGGAGGTAGCGGAGGTCGTGGACGTGACGGAGCCAATGGCCCAAGTATGGCCATAGCTCAGTTTGGAGGCGCGCTGGTAAGTCAGTCAGGTACTTATCCGGTAAACCCGCCCTTGTTGGCAGTGGATTATAAAAACATTGCTGCTTGTCCGTACTCTGAAATTAATATCACAAAAACTTCGGGGGCATGGGATCTCACAGGCTCCGGTGCATCCTTTGTCAATGACCTCTCGGCAACGGGCTCATCCTACAATAATCAATCAAATAATGCTCTCATCTACTTTACTTCCAGGGGAGGCAAAACAATAAAGCTTAACGGTATTCCTTATGAGAGCTTTATTACCCTTACCCGTGATCGCCAGATGCCGGTGATCAATAGCCTGCCGGCAGCTATTTGCGTAGGAGATGCCATACAGCTGGGAACGCCTGAGCAAGGTATTATTTATGAATGGGAAATCTATAATCAAAATGGCGTGCGGCTTCAAACCTTCGGAGCACAAAATCCCGGAAGCTATGTTCCTCCTTCAACGGGAGTATACACTGTGCGCTTCCGGGTGAGAACCGAGTGCTGCGGATGGTCAATACCGGTGTATGCTTCCGTAGATGTGCAGCCTTATCCTGCGGTGACCCTGTCAGGACTTAGTAGCTCTTATTGTCTGGATGACGCTCCGGTAACCCTTGTCGGAAATCCTTCGGGTGGCACCTTTACCGGGCCGGTCGTGTCGGGAAATGTTTTTGATCCCCAAAATGCCGGTGTGGGCGTACACCAAATCATTTATAGCTATGCCACTCCGATTGGGTGTGGGCGCTCGGATACCGCAACGGTAACTGTGTTACAGCCTCCTGCTGTGAGCTTTACGGGCCTGAATCCGGATTATTGCATCACCCAGCCGGGATCAGCTCTTACCGGATTACCGGCAGGCGGCACCTTTAGCGGTCCCGGAGTGGGCGGTAACACCTTTGTCCCCTTCCTTGCCGGGGTAGGTACACACGTAGTGTCCTATCATTATGTTGCACCTAACGGGTGCGATGCTACGGCTTCACAAACTACCATAGTGAATGATCAACCGGTAATAACCTTTGTCATATCTCCCAATACGTTTTGTGTGAATGATCCTGTGTATACTCTCTTAGCATCGCCCTTTGGCGGCACCTTTTCTGGACCCGGGGTTACGGGCAATCAGTTTGACCCGGCCGCTGCCGGAGTAGGAGGGCCATATGTGATTACATACACTTTTACCGATACCATAGGGTGCCGCAACACCGCATCAAAATCTCAGTCGGTTGTTGTAACCAATGTGCCGGTGGTTTCTATTTCAGGGGTCAATCCCAAATATTGCCTTAATGATCCCCCGGCAACGTTGAATGGTTTTCCGTCTGGAGGTACTTTTTTGGGCAACGGGGTAGTAGGCAATCAATTTGATCCTCTAACGGCTGGTCCCGGTACACATCAGATTCAATACACCTATACATCTGCCGGAGGCTGTACCAACTTCCAGACAGTAAGCACTACTGTGCATCCGTTGCCTCAGGTTACTCTTTCGGGGCTCAGTCCTGTTTATTGTATAGATGCACTTCCGGCACAGATGACGGGTTCTCCTCCGGGTGGAACCTTCAGTGGTCCGGGATTGATTGCTAATTCTTTTAATCCTTCATTAGCCGGTGCCGGTGGCCCGCACCGCATTGTGTATTCCTATACTGATCAAAATGGTTGTAAAGGCTCGGATACATCTCTTGTTATAGTCAACGATATTCCGCAGCTTCAGATCATTGGTCTGGATGCGGAATATTGTTCATGGGTAGGGCCGGTATCTCTGGCGTTGATACCCGCTGGTGGCCAGCTGGTGGGTCCCGGAGTGGCGGGGAATACATTTAATCCCTCCCAAGCCGGAGTAGGCAACCATACATTAGTGTATATTTATTCCGATAATGCCGGCTGCACCAATAGCATGCAGGTAAGTGTCAGAGTAGCGCAGTGTACCGGAGTGAACTTGCCTGACGTTCCGGAAGTGAACATATATCCCAATCCGAGCAACGGCCGTCTGCATGTTAAACTAACAGGAGCTACCCTTCCTGGCAGTGTATTGGCTATTTACAATATGCAAGGACAATGTATCTACCGAACCAAAATTCGCCAATGGCAGCAACACGAAGAAACCTTAGATTTTACTTCGCACGCCAAGGGTATGTATTATCTTCGCCTGCAGACCGATAAGGAGGTTGTTGTTGAGAAAATTATCTTACAATAAAAATAAGTAGTGAAACGGCAAACCTACTGCAACCTATCATTGAAAAGCTTTTTTGCGTACTGGCCAACACTTCCGGTGCTTCTCGTGCTGCCTTTTTTTACTGCCGGGCAATGCCCAAATGATAATGTGTTTGAATTTGACGGGCAACGTCCACCCTGTGTCAATTTTGATTCGGTGCTTATTGGAGGCGGTACGTATGCCACATTTACGGTGGATATCGGAAGGTCTTATACGTTCAGCACCTGTGGTTCTCCTTTTAACACAACGCTTACCGGCTATGATGCCAACGGTAATCTGATATTTTTCAATGATGACAACGGTCCGGAATGCTCTACAGATCGGGCCTCGGTAACCTGGACGGCTAACTTCACCGGAACCATTCGTCTTCTGGTAGATTCTTTTCCCTGTGCTCCTTTCACACTCACTTCGGCTGTGTTGCATTATCGGCAGAACCTGCAGATTACCTCATCTGATTCGGCAATGTGTGCTGGTGAAACACGAGCTCTAAGCGGGCTGCCTGCGGGGGGTGTATTTTCAGGCAACGGAGTGGTGAGCGGAGTATTTACAGCTCCGGATATCAATGGCACAGTAACAATCACCTATTCTAATGGTCAATGTGCAGCCACACAGAATATTCAGGTGAACAAAAATCCTATAGTAACTATTTTGAATGCCTCTGGCTCTTCATTCTGTGAGGACGATACAGTTGAGCTTGCAGCAAATGCTATAGCCGGAAGCGGAATCATTACCAGCTATCGCTGGCAACGCAACGGAATAGATTTTGGCACCGATACCCCGGTTATCCGTACTAACCTGGACAGTACCTACACCGTAGAGGTAGAAAATTCAAACGGCTGCTCCACTTTATCTGCTCCGGTTACATTGACTAAGCTGGCTAATCCTATCGTTACGCTTACGGGCCTGAATCCGGATTATTGCATCAATGATCCCGGGTCTGTTCTCAGTGGAACTCCTGTAGGGGGTACCTTCAGCGGTCCGGGTGTGGGAGCAGGAGTTTTTGTGCCTTATCATGCCGGAGTGGGCGTGCATACAGTGGTGTACCATTACACAGCACCTAACGGCTGTGATGCTGCCGATAGTCTTACCACCGTGGTTAACGACATTCCGGTAATCAATTTTACGCCTTTGCCGGTGGTATGTCTCAGTTCTGACTCTGTGCTGCTCCAGGCCACGCCTGCGGGAGGAACATTCAGTGGCACCGGGGTGGTTGACAATGCATTTTATCCGGCTGTGGCCGGGGTAGGGGGCCCCTATACCATAACCTATACATTCACCGATACCATAGGATGCCAGAACACTTCTTCAGCCAGTCAGTCGGTATTTGTGCGTCCTGCTCCCACGGCAACGTTCTCCAATCTGGGTACAAAATACTGTGTGGATGCCCCTTCGGTTACACTGGCAGGTTCTCCCCCGGGTGGCGTTTTCAGCGGTCCGGGAGTATCGGGTAATCAGTTCTCTCCGGCATTGGCGGGCCCGGGAACACACGCCATCACATATACCTATACAGATTCCAGCGGATGCAAGGATGATCACACAGTGTCCACCACCGTGCATGCGCTGCCGAATGTATCCGTGACCGGCCTGAACGCCTCCTACTGTGTAGATGCACCGGCAGTGCCGATGAGCGGCAACCCGCAAGGAGGCACTTTTAGTGGACCCGGGCTTGTAGCCAACGCTTTTAATCCTGCCCTGGCCGGAGTGGGAGGACCGTATCTCATCATATACACTTACATAGACAATAACGGGTGCCGCAGTTCCGATACGCTACAGGTTTCAGTTACAGATATTCCTCAGCTGACACTTCAGGGGCTCGACTCTGTCTATTGTGTAGATGCTTCGCCTGTGCTGATTACTCCTGATCCACCCGGAGGGCAGCTCTCCGGGAGCGGTATTGCAGGTAATATCTTCACTCCGGCAGCTGCGGGGGTAGGAACGCATTTAATCGTTTACATTTATTCCGACCCCGGATGCACTGCCGCTCTGCAAACTTTTGTACGGGTTAACCATTGCCCTGTGAACGTTCAAAATATGGGTGAGCCTCACATTTGGATATATCCTAATCCCACCTCCGGAAAGTTAACCATCCATACGGGTAATGACCGACTGCATACATTAGCTTTGTTTAATCTGTTCGGGCAGCAAATACCGGTCGAAGTGAGTGAGCCGGCTTCCGGACTGCTAACTTTAGATCTTTCATCTGCCGAAAAAGGTGTGTATTATCTGCAGCTGGTGAAGTCCGATAGAAGTACCGTGGTAAGAAAAATTGTGGTTCAGTAAAAGCGGTATGCAATATCCATAATACTTCATTTTGCATCTGCAGACAGAGGACTTGTCTCCGGTATTAAAGTAATAGTTCGTTTTTTTTAAACTTTCTTCCTTTCGGTTGCCATATGCAGGATTGGGCTACAACGAAAAGCAATTTCTTCACCCGTACGCTGGTGCCCCTTTTTCTGGTTCTGGTATGCCCGCCCTTTGCAATTGTAATGTGGTACACCAATGTGTATCTGGACGGCTCCTTTTTACGTCTGGGAGAGGAACTATGGACAAAGGGCCCATTCAGTTTCCTTTATGAAGCATGGGCACCTGTTTTTTGGGGAAGTGCAGTAGCATGGAAGATGATTGCCGTTTTTGCGGCACTGCAACTAGCCCTGATGAGGCTGCTGCCGGGAAAGAAATACCAAGGACCCGTCACCGCAAACGGCAACATTCCGGAATATCGTGACAATGGTCTGGCATCTTATCTAATCACTTTTGCATTATTTCTGTTTTGCTCTTTGCATTTGAAGTGGTTTTCACCCGGCATCATTTATCATCATTTCGGGGAATTGCTTGGCGCCTTAAACATACTTGCCTTATTGTTGTGTGTGTTGTTATACTTCAAAGGACGCTATGTTCCCTCCACAAGTGATCATTCTTCCACCGGAAACTTTGTTTTTGATTTTTACTGGGGCACGGAGTTATATCCCCGCATTTTGGGATGGGATGTAAAACAATTTACCAACTGCCGATTTGGAATGACCGGATGGGCTTTGTGTGTAGTGTCATTCGCCTTTGCTCAGAAAGAGATCCATGGTGCAGCCGATTGGGGAATTATTGTTTCTGCATCAATTATTTGTACTTACCTGTTCAAGTTTTTCATCTGGGAACCCGGTTACATGCGCTCCATGGATATACAGGTTGATCGGGCTGGTTTTTACATATGCTGGGGATGCCTGGTGTGGGTGCCTGCTGTTTATACTTCACCGGTTCTGTTTATGGTAAATCACCCGGCAGGGCTAAGTTTACCGGTAGCCGGAATCCTTTTCCTGGCAGGTATGGCTGCCATAGGGATCAATTACTGGGCTGATCGCCAGAGGCAGATTGTGCGTGCAACTAACGGCAATACTCTTATTTGGGGCCGATCACCCATGTTGATTGAAGCACAATATACTACTGCCCGGGGCGAGGTCAAAACAAATCTCTTGTTAGCTTCCGGATTCTGGGGCATTAGTCGCCATTTTCACTATGTGCCCGAAATTCTTGCTGCCTTTCTGTGGAGCTGCCCGGCAGGGTTTCGTTATTTTATGCCTTATTTCTATGTATCGTTTCTGACTATACTATTGACGCATCGTGCATTTCGTGACGACCACAAATGTCGCCTGAAATATGGAACCCGCTGGGAGGAATACTGCAGATTAGTTCCTTATCGCATTATTCCGGGAGTCATATAAATGCACTTTAATGCTGGAGTCGGATAGAAGAACCGTCTGGAAGCAGAAAATGAGATGCGACATTTTCAGGGCATAAGGCATCGCAAAACGGATTGACATACCAATGGGTATGATCCAGCGCACGGATTTTATCTGCTATAAACATTCCATACATTATTGTTGGATTTGAAAACTCTGACTTTGAAGTGGTGATACTGCCTTCGGGAGCATAGAGGTCTGCAAAGAGGCGAACACCTCGTCCTACTGAGGCATGAGTTCCGATAAAGACAACTACTTCATTGGTGTCAGGGTTAAAAAGAACTTCGTTGTTCAGTACCATATAGGTTTCAATGAATAACCGCGTGCAGCCGGCAAACCTTACCACTGCATTTTCATTAACAATCAGATTCTTTACATACAAACGGGGTGCGGTAAATTCTACCGTACAATTTTTACCTACCGAGATAAAGTTATAAACGGTATCGGACAATATGATGGAAGTATGATCCGTAACCCTCACACCGGTGCCGCTTCTGAATGCGGTACTGTCAAACGGAGGAAACACAGCCTGTGCCGGTGCATAAACAGGCCGGGCAATCTGACTGCCTCCGGAATCAAGGATAGCATTTGCCGCAACAAAAACAGAAGGGGCAGTGGCTATGCTGCCCGAATGCAGATGTATTACTCCGGAAGAATCTGTTACTCCAGCTCCGCCCTCAAATATAATATTGTTAAAAAGCTCAATCTTTTGCCTTGCCAGCATCACGTAATGAGATAACAACGCATACGGAGGTGAAGTCTGGAATGCTGTAGTATGGGTACAATTATTTCCATCCGTAGTAGTAAGGCCGTAAGTGGTCATCGCGGATGCGGATATAAAATTGACCGTGTCACCGGTTGACCATTGAAAGGATACAGGATTGGAAGCGTAAGCGATAAGTTTTAACAGGGAATCCTGGCAGAAGTAGTCGGGTTGAATTTCTTCCACTGTTACGGCAGCAGTGTGCTGAAAAATACAGGTTCCCTGTATGCAGGTATCGGAAGTACAGGGATTGTTGTCGTTACAGAGCCCGCCCGGAACAGTATCATATATACACATACAGTTTAGACTGTCAAAAACATCACGTGTAAAGCAATTGAAATCATTGCAGTCAGGAGCCGGAAGGGTGTCATGCACACATGCACAGGTGAGCGTATCAAAGCGGTCTATGGTAAGGCAGTTCTGGTCATCGCAGTCCGCAATCGTGAAAGTGTACACACAATGATTTTGGATACAGGTATCTATCGTGCATGCCAGGCTATCATTGCAGGGTTGATAGATGAAACGAATGGCAACGATGCTGTCGCAGCCATTGGCACGGATAAAGGTATCTAAGACTACTTCTGCGGGCGGTGGCGTGCATACCGTAGAATCCACGGTGACGGTGGGTGAGCAGAGAGCCAGGTGGGTAATCCATGCGTCATTTCCACCTTTATTGATGGAAAGATCTCCGTTGGCGGAGGCGGAGTAACCTGCGAGGGCAACATACCCTTGCGCAGTTATACATAATGAATGAGCCCGGTCAGCAGAAGAGCCGCCAAGATTTTTGCTCCATACCATATTGCCTGCGGAAGTCAGTCTGATTATCCAGAAGTCATCACCGCCATTGTTAGCGGCAACATTTCCGTTGGACGATGCAGAATAACCGGCCACAGTGATGGTGTTGTCAATATGGGCAACAACAGCGAGAGCTTCATCATTGGCGGAGCCGCCAAAGGTTTTTTGCCATTGCAACAGGCCGGCAGAATCTAGTTTTATCACCCAGAAATCCAGCAGACCGTGATTGCCTGATACATCGCCATTGAAAGAAGCTGTGGAGCCAGCAACAAGATAGCCGCCATCTGACGTTTGTTCAACAGCAGTGGCTTTATCTGATGAAGATCCTCCGAAGGTACGTAGCCAGATGATGTTGCCGGAAGTATCCAGCTTCACAACCCAGTAATCAAATACTCCCTTGTTCACAGAGACGTCACCATCGGAGGATAATGTATATCCTGCAACAACATAGTTGCCATCTAAAGTTTGCAGCACATCCCGGGCGTCATCCAGATTACTTCCTCCCAGTGCTCTTTGCCAGATGATGTTGCCGGTGTTATCCAGTTTAACGACCCAGAAATCTCTGCCTCCGTGATAGCCTGTTACATCGCCATTGGAAGAAGCGGTATATCCGGCAACGATGTAGCCATCATCGCTTGTTTGCGTGATAGCATAAGCGGCATCGGCTCCCGTACCGCCAAGGGTTTTACTCCATAGCAAATTACCGGCTGCATCCAGCTTTACTATCCAGAAATCCTGCGAACCGTGATTTCCGGTAATATCTCCGTTAGTGGACGTGGTATATCCTGCAACAATGTAGCCGTTATCCTTTGTGGGGCGAATGGCATTGGCTATATCCGTGCTGCTGCCACCATATACTTTTTGCCACACCACATCTCCATTGGCATCCAGACGTATTATCCAGAAATCCTCTGCTCCATGATGACCCGTTATATCGCCATCTGCTGATAAGGTAAATCCGGCAGCGATAAAGCCCTCGTCAGGAGTCGGCCGAATACTGTTAATTTGATCGTTGCTGCTTCCACCCAGTGTGCGCTGCCAGTGCAGATATGACATGTTGCTGCAGGAATGCAGACATTGTCCACCCTGACAAAAATCCTGCGTGCAATTATCACCGTCATCGCAAAACAGTGGGGTATGTATGCAGATGCCATTTATGCAGTTATCTTGGGTACAGGCATCCTGATCATCACAATCTACAGAAGTAAACATGCAAATGCCATTCACACAGGAATCAAGCGTGCATGGGTCAAAGTCGTTGCAGATGATGGGAGAAAAGACACATTCCCCGTTGATACAGGTGTCTAATGTGCAGGGATTATTATCAGAACAATATGTATATATGCACATGCCTTCTATGCAGGTATCGTTCGTACAGGGATCATTGTCATTGCAAACCAAAGGCGAGTAAATGCATCCGCTGGTCGTGCTGCAACTGTCGGTAGTACATAGGTTATTGTCGTTGCAGTTTAGTGGTAGATGAATACATGTGCCGGTGACGCAGCTATCTACGGTGCATAGGTTGCCATCATCACAGTCAACAGGCAGATGTAAACATCCCAGATAAAAATCACAGGTATCTATCGTGCAGGGATTATTGTCATCGCAGTTAACCGGACTATGCTGGCATTTACCGTTTTCGCAATAATCTTCCGTGCAGAAGTTTCCGTCATTACAGTTTTGTAGAGGGAAGAAACATCCTAAAACCGGCAGACAGCTGTCTATGGTGCAGGGATTGCTATCAGAGCAGACCAGCGAAATGTAAAAGCACCCGGTGAGAGAGTCGCAATAATCTGCCGTACAGGCATTGTTGTCATCGCATGTAATGCTGGTACAGGCATTGCACCCTGCAATGGGGCTATGGGTACACAACAGCACAGGATCGCACGCATCTTCCGTACAGGGATTGTTATCATTACAATCAAGAGGAACAATTACACACTGCCCGTTTATGCAGCCCAGATTGACGGTGCAGGGGTCATTGTCATCAGGGCAACTGGTCTCCACATAAGAGCATACCCCGTTTGTGCATTGATTCACCGAGCAGGGGTTATAATCTTCGCAGATGTAATGTATCACTCCGTTCCATTGCCAGGGATCTGAATAAGTGCCAAAGGGATAGTCAATGGCAGTTCCTTCCTTGACCAGAAGATTTGAATCCTGTACATAGGGGGTCCCCCACGTGGTTCCCAACCTGAAACGCAGGTATTGATTGCCTGTGGTGGTGATATAAAAGGCATAGGTTTCTCCTGCAGGAATAGTGAGGTTAACCGGAATGGGAATGGGAGAGGGCTGACCGGCTCCTGCAGACGCAACCTGAGAAGCGCTGCCTATGCGGTTCCATGCCTGCGATGTATTTTCATATCCGCGATGGGAACCCGGCTTGTAGTAAATCTCCACATCTGCCGGAGTACTGAAGTGCCCGTCAAATGAAAGAATTTTTATGGTTCTGACAGCCGTAATGTCAAACATGTTGCCGTGCTGTCCGGTGTTGCCGTTAAAGGATGTTGAAAGCATATTTGTACAGGACGTACACTGCGCAATGGTATCGTGGTAACAAATACCATTTATGCACACGTCAATCGTACAGGAATTTCCATCAGGACAAAGCGGGGTGTGTGCACATAGGCCATTGTTGCAGTAGTCATCTGTACAGGGGTTGTTGTCTTCACAATCGGATGCCTGAGCACAGGAGGAGCTGACGCAAACATCATCCAGGGCAATATCGCTTTCGTAGTTGGGGCCGGTATGTGCTACAAAGCGAAATCTTACTATGCTACCCCCATAAGCTGAAAGCGGGAGATGCGTATTTTTCCAGTTCTGTCCCTGATTACCTGATAGGGTCCACAGAGTAATCCAGTTGCCCGATCCCAGCGGATATTCTATATCAACCTGCAGGTTGCCCATGGTAGAGCCCAGCATGTGATACCAGAAATCCAGAGAGGGGGAAGGCAGACTGCCCAGGTCAAAAGCAGGAGTTAACAAAATAGCCTGGTTGTTAAAACACAATGAGGCCTCTGTAAAAAGATACTTACCGTTGCCGGTGGTATGGTCGGTTTGTGGCCCGGTATTCAGAGAGGGTGTGGGGCCATCCCCCACGCTCCAGTCAATCTGATCGGTGAAGGCATTTTCCCAACCCGGCACGGTAAATGCTCCCCTGCAGGCGCCATTTTGCAAGCATTCAAACAATTGATTGCCGCAGGTGTTGAAATCATCAAAATCTTCACAATAGCTTCCGCTGTAAACCTGCACAAGCGTAAAGCGATACGGACCAATGCGATTGGATATACGTCCTGAATCACAATGTTCTGTCAAATAAGCTTCATAAGAAATACCGGTTTGCAGTCCCGTGAGCATCACCTCTGATGGGCCGGGATAGTTGCCCGAAAGTATGATTCCGTTTCCGGGAGAGAAACCTGCAAGCCCATACTCCAGTAGCCAGCTCGTACTCGTGTTACCCTTTGACCAGCTTACTATGCCGGATGAGCCGTTCTGTTGTCGGAAAGCAAGATGATGTGGGTCAGAGCAAGGAGAAGATTGCATGCCGGAAATGATCAGCGAAAACGACTGGCTGCCGCCTGTAAGGTTGCCTTTATGGGTGATAGTTACCGAGTAAGGTCCGGCATCCGGATTTGGGATATAAATCTTTTCCACGTTATCTCTGAAATTATCTCCCCGGCCTGCTGCAGCGGTGGGATTTGCCGGGTCCAGTATGTAGGGGAAGAAAACGGAGTCATCGTGTGTTATACGTATATCCAGATCATTGACCAGCTTGAGGGTGGTTATATCCACTCCCGGTGATTCCGGTGTGGCAGGCACATCTGTCCAGCAGAGAGTGGCAATGAGAGGCTCAGTACCACTGCTGATAACGTTATGAGTAAAAACAGAACCGTTGTGAAGCACATTTTCCTGAATATGCGACTGCAGCAGGCTGTCTTTGGCAATCAGGGCAGCAGCTCTGCCTGTATTCATGAGACCCCAGCCAAAGGCATAGTCAGGCCCTTCCCAATTCCCAGCCTCGTCAGCTGTATGAATGATGAGCCCCTTAAGCGTGGACGCCAGCATGTAAGTGCCATGTACCTGCAGGTATTGCTGCTGCAACAAAAGGCAGGAGCCGGCAATATTGGGGCTTGCCATGGACGTACCGCTGTAAGAGGCATACTGACTGTTGCTGCCGGCTGTGCAGGAAAACAACCCGATGCCATTACCACAAATGTCAGGTTTTATTCGCCCGTCATCCGTAGGACCCCATCCACTGAATGAGCTCATCACCACATCAGAAGGGGAGGAGTATCCTCCCGGAATGTCTCCAACAGCTCCCACGGTAAGGATATTTTTTGCATTAGACTTGGTAGGGAGGCAGTCATATCCCGTGCCGCCATTGCCATCCTGAGGATGATAGTCTGTAAAGCTACCCGCTCCAAAATGCGTATGCGCGGTGCCAGGTGGCGGAGGATTGTCATCCCGGTCATTGCCGGCTGACTTTATGATCAGATAATAGGGGGCATTGTAGGCAATGTTGTCCCAGATGTGGGCCTCGGTGTCATACCAGCCAAGCAGGTAAGACTCATCGGGGCTGATAGCAGGGTTGCCATACCAGTGCCAGTTACCATCGTTAAACCAGCCGGCAATAATGCCATAAGAATGATTGGATACAAGCATCCCGTTGGCTCCGGCAAGAGCCATCTCGCTGTTGTCCAAATTCCAGTCATAGGAGCGGAGTGTAGCCTGGGGAGCCATTCCTTTTGCCTGAGGCAGAGGCGTACCATCGGCAATCATGGTGCCGGCAACATGGGTGGAGTGGCTGTCAAAAAACGGAGCTCCATCCATCAGAAACACACGTCCCTCCAGCTGCTCATGTGTATATCGCACTGCTCCGGCATCCCAGATACCGCCATACATGCCTTGCCCTTCAAGGGAGTAGCCCAGTGAACCGCCCACATGTACTGCACTGGTATTGGTTGTAATGGCAGCTATGGCATTATCGGCAAGGTAGTAAACCGGATTGCCCTGAGCATCCAGCCGGATTAACTCTGCCACGCGCCCGTCTCCAAGTTCAATACGAGGCTGCCAGCCTTTTTCAGCAGCTTTTTTTAGAGCTCGTTCTTTTTCTTCTGCGCTTTTACGCCTGAGTGAATCGGCCAACTGCAAGAGAACCTCTTTGCGTGTGTATTGAATTACTTTTTCTGCAGCCCGGCTGGGTTGGGCCCGCATTTCCCAAACTGACATAAGAAATATGCACAGTACAGAAAGTATAATCATCATCGGCTTATGCAGGAAGTATGCGGGCTTCATGTAGGGGATACAACAAGATAAAAAATTTGCCTCACAAACCTATTCACTCATAAAAGGAATTAAAGTACGCTTTAATAAAGCACCCGCAGGGTAGCTTGTTTTCAGAACATAAGAAGGGCTGCTGAAATGAATGTGCATGGCGCTAAGCAGAAACAGGCCAATGGAAAGCCCTTCCTCGTATATCTGTAGATATGCCTTAAGGATCAGTGAATAAAAAGATTTCGCGAATGAAAAGGAGGAAATACACAAATTATTCACACTTTAAAATCTTTACAAAAGATTAAAACGGCACATTCTTTCTTTTAAGGTCAGATTTCATTATTTTGAGGGATAGTTGATGCCTTCATTCATTTCTTGTGTTTAATCTTTTTTGTATGAAAGCACTCACAATGCTTTTTATTTTGACTGCAGCCCTGATGGCTGACGCTCAAACTTTATTTGATTCCTTTGATGACGGCAACTTTAGCTCTGCTCCGGCATGGAGCGGTGATGACGCCAACTGGACCATTGTGGCCAACAGTGATGCTGCTGCCGGAGCTGTTGGTTCTAATACGTTGCGGCTTAATGTAGGCACTTCTGTCAGTGGAACACAGTACCTAAGTGCAGCTATCACCTCCTGGGGCTCCAATCAGGAGTGGGGCTTCTGGGTGGGTAGGCGCAATCAGGCTTTTACGGCCTCCAATCAAATGCATATCTGGCTGTATGCCAATGAAGCTAATTTGAAATCTCCCACCGTGGATGGTTACAGGCTGGTCATTGGCGACAATTCAGGGGATGATGAAATCGCGTTGCAGGCAGTGACGGATGGTGCTCCCTCGGCTATTCTGACTTCTGCACAAGCAATACCCAACGGGCTAACGGACTTCGGATTTCTGATAAGGGTTACCCGTAGCATTTCTGGCAACTTTGAGCTTTTTACTTCAACGCTTCCTACGTCCAACGGAACCGGAGCCGTATCAACAGCTATCCCGAATGCCACCAACGCCAACATTTCGCAGGGAACTGCAAACAACACGCTCTACACTCCTTCCGGCACAGGCTATGTAGGCGTAGTTGCTAGCCACACTACCGGTCTGGATGCGCGGCAGGCTGTTGAACTGGATCAGATATATTTTACTGCTTCCTCTCCGGATATCATCATTACCGGTGGGCCGCTGAGCTTCGGTAATATTGAAATCGGAAAGGTATCAGCTGAACAAACCTACTCGGTCAGCGGCACTGGTCTGTCGGGAAATATAACCATCACGGCACCAACTCATTTTCAAATCAGCACTACCAGTGGTGCGGGCTTTAGCAGCTCGCTGACACTCACACCAACCAGCGGCACAGTGAGCGGCACGACCATTTATGTCAGGATGAGTCCGTCTGCAGCGGGAAATATTTCCGGTGTCATCACGCATACCTCTGCCGGTGCCAGCCAGGAAGATGTTGCAGTCAGCGGCACCGGTGTGGTGGCTCCTGTATGCACCATCAGTGATGACTTTACAGACAACAATTTTACCTCGGCTCCTTCCTGGACAGGCAATACAACTGACTTTGCCGTCATATCCTCCGCAACCATTCCCAATGGCAGCGCTACTACTGATGGAGCCTATCTGGCATCCAATGCTTCGGCAGGTAATGCTGCGCTTACTACATCAAGCGCCATCACCAGTGAATGGCGGTTTTCACTGGCTACACCATCCTTTTCCCCGTCAGACAATAATTATTTCGGGGTAATTCTTATGTCTGATGTTGCACTTACAGGAGATATAACGGCCACTTCCTGGAACGGCTATTACCTTAGAATCGGAGATAATGCCCCCGGTACCGATAAAATGAAACTCTACCGCAGAACCGGAATGACTTCTACCCTTATCGGGGAGTTTCCTGCCTCTCCCAGCTTCAGCGCCTCGGCTTTGAGCGGAGGATTAAACCTGCGCATCACCAGAGATCCATCTACCGGAGAATTTGAAGTTTTTTACAGCAGCGGATTTTTATATGGGGCGGTACCCACTGTTTCAGCCGGTAAGCTTACGGATGCCACACACAGCACCAGCACCTACTTTGGCGTTTTCCAGCGCTTCAATAATCCAGGTACAGATAAAAGGATATACTTTGACCATCTGTGTGCATTTGAGCGCGCTTATGTATGGCTACCCGTGAGCGGAGTTGCCGACTGGACAAATGCGTCTAACTGGTCGCCCCCGCGCACGTCTCCTGCAAATAGCGATATACTCCTGTTTAATCGGGGGGGAGCATCGGTAGCCAGTAACATTCCCACATCCGAAACAGTGCGGCAGATACATATCAGCAATAATACACAAGTGAGTTTGCGGGCTGCGGGCATTTCGGGAGCTTCCTTAACTATCAGCGGTGCTCCGGGAGATGATTTTGTGGTGGAGAGCCGGGTCTAAACTGATATTTGACAGCCACCCCGGCACCGGCACCGGTTTTCCGGTAGTGATCACACTGGGTCCTAAAGCCACAGGTGTCGGTCAGCGGAAATATCACCTTTGATAAAACATCGGGCAATCAGGCCGATCACCGGCTGCTCACCGATAAGAGTGGCTCCGACAGTTCGTTTGTGGTGTTTAACAGTGGTGCAGTTTTTCATGCAAAAGATTTCAACGGTGATCCGTTTGGCACCAGTGGTCCGCGCAACACATTCATTTTCACCAGCGGCTCCCTCTATGTTAAAGATGCAGGGAATGTGCCCTTCGGCCTGAATCAGCCGGAGAGTAAGGTAGTCTTTCAAAGCGGCAGCACCTATCAGCATAAATCAGGTTTCCCTTCTTTTGCAGGCAGAAGCTATGGCAATTTTGAACTGAATATTTCGGGCTCATTGAATATTTCAACCGGCTCAGCTGCAGGGTGCTCAGTAGAAAATTTTACGGTTACCAGTGGCACGCTGAACTTTCCGATGAATGCCAATAACACTCCACAAAATTTTGATATCACCGGTACTTTGAGCGTAGCCAGTGGAGCTACCTTTAATTATAGCCCCAGCACTACCTCTGCCGCTTCTTTGTTCCGGTTTACCGGCTCCAATGGCACCATTGCCGGAAGCGGAACGATTATCTTCGGTAGCAACTCCACGCTGGAATTTGCTGGTGACGTGAGTATAGCCGGAGCGTCAGTGCAGGTTGAGGGTACTGTGGCGCGCAAAAGCGGAACCGTTTCGGTGATTGGAGGCGGGGGAATGGTCTATGGGGCCAATAGTGCGCTGCTTTACAACGGCTACCTCTTCCCTCACGGCAAGTGCGGAATGGCCTAATGTCGGATCCTCCACCGGGCCGGCAACCATCACTGTTGAAAACGGTACAAAAACCATTACCCTTTCAGGCAATAAGGAAGTGCGGGGTAAGCTATTCGTAAAAACCAACAATACATTGGCTTGCTGGGGGCAATTTGGTTTTACAGCCGGGAGCTGTTTTGATGCATGGCAGCGGCACGCCCAACGGAGGCGGCAACGTAACAGGCTCGGTAACCGTCAGGCAGGAGGGATATTCCAGCAACATCCGCTATAACTATTGGGGCTCTCCGGTGAGCGGGGCCAATGTTAGTATTCTTGGGGGTAATCTGTACTATTATGATCCTTCCTCAGCATTAGACCTGACATTGAACGGCTGGCTGCAGGGGTGGATACCTGCCAGCGGAACTATGCAGATCGGTAAAGGCTATGCCTCCACCGGGGGCGGAATAGTATCTTTTTCCGGAGCGGTCAACAATGCTCCGCCAGGATCGCCCATAACTATAGCTGTGGAGAAAAACGATGGTGTTGCCAATAACGTAGGCTTTAACCTCATAGGAAATCCGTTCCCTTCGGCAGTCAGTGCCAGTGATTTCGTTGCCGCCAACAGCGGTGTTATAGCAGGAGCCCTGTACTTCTGGGATGATGACGGAACAGGAGGTACTGGCTCTAACTGGGGCATGGGGCAAGATTATGCCGTATGGACCGGAGCAGGCGCTGTTGGCCCAAATAGCGGAAAAACCTTTACCGGCCATATTGCCTCCGGACAGGGATTTTTTGTTGAAAAGCTGGCAAACGGAGTGGCTTCGGTTCAGTTTACAAATAGCATGCGCACGACAAATAATGATGTGTTTTTCCGGCAGCAGGCATTGCAGAGGTTTTGGATCAGCGTAACCAATCCCGATGGAGCCTACAACGAAACCCTTCTTGCCTTTTTGGATGACGCCTCAGATGGACCTGATGTGCTTTATGATGCGAAAAAACTGAAAGGTAACCCGTTCATTGCCCTCTACTCAAAAATCGGTAATGAAGATTATGCCATTCAGGCACTGCCACTTTTGGAAACTGACCGTACAATTGCTTTAGGTTTGGATGCAGCTACTCCGGGTCAGCATGTTCTCAGGCTGAAATTAGCCGAAGGCCTGGATGAAACCGTAGTCATCATGCTGGAAGACCGTACTAACGGAGTTTTCCAAAATCTCAGGCAGAATCCTGAATACGTATTTACCACAACTGCCGGCCAAAATCTGCAACGGTTTTTCCTGCATCTAAATCCGGAAGCGGAGTTCATCCTTACCGATGAAACCTGTGCAGGTAACGATGGAGTATTGGAGCTTGTTCAGCCCGGCAGCAAAACGTGGAGTTATACAATCACTTCAGAGGGCGGCACGATTGTAAGTAGTGGCACTCTTTCGGGTTCCATTGTTCTGAATAATCTTGCGCCAGGAACATACCATGCCGAACTGGTGGACGCTGGGGGCTATCGTGTTTTGAAAGATTTTATTCTTGGCTCAAAACAGTTGGTTAAAGCCGTCTTTCAGCCTTCGGCCACTGAAGTTTTTATAAACGAGCCGGTATATTTCGCAAACCTGTCCACCGGTGAGGCTGTATACAGATGGGATTTCGGTGATGGTTCTATTGCAGAGGGCGTAGTGCATCCGCAACATATCTTTACCGAAGAAGGAATCTATCGTGTACAATTGTTTGCATCCACTCAGGATTGCCAGGATATGGCACAGGCAGAGATACGAGTACATAAAGCTGTGGTAGGAATCCTTGAGCCGGGGATAGGCGGAGTCAGGGTCTTTCATTCGGGAAACCGGATTTTTGTCAACAAAGGCCCCGATTCCGGTATTATGCGTATTGTGATTACCAACCTGCTGGGGCAAAAGTGTTATGATTTTAAAACAGACAGTGAGGTTTCAGTCGTTACACTGCAAGAAGCAGAAAACAAGATTTACTTTGTAACAACTATGCAAGACGGGACCGTCCAAACCCAAAAACTTTTAATCACCCGCTAAAGCATGCACTGGATAAAAGTGGTTATCTAATTTAGCCTGTATTTCCTTTCTGAGTATTACGTTGTTATCTGATCAGAATGAGACTAACTTTTTGCGGCCATACTCTTTATATTATAAAAGTTTTCTCATCACCTAAACATTTCCTGCACCATGCAAAAATTTATCTTCAAAGTAGTGTTTTTTATATTTCTTTTTGCAGCTTACCCCTTGTATCGGGTTCAGGGTGCCGTTATCAGCGGGGAGCTAAAAAAATGGCACCGCGTTACTCTGCTTTTTGACGGACCTAATACGAGTGAAGCTGCCACACCCAATCCTTTCCGCGATTATAGACTGATCGTTACTTTTACCAATGGCAGCCTTAGCCGTGTGGTACATGGTCATTATGCAGCCGATGGAGATGCCGCCAATACCAGTGCCTCTGCCGGAAACAAATGGAGGGTATACTTCACTCCGGATGCTACCGGCACCTGGAACTACACGGTTTCGTTCCGCACCGGAACAGACATTGCCCTGAGCACGGCCCCTGGAGCAGGTACACCCGTTGGTCCTCCCAATGGCCCTGATGGGGAAACCGGTAGCTTTACCATTGCACCTACTGACAAAACCGGCAATGACTTCAGAGCCAAGGGCCGGTTGACGTATGTGGGTGAACACTACCTGCAGTTTTCCGAAACCGGAGAATTCTTTATCAAAGGAGGGGCCGATAGTCCGGAAAATTTCCTGGGCTATTTTGAATTTGATCAGACCAGTGATCAAGGGGGCGTTTCCACTCCCGGGCTGGTGAATGGCTTACACCAATATGCCGCTCACGTAGCCGACTGGAATTCCGGTGATCCTGTCTGGCAGGGGAACAAGGGCAAAGGCATCATCGGGGCACTGAATTACCTTGCCTCTCAGGGCGTCAACAGTGTGTATTTTCTTACCTATAATCTGGATGGCGGGGATGGTCAGGATACCTGGATGTGGACCAGCCCCACAGAGCGCTATCGCTTTGATGTATCCAAGTTAGACCAATGGGAAATTGTGTTTTCTCACATGGACAGGCTTGGCATCATGCTACACGTGGTAACTCAGGAAACCGAAAATGATCATGCGCTGGACGGAGGTAACCTGGGCACCCAGCGCAAGCTTTACTACCGGGAACTGGTTTCGCGCTTTGCCCATCATTTGGGAGTATTCTGGAATCTGGGAGAAGAAAACGACAATACCGACCAGCGAAGAGCTGACTTTGCCCAGTATATCCGCAATCTGGATCCCTACAATAATCCCATAGGCTATCATAACTGGCAGGCCCAGGTCAACTCAGCCTATGATGGCATACTTTCCAATCCTACCTGGCTGCAGTATTTTGAAGTAACTTCTCTTCAGTCGGGAAGTTCATTAAATCTGTACAACGACCTGGCAATAAACTATCGCAATCAGTCTGCTGCTGCCGGCCGGAAATGGGTAATCTGCTCTGATGAGCAAGAGCCTGCTGTCGCCTCAGACATGAGCAATTTGGATGTGTTGCGCAAAAACGTATTATGGGGAAACCTCATGGGAGGTGGTGGTGGAGTGGAGTGGTACTTCGGTTATCAGGGTACCTTTGGCGACCTGCAGTCTGAAGATTTTTCTGTTGCATATCCTCTCTGGCAGCAAACCCGGTATGCGCTGGACTTTTTTCGCAATTATCTGCCCTTTGCGGAAATGACCCCCGATAACAGCATTGTCACTTATCCGGGCAACACATCCACCGACTATGCCTATGGGTTTTATAAGGCAGGGGAGGTCTATGCCGCTTATCTGAAAAATGGAGCTAACAACAATAATGTCAGTTTTAACATTGCCGGCACTGATATGTATGCGGTTCACTGGTACAACCCCCGAACAGGAGGCGCACTAATTCCGGGCACCCCCGATACAATCATCGCTGTGAACGGAATGATTAGTGTCGGGAAAAATCCTGCTTCTGACAACAATGACTGGGTAGTGCTGGTGCGCAGGGTTGGTTCGGTAGCACCCGCTCCCGAAATAGATATCCGGCAGGGCTCCAATCACATTGCTGATGGCGGCAGCTATACCTTTGCGCCTACGCAAATAGGCAGCTACACGGATGTAACTTTCACTATTGCCAACACAGGCACCACAGATCTTATCATTACTTTGCCGATATCGGCCTCCGGTGATTTTTCTGTGGTAAGTCAGCCCATATCCCCTTTGGCTGCAGGCACGAGCACTGCGTTTGTTGTACGTTTTGCACCCACTGCTGCTGGTAGCAGAACCGGAATGACAACCATTGTTAATAATGACAACAACGAAAGTAGTTATGAGATACATTTTCTGGGCAATGGCACCGTTGCTACCACGGTAACTGTATGGACCGGTAATGTGAGTGATGACTGGTTTAATGCAGCCAACTGGACCAATGGAGTGCCCACAGCATCCTCAGAAGTTGTTATACCGGATGTGACACCCAACTGGTTTCCCCTTTTACAAGGTGCATCGGGCCTGCTGGTTGAAATTAATGGACTTGAAGTGCAGCCTGGAGGGCAAATTACCATTTCCGGTTCCACCGATATAGAGCTGAATGTAACGGGCAATTTTTCCTGCGAGGGTCAGATTTTGGGTACAGGCAAACTCAGTTTGAGCGGATTGTCCTATTCGCTCACCACACCCTTTGCCTTTTCCGGAAAACTTCAGATAAAAAGTGGAACCACCTTGGTGACTAATGGCAACTTAACCCTGGAAAATGGCGGCAGCCTGTTGCATGGAAGCGGTACTCCGGGTGGAGGGGGCACCGTAATCGGCCCGGTAAAAGTTAAGAGAAATGGTAAAACAAACCCTCTTGCTTACAGCTTTTGGGCAGCTCCTGTTGCTAATGCCCCCGTTACGGTACTGGGCAATGACCTCTACTACTACGAGCCTGGCAATGCCATAGATAACAGCGTGCAGGGCCTACGGGCAGGTTGGGTTGCGGCTTCCGGTAATATGACCAAAGGTAAAGGCTACATTGGCCGTGGAAAAGCAGTCGTGGAATTTGACGGGCCGGCTCATAATGGCACTATCACAGTTCCGGTGATGAAAGCGGCCGGTAATAATATCGGCTACAACCTCATAGGCAATCCCTATCCTTCTGCTATAGATGCAAATGCATTCATAGCAGCTAATTCCGGAGTGATTTACGGCTCTCTTTATTTCTGGGATGATGATGGTACTAACGGTATCGGCTGGAGCAATCAGGATTATGCTGTGTGGAATGGCATTGGTATGGTAGGAGGGAATGGAACATCTTTCAACGGACATATCGCCTCGTGCCAGGCCTTTTTTGTGGAAATGCTTAATGTGGATACAACTTTCGTGCAGTTCAGCAACAGTATGCGCAACGGAAACAATGAGCATTTCTTTAAAACCCAAGCCCTGCCGCGTCTTTGGCTGAGTGCCCTGAGCCCTGATTCCGTATACAATGAAACCCTGATTGCCTTTGTGCCCGATGCTACAGAAGGTGAAGACCCTATGTATGATGCTAAAAAGATAAAAGGAAATGAACACATCGCTTTTTATTCAAACATTCAGTCGGTAGCTTATGCCATTCAGGCACTTCCACCTCTGACTGACGACCGCTCGGTGGTTATAGGATTAGATGCCGGTATGGACGGCATCTTTACTATCTCTCTTAAAACAATTGAAAATTTTGATGAAACCGTGTGCTTATATCTGGAAGATACTTATACCGGCACCATACAGAATCTTCGGATCCATCCTCACTATAGTTTTTCAGTAAGTCAAGGCACCCATCCCCAGAGGTTTATGCTCCACTTTACTCCTCCGCTGCTTACTGAACTAAGAGCAGCATCCTGCCGGGGAAATGATGGGGAGATAGCAATTTATCAGGCCGGCAGTAAAACATGGAATTATGTCTTCAGTGATGCCCATTCGGGCTTTATTTATCGTATAGCCAGTGGCTTCCAGGGACAACACCTGTTGAGCAGGCTGGAGCCTGGACTTTACCGCCTGGAGTTGATAGATACAGAAGGTTATACGGTAATAAAGGAATTATTGCTGGAAGGTAAGCCGGTCGTATCGGCAGCTTTTACCTCTTCGGCTTATACCGTGCAGGTAGGTGATCCGGTTGTTTTTACCAATCTGTCAGCAGGAGCATTGTTTTACCATTGGGATTTCGGAGATGGTAACAGCAGTACGTTAAAAGACCCGACATACGTGTATGTGAGCCCTGGCAGTTACCGTGTAGTGCTCGTAGCAGCTAATGATGAGTGTGCCGATACCTTGACCATATTTATTGAAGTGCGTGAAAAAGCTACCGCCTTACCCTCAGTAAACTATACGAATAAGAATGTGCTCGTTTTTACTCAAGGCAGCCGCGTGTATATTGATATGACCAAAAGCGGTTGGCAGCATGCCGTTTTTAGTTTGTTTAACCTGCTGGGTGACCGATTGATGACTGGTGAGCTTGCCGGCACTTCCTTACACACCCTTGAGGTACCCTTGCCGCCTGCAGTGGGTTTTATATGTATCACCAACGGGAAACATACTGAAATCCGAAAATTGATATTCACAGGAAATTAACAGTCCTGCATCCACAAAGGGCGGTTTGTCCTGTATCTCTGCCGGTAAAAAGACTGTTTGACCCGCTGGTTTTCTTAGCAATTATTGGAAATTCAGGCATTTATAAATTTCGCGGTATTGCGCAACTCCTCCTTGTGTGTGCCTTAACTTTCCACTTCATTTTTTTTCAGAGATGTGGATAATATGTGGAAATACATGACGATTTGCGCCCCTTTATCCTGATACATATCGAGGCCCATAATGAAAGGCGATCAGGTAATAAAAGGTTGATTTATTGTGAATTGTAGCGCTAATTGCAGGGGTAGGGATGCATATACCCTTACCTTAACCTGATGTCTTTTTAGCAAAGCAAGCGAAGTGCCCGGAATAAAGATTTTCAAAATCCTGAAGTTTTCTCTTGTATCACCCTTAACCTGGTGGATGTTGCTCTATTGTCCGGCAACAGGACAGGGACAGGTAATTTCCGGAGAGCTTCGCAAATGGCATAAAGTTACCCTCACATTCAGCAGTGACAGCACCTACAGCGAAAACGGAACTCCCAACCCGTTTACCGATTTCAGACTGCTGGTTACTTTTACGAAGGGTGACAAAACCTATCGTGTGCCAGGATATTTTGCCGCTGATGGTAATGCGGCAAATACAGGAGCTACCTCAGGTAATAAGTGGAGAGTGCATTTTGCTCCAGATGAAGAAGGGCTGTGGACGTATCAGGTTTCTTTTCGCACCGCACCGGGCATAGCCGTAGATGATAATCCCGCTGCAGGGCAGGCTGTCGCGCCTGTGGATGGGTTATCCGGAAACTTGAATATCCTCCCCACCAATAAAACCGGTTATGACTTCAGGGCCCGGGGCAGACTGCAATATGTGGGCGAGCATCATCTGCGTTTTGCAGAAACCGGAGAGTATTTTCTGAAAGCCGGATGCAACAGCCCGGAAAACCTGCTTGCCTATTATGAGTTTGACGGTACCTTTGACAATGGTGGCCTTTCGCCTGCCACGCCTACGGGCCTGCACCATTTTCCTACTCATGTTCCTGACTGGAATGCCGGTGATCCGCTCTGGCAGGGCAGTAAAGGAAAAGCAATCATAGGAGCTCTGAATTACCTGGCAAGCCAGGGTGTTAATGCAATCTATTTCATCACCCTCAACATCATGGGTGATGGAGACGATGTGTGGCCTTATATCTCTCCCAATGCAAGTGACTTTAACCGATTTGATGTTTCCAAACTGGATCAGTGGGAAATTGTTTTTTCCCATGCTGATTCACTGGGCATCCTATTGCACTTCGTAACTCAAGAGCGCGAAAACCAGATGCTTCTGGATAACGGTGATGTTGGGCCTTTGCGTAAGCTTTACTATCGCGAGCTGATAGCCCGTTTCAGTCACCATCTGGCAGTGACCTGGAATATGGGTGAAGAAAACGGCTGGGACTATCAGGGGCGTGGCACGCAAACCGATCAGCAGCGTAGAGATATGGCAGCCTACTTTAAGGCGAATGATCCTTATAAGCACCAGGTGGTCATTCATACAGCCACTAATGATCACGACCTTATTTATCTGCCATTACTCGGAAATGCAGATTATGACGGGGTTTCTCTGCAAATGAATGTCAATGATGCTCATCTTTTCACCATTAAATGGAGAGACAGTTCTGCAGCGAATGGTAAAAACTGGGTTGTAAGTTTTGATGAGGTAGTAGGTGGGGTTGACCCTGATGGTGGCGGCAACAACCAGGGTATGCTGCGCGAATTGGCACTTTGGGCACACTACATGGCCGGAGGTGGAGGAGTAGAGTGGTATTTCGGAAATGATGATCTAACCGCTGAGGACTTCCGCACCAGAAGCATTATCTGGGACTATACCCGTAAGGCGCAATATTTTTTCAAAAATTATCTGCCTTTCTGGAAGATGACTCCCAATGATGCACTCACCGCCTATTCCAGCGATTTTGTTTTAGAGTATCCTGGAAGGGTGTACGCTATTTATGACCGTTTCGGTAATTCCAATCCTTCTATTACATTGCCTTGTGGTACTTACACAGTGAAATGGTATGATCCCACCAACAACAGTTACATCCTGCAGAATGGCGGATTCATAACAGTACAGGGTGGCGGAACTGTTTATCTGGGGTCCAGGCCTTATGCCAACAATGACTGGGCTATTCTTATAACCAGCAACTATCAGGCTGCTTTTGATATTACACACACCGGCTGCAATGCACAGGGAGGTGCAATAAGTGTTACGCCTTCCGGAGGAACACCCCCTTACTCCTATCTATGGTCTGACGGGGAAACTTCTTCCATTATTACCGACTTGGCACCGGGAGTATACACGGTGACCATTACCGATAATACCGGATGTGTTTTGGTAGACAGTGCTGAAGTGCTGCAAACCGGTTTGGTAGCCCTCAACCTGAAGGTTTTTCTCGAAGGACCTTATGATCCTGCCAGCGGGCTGATGCGCGATGATCTGCGCGCAGCCGGGCTCATTCCACTCTCAGAGCCATTTTCCTCTATGGGGTTTGTCCATTATGGACCTGGCGGAGGAGAATTTACATCCTCTGCGGTTTTAAATGTGACGGGCAGCAATGCCATAGTGGACTGGATTTTTGTGGAGCTCAGAGATAAAAATGACAGCTCCGCGGTTGTTGCCTCTCGGTCTGCACTGCTCCAGCGGGACGGTGATATTGTGGATACCAACGGCATGCAACCTGTGATCTTTCACGGAGTAGCGTGTGATGACTATTTCATTGCCATACGCCACCGCAATCATCTGGGATTCATGTCTAAAAATCCGTTTTCCCTGAATTCCATATTCTCTTTGGATTTTTCCAACACCTCCGTCCCTTTGTATGGTACAAATCCCCAAAAACAGATTGGCACCAAAAGGGTGATGTGGGCTGGTAACTGCAATCAGGATAAACGGTTGAAATACATTGGTAATGATAACGACCGCGATCTGATTCTAGCCAGAGCAGGAGTGGCTGAACCTACTGCTGTAGTACCCGGGTATTTCAATGAAGATATCAATCTGGATGGAGTGGTTAAATATATGGGAGTCGGAAATGACCGGGATATCATTTTGATCAATATAGGAGGCAGTAATCCTGCTGCCGTAAGAAATGAACAATTGCCGTCACCATGAGGAGAATTAGTTACATAGCAGGGATTCTCTATTTTTTGCTGCAGGGATGGCAACTGGAGGCACAACCTCTGGTGGATATCGGTTTGTTCAAAGTTAATGATGACACACTTGAAGTGCGGCTCTTGCCCAAAGGAAACTTCAACGGAGTGGTTTCCAACGTGGTGTTTACGCTTAAATGGAAAACCGCGTGCAGCAACCAGATTGGCAACGTCATACAGTTTGCTCCGCTATCAGATTATATTCCCATGATGAAATCAGGTCCTCTGCGTAACAATGGGGATTACACCTATCAGGTTTTCGCAGGGACCGGACTTGTTTCCATGGCCGGCTTAGGAAGCAACTGGGTAAGTAACTCTGCTGTTTTGCTGCTAAAAATTCCTGTAACTGGCTTGCAGGGCTGGCTGGAAATAGCAACGGATACATTTACAAGTCAAATAAACGGAAGCTACTTTGTTTCTCTGAATGGCTTACCCCGCACCGGAATGATTTACCAGCATGCTTATTACACCGTACATGAAGCTCAGCAAATCATTTGCCAGGGGGATAGCTTTTTCGCTGCCGGAGCTTATCGGAAGACGTCCGGCATTTACTACGATACGCTTCAGAATGCCAGCGGCTGTGATAGTGTGGTCACAACACATCTGACGGTGCTTCCTGCTTTCTTTTCATCCGTGTCAGTGTCCATCTGTTCCGGAGAAAGCTACTATACGGGCGGTGCGTGGCAGACGGATGCGGGTTTATATTATGACACCCTTACTACACAATTCGGATGCGATAGTGTAATACAAACAGCATTGAGCGTCATACCTACAGTTTCTACGGTAAGAAGTGTTGCTATTTGCCCGGGTGATAGTTTCTATGCAGCAGGTGCATGGCAAACCGTATCGGGTACATATTATGACACTTTTGTTTCCGCACAGGGCTGTGATTCTGTGCTTACAACCATACTTCAGGTGCATCCGGCACCCGCGGTTTCTGTTACTCCGTACACACCTGCTATTTGCATCGGTTCATCGGTTACTCTGACGGCTAATGGGGGCAGTTACTACACCTGGAGTACAGGCCAGACAGGCTCTTCGGTGGTGGTTACTCCGGCAGCAAATACATTTTATTCGGTTACAGCTGTCAACTCACATGGATGTACAGCATCAACCGGAGTTACTGTTGTTGTGCATAGTCAGCCGGTGGCCACAATTTTTCCATCAATGGTATCTATCTGCGAGGGGAGCAGCACGATATTAACCGCCGGTGGGGGTGTGAGTTACCAATGGAATACAGGGCACTCAAGTCAGAATATCACTGTGAGTCCTGCTGCCACAACAACATTTTCAGTTACAGTTACCAATAATTACGGCTGCAGCGCTTCTGCATCTCGGTTGGTGGAGGTAAATCCTCTTCCGGCGGCTCATGTGTTTCCGCCATCCGCATCTATTTGCAATGGTTCTGAAGTTACTTTGACGGCTACCGGAGGTGTCAACTATCAATGGAATTCGGGTGCCATAGGTGCAGTGATAACGGTAAGTCCTGTTGTAAACACGACCTATACAGTTACCGTTATAGATTCCAGAAACTGCTCTGCAACAGCGTCTTCCACTGTGGAGGTGCGTGCGAGTTTGCATGCGTCAGTTTCCCCCTCAAATCCGGAGATATGCCAGGGTGATCAGGTATTATTAACTGCTTCCGGAGGATCGCAATACAGCTGGAGTGGAGGAGCCACAACGGCAAGCATTCTGGTGAGTCCGCTCACGGAAACCACTTATTCAGTGACGGTAAGTGATGGCGGAGTATGTGTGGATACGGCCAGCGTAACCGTGCGGGTAAGACCTCTACCCCCTGCGTCAGTTACACCTTCCTCAGTAGAGATTTGTCAAGGGGATACGATTCAGCTAACAGCCAATGGAGGCACAGGATATGCATGGAGCAATGGGGCTACAACGTATATGATTGAAGTAGCTCCTCAATTATCAGCCAGTTATACTGTTACCGTGACGGATGATAGAGGCTGCAGTGTAAGTCAGTCGGTTAACTTAGTGGTGTATCCTGTGAAACGGAATACAGTGGATACAGCTATCTGTGCAGGAGAAGTGTATTATGCGGGTGGAGGTGGACAAACTACTTCAGGGATATATTATGACACATTGGTGAGTTTTGATGGCTGCGACAGCGTGATAGAAACCCGTCTGCAGGTATGGGATGTATCTGTAACAGAAATATATTCTGCAATCTGCGAAGGCGACAGTTTTTTTGCCGGAGGGCAATATCGCCACATGGCCGGTGTATATCATGACACTTTAAACTCAGCATACGGTTGTGACAGCATTATCATGACGCATCTTACAGTTAACCCTGTAGCTGCTGTTTCCCTGAACGTTTCTGCCTGTAAGGGCGATAGTGTGTGGGCTGGCGGACAATTCCGGACTGTCAACGGCATTTACTATGATACCCTTGCTACATTTGCGGGCTGTGATAGCGTTGTGGTTACCCACCTGACTTTCCAGAACCCTGATACGTTCTGGCAGGACATTCTTATTTACGAGGGCGACACCTACTTTGCCGGGGGTGCAGAGCAGGGCGAGTCCGGAGTTTACTATGATACTTTGAAAAACCAGTATCAGTGTGACAGCATTGTCATTACCAATCTTTCCGTTCAGCATATTGAATCGGAAGTTACCATCAATCTTGTGGATAGTACACTTACCATTCAAAGCCTGCTGGATAAAAGGTATGCAGATAATACCTATGGGCCTAATGCGGTGGGTTGGAGGGTAACGCGTACGCTGGATAGCCTGATTCGCTCTGATCATATCCGTTGGACCCTGCATGACGCCGGTGGTCAAAAGCGTCTGGATTTCCGTGTGGATTATTTTGAATATGATCAGAATACTCCTTCCGGTTTCCGGACTTTAGGCGTCAGGGGCGGTGATGGATATCTTTACCTGGGTGATTCGAGTGACATAGTAAAAACCGAAACCTCTATTGACTATAATTTCAACCAGCTTGGCTATATATTGTACTCAACATCTCCAGCCACAGATTCTAACTACACGCCTAATCCCCTTTATCCTGGTTGGATTTATGATGTGTGGTACAAGGCAACGGTAAGTCTGAATGCATTCGGTAGTTCCGGGTTCGGATACTTTCATGTTCTTGCGGTACATGCTAGTCCTGATAAAAATGATTTGAACAGGCCAATTGTGGAGGATTCTGTTATTCCCTCCCCTTGTCCGAGAAATCAATTTGTGAAAGTGATAATGTGTGAAGGAGAGCAATACTTTGCCGGAGGTAACTGGCAGACTGCTCCAGGTACATACCAGGATACTTTATATACTCCGAATGGGTGTCATATTCCGGTTGTCACGCAAATAACAGTGTTGCCTGATGTTGTAACGGAATTGTTTGTACAAATCTGTGAGGGTGAAAGTTATTTTGCCGGAGGTGCGTCTCGTTCTGTATCCGGAACTTATTATGACACGCTTACCGCAGAAACCGGGTGTGACAGTATCGTAGTAACACATCTTTCAGTGCTGAATACCATAGTTGTCACGCAGGCAGTAGGTATTTGCGAGGGAGAAAGTTATTGGGCGGGGGGAGCAGCTCGTACAGAGTCCGGCATATACACAGATACTTTCTCATCTTATTATGGCTGCGACAGCATTATGATTACACATCTGACGGTGTCTGAAAGCGTACAGACATTTCGTAATATTTTTATCTGTGCGGGGGATAGTGTGTATCTGCAGGGCGCCTTTAGAAAAGTTTCCGGTCTATACAGAGATACCCTAACTGCTCTTAATGGTTGTGATAGCATTATCCTTACCACACTCCATACGGAAAGCAATGCAGTTGAAATTCAAACCGTGCAAATCTGTGCCGGTGATAGCTTCTTTGCTGCCGGAAACTGGCAAACCCAAAGCGGAATATATTATGATACGCTGCAGGGTTGGCGTTGCGACAGCGTAGTAATTACTTCGCTTGAGGTACTTGAAACGGATGTTACCATACTTCCGGTTACCGTATGCAGCGGAGAAAGCTATTTTGCTGCGGGCGCAGAACGGTTCGTTTCCGGGATTTACTACGATACACTCGCGTCCGCGCGGGGCTGCGACAGCATCCTGATTACCATGCTGACTGTTCTTCCTGTTTACAGCGATACGGCAAATATAGCATTATGCGAAGGACAAAGTTATTATGCCGCTGGAGCCTGGCGCACCAGCAGCGGAATTTACTACGATACCCTTTCGGCTTTTACCGGCTGTGATAGTGTAATTGTTACTGAACTTATCGTGTATCCGGCCTACAAGGATACTGTGCTGGTTTCTATATGCGATAATGAAAGTTATTTTGCCGGGGGAGCATGGCGTAATCAATCCGGGCTTTATACGGATTCCTTCATTACACGGCATGGGTGCGACAGTGCCATCTTTACTTTGCTCACTGTGTTGCCATCACCGGTGACCACTTTAAACTTTTCCATTTGCAGTGGAGATAGTGTGTTTACCGGTGGTATGTATCGTACGCAACCAGGAATATACTACGATACCCTTCTTGCAAATAATCATTGCGACAGCATTGTAGTCACTACATTATCAGTTAATCCGGTACATCTTCATGCCTTTGAAGCGCAGATTTGTTACGGGGATAGTTTTTATGCCGGAGGAGCTTATCAGACAACGCCCGGAATATATTACGACACGCTGCACAATCAGTTTGGCTGTGATAGTGTGGTGCAGACTACCTTAATCGTTGAGCCGGCTATCCGCGTCAGTCAATCAGTTCAAATCTGTTACGGGGATAGTTTTTATGCCGGAGGAGCATATCAAACGATAACTGGTAGTTATAATGACACATTTTCTGCGTTTGCCGGGTGTGATAGTGTTGTAACTACCTTGCTCACGGTTGGGAGAAATGTGGTGATAAACCATACCGTGAGTATATGCGAGGGCGACAGCTTCTATGCAGGCGGAGGGTTCCAGATGTCATCTGGCACATATTACGATACCCTTTTGCACAACGGATGTGATAGTGTTATAGTAACGCAGTTGCAAGTAACTCCTCCTCAGACAAATTACAGAGAGATCTTTATTTGTGCAGGTCAGGCTTATTATGCAGGTGGGGATTATCAGAATACCTCCGGTATCTATTACGACACACTTAGGGCAGTTTCCGGCTGCGATAGTATCGTGGTAACGGAACTCACGGTCAATCAGAATTACCACACAGTTTTAAATGTATCCATTTGCCAGGGTGAAGAATATTATGCCGGTGGGGCTTACAGAACTGTTTCCGGCACTTATCGTGATACCCTGAGCGCCTTAAACGGGTGCGACAGCATCATTACTATCCATCTTACTGTTTATCCGAAGCGCACAACTTATCGTCCGCTTACTATATGTCAGGGTGAAACGGTTTTTGCGGGCGGACAACAACGTGGTCAAACAGGTATTTATCTGGATACCTTTACGACCGAGCATGGATGCGACAGCATTGTGCTTACTATATTAAACGTGCTGCCTGTAAAAACCAAAACCGTGTATGCCTCCATTTGTGACAATGCATACTATTACGCTGGCGGCTCATATCGCAATCAGCCAGGCATCTACCATGATACACTTACTGCCGAGAATGGTTGCGATAGTGTGATTACTACCATATTGACTGTCAGTCCCACCTCGCTTATCAATCGTCAGTTGTCAATATGCCGGGGAGATAGTGTGTTTTTGGGGGGCTCCATGAGAGGTAGTGCAGGCACTTACTATGATACGCTTACAAACCAATTTGGGTGCGACAGCGTGGTGATTACACAGCTTGCTGTTAAAAATCATCGTGCCTCTTCTGTTCAGGTCGTTTTATGTGACGGTGAGAGCTATTATGCCGGGGGAGGCTGGCAGACAAACAGCGGAGTTTACTATGATACGTTGTTAGCGGCTAACGGTTGTGACAGTGTGGTGACAACTACCCTCACCGTCTATCAGATGTATCAGCTCAATAATCCGGTGGCTATTTGTGAAGGAGAGAGCTATTATGCTGCAGGTGCCTGGCAGTCGCAATCCGGAGTGTATGCGGATACGTTTATCTCCTCTAATGGCTGCGATAGTATTGTAATTACCTATCTTGATGTATTGTCTGCCACTGCTTTTTCCAGAGCTGTTACTATATGCAGCGATGAAACTTTTTTTGCCGGAGGTGCGTGGAGAAATACTTCGGGCGTCTATTATGATACGCTTTTAAATGCTTATGGTTGTGATAGTATTTTAAGAACTGCACTTACCGTGCTTCCGGTTTATCACGACACACAAAGGATAACGATTTGTAGTGGAGATTCTTTTTACGCGGCCGGAGCATGGCAAAGAGCAGGCGGCTTTTATCCGGATACCTTTATAACTGCGGACGGCTGCGACAGTATTGTAACCACCGCACTTACTGTTGCTGATTCGTATAGTGTAATGTTTCCGGTGACTGTTTGTGAAGGGGACAGCTTCTTTGCCGGAGGCGGGTGGCAAACCATTTCAGGGTATTATTACGATACACTTCATTCTGTTTACGGATGTGATAGCATTCTGATAACGGAACTAATGTTCATGCCGCGGCATCTCAACGTCCGTGAGATGTGGATTTGCAACGGAGATTCTTTTTATGCGGGAGGAAACTGGCAAACCGCTTCCGGAATTTATTATGACACGCTTATGGACATAAATGGTTGTGATAGTATAATTATTACAGATTTGACGATTTTACCCTCCTATGTGCAAAGCCGGACAGTGCAAATTTGCGCGGATGAAGAAATTTGGGCTGGCGGCACTTACCGCTCTGAGTCGGGTATTTATTATGACACATTATTTACAGCCGCAGGATGCGATAGTGTGATCATCACACAGCTTGAGGTGCTGCCCGTTTCTTCATATTATCAGGTTGTGGTCATTTGCCAGGGACAGAGCTACTATGTCGGAGGCTCTGAACGGTTTTTGCCTGGTGTGTACACAGACACTCTGACCTCCTTTAGCGGTTGTGACAGTATTGTTATAACCGAACTCAATGTTTTTTCCGGAGATACAACTTATGTATCTGCTTTTATTTGCGAGGGGGACAGCTTCTTTGCCGGTGGGGCCTGGCAAATACATGCCGGAACATATTATGATACCTTCCAGGTAATCAATGGGTGTGATAGCATTGTGGTGACTAGCCTACAAGTGCAGCATGACCAGATAGTTTTTAATGACGTAACTATTTGTGCAGGTGATTCATTTTTTACTGAAAACCAGTGGCGGTTCTTTTCAGGTGTGTATAGAGATTCGTTTTTATCGGCTACAGGCTGTGACAGCATTGTAATTGTACGCCTGTCAGTAGTGTCTGCTACGGTGGATACGATAGATGTTTCCCTTTGTCAAGGACAGACATACTTTGCGCAGGGAGGGTATCAAAGTCAGCCTGGTGAATACAGAGATACTTTTGCTGCAATTAACGGTTGTGACAGCATTGTGGTTACCCGGCTTACATTTCTTTTGCCAGTACAGGTATATCAATCGGTTTCTATATGTGAAGGGGAATCCTATTATGCCGGAGGCAACTGGCAAACTACATCTGGGGTGTACTACGACACTTTGACGGCTTACAATGGCTGTGACAGCATTATCACAACTCACCTTACTGTGCTGCAATCTTCCGTTTTCCAGTATAGTGTTGCTATATGTGCGGGGGAAACATATTTTGCTGCCGGGCAATACCAAACGGAAGCCGGCACCTACTATGACACTTTTATCTCCCATAATGGCTGTGATAGCGTGGTCTTAACCTTGCTGGCTGTGTTACCGGTGCAAGGCTCGTTCACGGAAATATTTATTTGTGAAGGGGAGCAGGTGTTTGTCGGTGGTGCCTGGCAAACAGAATCCGGCTACTACACCGATACCTTATCTGCCCTGAATGGGTGTGACAGTATTCTTACAACCCATGTTACCGTTATGCCTGTGCAACAATCTTATCGCAATGTTTCCATCTGTTCGGGAGATAGTATATGGGCACAAGGGGCTTATCGCTTTGCCTCCGGTCGATACTACGACACTCTTTCTTCTACCAGAGGTTGTGATAGTGTACTTATCACCGACCTTACCGTAATGCCGGTCTTATCCTCTTCGCTGTCTGTTAGTATTTGTGACGGAGAAACATACTATGCGGGGGGTAGCATGCAAAATCGTAGTGGAGTTTATCACGACACATTGATATCCTCCAGTGGCTGCGATAGTGTGGTAACAACTGTGCTTACCGTTTTACCCAGGCGGTTTAGCAGCCGCACCATCTCTATCTGCAATGGAGACAGCGTTTTTCTCCAGGGTGCTTATCGGTACATGGCAGGGGTCTATGCAGATACGCTTAAAACGTTTGCCGGATGTGATAGCATAATAACCACCACACTGCATATTAAGCCCACCTATCTGAATAATCATTATATTACCATTTGTCAGGGTGATAGTATAATGGTGGCCGGACAGCCCAGAAAAACCAGTGGAATCTATACGGAAACCCGTATTGCGCATAATGGATGTGATAGCACCGAAGTATTTTATCTTACAGTAATTCCGGTGGATACCTCTTATGTAACAATAAGCATCTGTCAGGGGCAAACGGCTTTCATTGCAGGTGCCCTGCGAAGTGCTGCCGGCACCTATTCCGAGCGGGTTCCGTCTGCGTCAGGCTGTGATAGTGTGGTGATAACTTCCTTGATAGTACACCCGTTGCCGACTGTTTCCCTGGGCCCGGATAAAGCGATTTGCGCAGGAGAGAGTGCTGTTCTAAGTGCATCGGGAGCAGATAGTTATTTGTGGAGCACGGGAGCCACATCCTCATCCATAGTCGTGAGTCCTCAGGTTAGCACATCGTATCTGGTGACAGGGTATAATCAACATGGCTGTTTAGCCCGTGATACGGTGATTGTTATTGTTAATCCGGTTCCCATAGTGAGCATAAACGGATTGCATACTGCATATTGCGGTAATAATGCAGACGTGGTTTTACAGGCGTTGCCTGCAGGGGCAACCCTTGCAGGTCCTGCCATTGCAGGAAACATATTCAGTCCCTCGTCTTTGCCGCCCGGTAACTATAGCGTTCAGGTTACCTATACCAATGCGCAGGGATGCTCTGCTTCACGCAGTTATCCTGTGGCAGTGCTGCCCGTGCCACAGGTTTCATTCAGCGGGCTTGATAGTTTATACTGCGCAGATGACAGTGCTGACTCCTTATGGGGGATGCCTGCCGGAGGTGTTTTCAATGGCCCGGGAATAAACGGCAATTATTTTGAGCCTCAGCTGGTGGGGGCTGATACACACTTCATCAGCTACAGCTACACCAATAATCAGGGCTGCTCTGACACGGCATGGAAAACTACGGTTGTTATAGCTAATCCCGTTGTGGCATTTGGCATGTCTGATAGCATTTTTTGTTCCGGCAGCCTCCCGGTTGTGCTTCAGGCCAATCCGCCCGGAGGAGTATTCAGCGGCTCAGGTGTAACTGACTCATTGTTTTATCCGAATCATGCGGGCATTTATCCGGTAAATTATTATTATGAAAATGCTTGGGGCTGTGGAGCGGCTACGTCCATTAATCTGACCGTAAGCGCTTTACCTTCAGTATCTATCTCAGGTCTGTCGGCTTCGTATTGTGTGCAGCAAGATGCCGTATTCCTTACCGGCATACCGGCCGGAGGTTTTTTTAGCGGACCAGGCATTGATGGAAACATTTTCAGCCCCGCTCAAGCCGGAACAGGGGTTCACCAGTTAAACTACACTTACAGGGATTCCTTTAATTGTGAGGCAACTGCTACTTCTCAGACACAAGTCTTTGGTGTAAATAGTGTTTCTATTATCGGTTTGGATAGTATGTATTGCGAAGACGCACAACCTGTAGTACTTTCAGCCGTGCCTGCAGGTGGAAAGTTTTCTGGCAGGGGAGTGGTAATTAACATTTTTGATGCCGGTGTTGCGGGGGCAGGAGGTCCTTTCCCGATTGTATATTCCCTGAATGACGGACAGGGCTGTGTTTCTGCCGATACGCAATGGGTACGAGTGAATCCCCTGCCGGAGATTAGCATGGAAAAAGTAGATTATGGATTTTGCCTGCACGACACGCCATTAGAAATAACGGCTCATCCTCCGGGCGGTAAATTTAGTGGTCCCGGTATCCGGGATAATGTTTTCTACCCCGCTTTAGCTGGCTACGGACAGCACAGTATCTGGTATCTGTATACTGACTCCAATAACTGCAGCAACAGTGTGATGGAAACCTTTGCCGTAGAGCTGTGCTCGGGTATTTCAGATTTACCATCTGAGGGATTACATATTTACCCGAACCCTTTCAGCTCTGAAATTTCGCTCAAATTACAGGTGTTGCAGGAAGATAAGTTTGTTCTGACGCTGTATGACGTATTGGGCCGGATTATTGCAGAGGAGCAAATGCACCTGCAGCCCGGAGAAAATCAAATTGCTCTGAAGTCGCTTTCGCACCTACCATCCGGCACCTACTCGCTGAAACTTAGCAATACCTTTTCTGAAAAAGTATTCCGCTTAGTGAAATATTGAGGTCTGTTTATGTGGCCAGGTGACAGCTTCGGATTGCAATATACAGGCAGATGCAGCCATTATCCCTTGATGACAGCCACAGGTATAAGTCGGGCTACTTTTTGGGCTATACCTGCCCGATGAACGGTTTCAACAACCAGGTCCACATCTTTATAGGCTGCCGGTGCTTCTTCGGCTACTCCTTTTTTTGAACCTGCCTGCAGATGGATACCTTTTTCTTTTAATTGTTGAATAAGCTCTCCCGGATGAACCGTTTTTCTGGCCGTAGTGCGGGATAGCCGCCTGCCCGCTCCATGGCAGGTAGAGCCAAATGATAACTGCATACTTGCTGCAGTACCCGCCAACACATAAGAGGCTGTGCCCATGCTGCCGGGAATAAGCACAGGCTGCCCTACCGACTGATAGGGCTCTGGTAATTCCGGATGATAAGGTCCGAATGCCCTGGTAGCTCCTTTGCGGTGAACAATGAGTTTTTCCTTGTGTCCGTTCACCGGGTGCTCCTCCACCTTGGCTATATTGTGTGCCACATCATACAGGATGCGCAATCGTGCTGACTTTCCCAAAATGCTCCTCCAAGCAGTTCTTATTTCATCACTGATCACCTGACGATTGCACCATGCAAAATTTGCTGCTGCGCACATGGCGTGGAAATAGTTTTGCCCTTCAGGCGAATTGAAAGGCACACAGGCAAGTTCCCGATCCGGCAATTTTATGTGGTAACCAGGCATGGAAGTGGCCATTATACGCAAATAGTCAGTAGCCACCTGGTGTCCAAGCCCCCGCGAACCGGTATGAATCAATACAGTAAGCTGATTTTTTTTAAGACCAAAAGCCGCAGCGATATCTTCATCAAAGATTTTATCCACGCGCTCCACTTCAACAAAATGATTTCCGGCCCCGATGGTGCCCAGTTGGTCATGTCCGCGTTTTTTGGCATTGGCGGAAACACAAGCCGGATCAGCTTCCTGAAGACAGCCGCCTGATTCTGTAAACTGCAGATCTTCCGGTGAGCCCATGCCTCTGGATACAGCCCAGGATGCACCCTGTTTGAGAACCTTATCTAACTCCTCTGCACTTAGCTTTATATTACCACCGCGTCCAACGCCCGAGGGAACACACCGATACAGCTCTTTAGATAGGTCCTCAAGATGATCTTTTGCATCTTCATAAAACAAATCTGATACAAGCAGTCTTACACCACAATTAATGTCATATCCGATACCACCGGGGGAGATCACTCCCTGAGGGTAGGATGTGGCGGCAATGCCACCAATAGGAAAACCATACCCTTCATGAGCATCAGGCATCACCAGAGCGGCTTTTCTGATGCCTGGCAAGGTAGTTATGTTCAGGAGTTGTTGCAGCGACCGGTCAGCAGTAAGACTATCAATCATTTCTTCCAGTGCATATATATGGGCTGGCACACGCATATCCGGGCGTGTACCTAAAGGAATTTCCCATAGAAAGTCACTGACCTTTACCAGTTGATGTTTTGGAAACATCAGCTATTTTCATTTTTTGATAAACAAGAAATGGTAAACGCAAAAAAAAATCACATTAAGCCTCATGCAAATTTCGTCATTCATACCCTTTTAGGGAAACGTATATTCCTTAAATCAGGAAGAACTGAAACTATTGTTGGCTTCGGGATTATCCACATACGAGATCTTGTAACCCGCACGGGGTAAGTGAAGTAAACAGCTAATTTTAGGCGGCTATTTATAAAATCATTTATGAAAGTCTTAAAGTTCGGAGGTACTTCTGTAGGCTCACCGAAAAGTATCCGCAGCGTTATGGATATTGTCCGGAAGGCCGCCCTGGATGATCGTATTGTGGTAGTGGTATCGGCTTTTGGCGGAGTAACAGATCAGCTGATTGAAGCAGGCCGTCTGGCTGCCAGGAGAGATGAAAAGTATAAGGAAATCTTAGCGGCACTGGAGAAACGGCACCTGGACACGGTGCGGGAACTCATTGATATAAAGGGGCAGAGTTCAGTAATAGCCCGGGTAAAGCTATTTTTTAACGAGCTGGGAGATATTTTGCATGGAGTTTTTCTGGTTAAAGAACTATCGCTGAAAACGCTGGATTTTGTGATGAGCTTTGGTGAACGCATTTCGGCATTTATTGTTGCCGAGGCTTTCAGGAATGCTAGGCTGCCCGTTATGCTGGCTGATGCTACATCTGTTATTAAAACCGATAACAAGTTTGGGGGGGCAGAAGTGCTGGATGTAACCTACAGGTTAATTCGTGAACATTACCGGAATGCGGAAGGAATCGTTCTGTATCCGGGATTTATCGGCAGCACCAGCCAGGATGAAATTACTACTCTGGGCAGGGGCGGATCGGATTACACGGCTTCTCTCCTTGCTGCTGCCCTGGGGGCTTCAGAGTTGCAAATCTGGACTGATGTAGATGGCGTGATGACCATTGATCCAAGGAAAGTAGCCAAGGCCTTCCCAATAAAAAGACTTTCCTATGCCGAAGCTATGGAGATGTCACATTTCGGAGCCAAGGTGATTTATCCGCCCACTATACAGCCTGTATTCAGCAAAAACATACCTGTTCGGATAAAAAACACCTTCAATCCGGAGGCTGAGGGCACACTGATAACGCGCAAATCTGCAGACACCGGCACGCTGATAAAGGGCATTTCCTCTATTGATCAAATTGCATTATGTACGCTGCATGGCAGCGGCATGATAGGCGTAACGGGCATATCCAAACGATTGTTTACCGCTCTGGCCAACCAGGGTATTAATGTTATTCTCATCTCCCAGGCTTCCTCCGAGCATTCCATTACTTTCGCCATTGCCCCGTCCGATGCCGAAAAAGCCCGTACTGCTGTGGAGAGGGAGTTTGCTTATGAAATCCGTCACAAACATATTGAAGAAGTGGAGCTGGAAAACAATAAGTCTATCGTTGCGGTGGTTGGAGAAAACATGAAACAAACACGCGGCATAGCTGGTAAGCTCTTCAGCACCCTGGGCCGTAACGGCATCAATGTAGCAGCTATTGCCCAGGGCTCTTCTGAGTTGAATATTTCTATAGTGATTGAAAACCTCGAACTCAGAAAAGCTCTGGGGGCCATTCATGATGCGTTTTTTCTTTCCGAAACACGCGATCTGCATATCTTCCTCATAGGAACCGGAACAATAGGGGGTGCACTTTTATCACAGCTACATACACAGGCGGCTCAACTGACCAGAGAACATGCTATCCACATTAAGCTCATCGGTTTAGCCAACAGCCGGAAAATGCTGCTGCTGGAGAATGGTGTTCCGCTGAATAGTTGGAGTGATATGTTGCAACACCATGGAGCTAAAGCCGACTTAAAGAGATTTATGGAGAAAATGATTGCGTTGAATCTGCCAAACAGTGTATTTGTAGACTGCACAGCTGACGAGAAGGTAGCTGCATTTTACAGCAAGGTGCTAGGTGCAAGTATATCTATCGTTACACCCAATAAAATTGCCTGTTCAGGTAAGTTTACTACTTATAGCCAGCTTAAGGAGCTTGCTCATAAAAAGGGGGTAAAGTTTTTATATGAAACCAATGTGGGTGCGGGATTGCCTGTTATCAGCACCCTACAAGACCTGCTGAAAAGCGGTGACCGCGTATTGAAGATTGAGGCCATCCTTTCTGGTACACTTAATTACATTTTTAATACCTACAGTTCGGAGATTCCCTTCAGTCAAGCTGTAAGGCAAGCCATGGAAAAAGGGCTGTCGGAGCCTGATCCAAGAATAGATTTAAGCGGTAAAGATGTAGCCAGAAAGATATTAATCCTTGCCCGAGAAGTTGGAGCGAAATTGGAGCTTAGTGAAGTGCAATCAAAAGGCTTTCTTCCGCGCAGGTGCATGCAGGCAAAATCCGTTTCTGCATTTCTCAAAGAACTGGAACAACTGGATAAAGCTTTTGAAGAACAACGGGTAAAGCTGCAACAAGCCAATCAAAAACTTCGGTATGTGGCAACCTTCGAAAAAGGGAAAGCCACTACCGGCTTGCATGCTTATGATGCGAGCCATCCCTTTTACTGGATTGAAGGTAAAGACAACATCGTATTGTACTACACGGAGCGATACGCTGAACAGCCTCTGGTAATCAGGGGGGCAGGTGCCGGAGCTGAAGTCACTGCTGCCGGTGTGTTTGCCGATATCATACGGGTAGCCAATTTATAATAATGATGACCAGGCAGATTAAGGTTTTCGCCCCGGCCACCATAGCCAATGTAGGCCCCGGGTTTGATATACTTGGGCTTGCCCTGAAAAATCCGGGAGATGAAATTTTAATCAAAATGACCGGCAAGCCGGGTATCACCATAATCAACAGGTCTCCCTACCTGCTTCCTTCAGATCCAGCAGCTAATGTGTGTGGGGTGGTTTTACAGGCAATGCTGAAACATTTAAACAGCAATCAGGGCTTTGAAATTCAGGTATTAAAAAAAATTATGCCCGGTAGCGGTATGGGCTCCAGTGCAGCGAGTGCTGCGGCCACAGTGTTTGGGGCCAACGAGCTGATGAGTCGTCCTTTTTCACTGACTGAACTGGTGGGTTTTGCTGCCCAAGGCGAACGCCTGGCCAGCGGAGTACCGCATGCTGATAATGTAGGGCCCGCACTCCTGGGAGGATTTGTACTGATAAGAAGCTATAACCCACTTGACATTATTAAGCTGAACTTTGAGTTAGAACTATGGTGCGCAGTGGTTCACCCCCATATTGAAGTAAAAACCGAAGATGCCCGTAAAATTTTGCAGGATAAGGTGCCACTGCGGGATGCAGTAAAGCAATGGGGCAATGTTGCCGGTTTAATTACCGGTCTATTTAAAAAAGATTTGGATTTAATAAGTCGCTCTCTTCAGGACGTGATTGTAGAACCTGTGCGGGCAATGCTTATTCCCGGCTTTGATGCTGTGAAGAGGGCTGCATTAACAGCAGGGGCTCTGGGGAGCAGTATTTCAGGTTCGGGGCCTTCCATCTTTGCCCTGGCAAGCACTGAGCGGAATGCACAACGCGTTGCTCAGGCAATGGAGCATGCCTTTTTCAACCAAGGCATAGACTGTGATACGGTTGTTTCACCAGTAAGTAATCAAGGAGTACGCATAACGGGATAGAATTATCATGCTTTTTTACAGCACCAACAATAAAGCAATACGGGTTCCCTTTCGGGAAGCCGTGTTAAAAGGCCTCGCAGACGACAATGGTCTTTTCATGCCACTGGGTATTCCGGCATGGAAACCTGATTATGTTGAGGGGTTGTGCCGGCAGGAACCGGAAGAAATCATGTTTCAGGTTGCCCGCGTTTTTTTGCGTGAGGATATTCCGGATACGCGTTTACGGCAGATTGTAAAGGATTCGGTGAATTTCCCGATACCCTTAGTACCGGTACACGATGCTCTATATGCTCTTGAACTGTTTCATGGGCCAACACTGGCATTTAAGGATGTAGGTGCGCGCTTTATGGCAAGGGTGCTGGCTTATCTGCTGGAAGATGCTGACAGGGAGGTAACTGTGTTGGTAGCCACCTCCGGAGATACGGGCAGTGCCGTGGCAAATGGTTTTCTGGGAGTAAAAGGCATTCGTGTTGTCATACTTTATCCATCCGGCAAAGTGAGCGAGATACAGGAAAAACAGCTTACTACCCTGGGGCAAAATATTACAGCAATAGAAGTAGAAGGCACTTTTGACGACTGCCAGTCCCTGGTGAAAAAGGCCTTCCTGGATAAAGAACTTGCGGCCTCCGTAACGCTCACTTCGGCTAACTCCATTAACATAGCAAGGCTGCTTCCGCAGATGTTTTATTATTTTCTCGCATGGGCTCAGTTGCCGGAGAAAAAAACGCCTGTAGTTGTAGCAGTTCCCAGTGGCAACTTTGGTAACCTGACGGCCGGGCTAATGGCAAAAAAGATGGGTTTGCCGGTAAACCGCTTTATCGCGGCAACCAATGTCAATGACATTGTGCCGCGGTACCTGGTTACCGGGGTTTTTACCCCTCAACCCTCGTTGGCTACAATTTCCAACGCGATGGATGTGGGCAATCCCAGCAATTTCGCCCGTATGCTTGACCTTTATCATCATAACCGGGAAGCTATGCATGCCGATATTGCGGGATATAGCATCAGTGACGATGATACCCGAGATATGATGCGCACTGTATACCGAAACTGGAATTATCTGCTGGACACTCACGGTGCAGTGGGATATGCGGCTCTGGCAAGATATCTGCAAAGGCACCCGGCTCAGGGTATATTTCTGGAAACAGCCCATCCGGCAAAATTTGCCGACATTGTACAGGCCACTGTAGGAATAACCGTAGCTATTCCGGAAAGGTTAAGAAGCTGCCTAAAAAAAGAAAAGCAGTCGCTGCGGATGCGCAACTCCTATGAAGATTTGCGTGCAATACTGAAAAGTTAGTATGTGCATAATTTCTTTTTAGAAAACGTATTATAAGTAAAGAGGGAAAAGAGTATTTTCGCCCTCGTCATTTATTAAAAAATTTTCTTTAAAAATCAGAGTTATGAAAACAATAGGTTATTTTCTATTTAGCGTCTTTATAATAATGGGGGTCGGCAGTGTTTATGCCGGACCTAAATTAACCAAGGGTAACTTAGCCTTTTTAAAAGGTCAAAAAAACATTTCTGTGGAGTTTGATTACTCCAATGTAGCAGTGGGAAAATTTAAGGCCGAGGAAGATTATATCAAGAAAAAAACAGAAGAGTATAACAAAAAGGAGCCTGGGCGAGGCGATAAATGGAAGGAAAGCTGGTATAACGACCGTCCTTCCCGCTTTGAGCCTAAGTTTTTGGAATTGTTCAATGAAAATTCTGATGGATTGAAAGCTGAAAAGGGAGGCTCTGCAGAGTATGTGATGGTAGTAAAAACTACTTACATTGACCCAGGTTACAACGTTGGAGTATCCAAAAAACCGGCTTATGCCAACTTTAAAGTAGAATTTTTCAAAGCTAATGACAGAGGTAACCCTCTTGCTGAAATAATTATGCTGAATGTACCTGGTTCACAATTTGGAGGCTTTGATTTTGATACAGGCACCCGCATATCTGAGTGCTATGGAAAAGGAGCAAAAGACCTTGCAAGGTTTATCGCCAAAAGTGTGAAGAAGTAATTTCCCGACTAACCACGTTATACCAGGAGGTAAATAAGGCTGGACGCATGTCGGTTCAGCCTTACTTATTTGTGCAAAGGCAATCGTTTCAGTCATAGAGGTTAGAAATGCGAATAAGGCCGCTCATGTTTTTTACCGAAATTCCGTTTCGGTGAATTTCAATAAGGTTTTCCTGTTTGAATTCATTCAGCATACGAATGGCGGTTTCTTTTACGGTTCCGGTAAAGGCAGCAAGGTCTTCGCGCGTTAGAGCAATCAGGCCGGAGGGGTTTTGCTCATCACGATAAAAGTTATGCAGAAAAAGAAGAGCTTCGGCAAGCCTGCCACGAACCGGCTTGTAAGCCAGGTCTGTCATTTTTTCAAAAGAATATTCCACAGTTCGTGAGAGCAATTTGAGCAGACCGTCTGAAAAGCTGAAATTGTTTCTGATTAGCTCAATAATCTTTGTTTTGGGCACCAAGCATATCATGGCCTCTTCCAGCGCAGCAGCAGAAACCGGGTAAGGGTGATTAGATAAAAGGGAGCAGTAGCCCACAAAATCTCCCGCCCTGGCAAGTCGGGTGATTTGTTCTTTTCCGTCCGGGGCATGTCTGAATATTTTAACCCTGCCTGAATTGATGCAATATAACCCAACCGGATTAGCACCTTCGTGAAAAATAAACTGTCCTTTTTTGTACAGTGTAAATGTCTTGGCTTGGTCAATGTCGCGTATTTCTTGCAGATGACAGAAATGAAAAAGGGAGTTCTTACGGCTTTTGCACTGTTCACATGCAGGTTGTTCAATCTTCACAGGCAGTTGGGTTTAATGGTAAGTAACCGCGGTCTATGGTTTTTTTCAGGCTTCATCATGAAAAGCGAGCAAGGGTAGATTAGATTTAAACGCAGCCTCTTTGGTGAGGCTGCGATCAAACAGTTTCTGAAAAAAGCTCCTTTTGTGCGTCAGCATAGCCACCATACCAATGTTATTTCTGGCGGCATAATCCAGCAGGCCACTGAGTACTGTTTCAGAGCTGATGTTACGAAATTCAATCAGCCCTTTGCTTTGGTAAGAGTCAAATTGCTTTTCCAGAGCTTTTAACTTGTCCTGAACAAAGGGGTCTTCTCCTGTTACAATGTGTATACAGTGTACTTTTACATGTAAAGCTTCGGTAAATGTCAGCAGGCGTGTAATGGCTCTGGAATCTGCCTCATCAAATTCGGTAGCATAGAGAATATCCTTGAAGGCGTCTTCGGGCGAGGTATTTTCCGGAACTACCAGTACAGGTACGGAAGATTTTTCAATAATGGAAGAAGTGATGCTTCCCAGCAATATTTTGGTCATACCCTCGGTGTACCGTCTACCCATAATCACCATGTCAGGCGTGAGCTTTTCAATGGCTAGCAGAATTTCGTCAACTGCAAAGCCCATGGTAACGGAAGAATGGATTTCTACGGGATTCACTTGGTATTGCGATGCGAATTGATTCAGTTTTTCAACAAGTTGTTGCATGTGGGAGGCAACATCTTTTTCAGCGCTTTCGGCCAGTTCGCTGATATAATCCGATGGCATAAGGGGGTCAATAATTGGGATATGATAAGTATGGAAAAGTGTAATTTTTGCGCTGAAGCAGGAGGCTATCCTTACGGCATAGCGGGCTGCATTTATAGCATAGTCCGAAAAATCAACCGGCACCAGAAAATGTTTCATACGTTGCAGGATTTAAATTTGACCTGTAGCGGCAAGAAAGTTAACAAATTGACGGTTGTTGGCAGATGACTTTTGTCAGATTTCTTTTATCATTTCCCAGAAACTGAGTTTCTTGTTTTTCTGCTTAACTACGAGCACGGGAATATCATAATCATCCCTGATCACTTTTTCGGTAAGGCTTCCCAGCAGTAAGGCTGAGGCATTTGTATGTCCGCGGGCGCCTATCAGAATAAGGTCAGCTTTTTCGGCATGCGCCCGGGTATTTACCATATAGGCTATGGATTTTTTCCCCGGTTCAATGAGTATGCTGATGGTCTTTTGGTCAGCACGGAATTTCCTCAGCAGTTTTTGATATTTGCTCAAGGCATGCTCCTTGAGAATTGAGAAAAACTCTTCTTCGCTTTTTCCTGTAGTGTAATATCCGGATGGCAGACTTGTTACATGATAACAGCATATTTCCGCATGGCTTGCTTCGGCAAGCTTTAGGGCGTATTGAAATGCAATGTCAGAGTAAGAAGAGAAATCCAGAGGCAGAAAGATCTTCTTCATCACCGGCCGTGCCATTACAGGCACCAAAAGCACCGGGCATGAAATTTTTCTTGAGAGTTCCTGAGGCAAAATGCCACTCCCCTGAGAGGTTTTTTTTCTGCCGGCAAGCAGCAGGTCAATATTCTTGATGTGTGCCCATCGGAGTATTTCTTTCAGCGGAGAGCCTTCATGCACTATAAATTCAGTCTTAAAGGATATATTGTCACCGAAAATGTTTTCAACAGTTTCTTTCATTTGTTCTTCCAGGTGCTCATCAAGGGGTTGCCTTAGCTGAGGAATTTTTTTTCTTATCTCCTCGGGTATGTCCAGACTGCGGTGAATATGCACAAAGTAAACGCGAACTGGATTTACAAGGCTGCAAAGAAAGCTTGTGTACTTTAACAGCGGGATATCCGCATCTGAAAAATCCAATCCAACCAGGATGCGATTAATGGATAATGCCATCTTAAAGGAGGTTTTGCTAGTTTAAAATTTTATTGTAAAAATACAGCCATATAAAACCGGTTGTTCCTGCTGCTGTGATCAAACCGAATCCTGCAGCGCAAAGTTTTTTCAGTTGCTTGCTTCCAAACAGCAGGGTAATAAAGATCTTTACAATATTATTGGTCAGCGCGGCAAGCAAAATAGCATTTTGTGCAAGAAACGGAGTCAAATCAGAAGCCTGTAGTTTTGAAACGGAAATCGTGATGGCATCCACATCTGTAATTGCAGATACGGCACTGGCCAGGAGCACGCCTTTCGTGCCTGCATATTTCATAGAAAAATGAACAAGAAAAAGAATGCCCGTAAACAATGCCCCGAATTTCAGTGCTTCAAGGAAGTCAAGAGGGTTTTCTGTATGAATATCCGGACCAGCTGTGGATTCTGTACTTTTTCTGGTTATTAAAAAGGCAACTGCAAGGCCTGTAACTGATATAAATAAAAGGGGTACAACCAATGCCGGAAGAAGATGATTATTGAAAATATAAACAAGCAGAATAACGCGGAGGGGCATAATCGTGGAAGCAACTAGTATCGCGGAGGCATAGTTGCGGGACAATGAGGGTATCTCCTTGCTTCTTTGAGAGAATACCCAGGTAACCGCTGTACTGGAAACCAGCCCTCCCAAGAGTCCGGTCAGTAATATGCCTTGTCGGGCCCCCAGTGCTATGGTTAATACGTAGCCTCCAAAGTTGAGCCCCGAAGTAAGAATGATAACCCACGCAACATCTCTTGGATTAAAGACATGGAAAGGATCTATCGTTCTGTTGGGCAAAAATGGCAGGACCAGTGTAGTAAGAACTACGAACTTTATTACGGCAAAAATCTCTTCCTGCCTGATACGCCCGACTACGGTTTGCATCTGCATTTTCAGGGACAACAGGGTGACAATGATGACGGTTAAAATAAGACTTACCTGAATATGTCCGAAAAAAGTGAGCAGCCCGAGGAAAAAGCTCAGCATCAGTGTAAACTCGGTGGTACTGCCTAACTCCCCGGACGAAGAGGAAACATAATAAGATATCATGACTACAATTAGCACCCCACCCAGGCTCAGGTAAACTATAGCTGAACCTGTAAACCAGGAAAGCAGCCCGGAGAGGAAGCCCAATAATGTAACCAGTGTGAAAGTTCTTGCACCGGCAAAAAGAGGGGAACGACTTTGGAGGGCATTGTGTTCACGTTCAAAACCGATGAGCATGCCAATACCGAGGGAAACCAGCAAACGAAGAAAGAAATCTTTTACACTGAGCGCCCCTGAACCCGAGCTGATAAGAACTTCATCCAACACAATTTAAGAGGGATTTGTACAGCTACATCCATTCTGCCAGGTATCTTAAAAAGGATTCCTTCAGATCAGCGAAAAGAGCTCGATAATGCTGCATTTCTGAACGCAATTCAGCGTGATCGTGAAAATACCTGTGGTCTGCAGCAATCGGGTTGTTTTTAGCTTCGGCAGCCAATTGTTTCTCGTGGGCTTTTATTTTGTGTTTTAATTCGTGAATCACTTCTTTTTGATGAATGAACTTATTTTGAAACTGTTCCAGTCTGGCCAAAACAGCTTTGTTGGTGGTGCGGGTTACAAGCTCATCCAGACGATGTTCAAAAATTTTAATCTCATCATTAAAAAACTTTAATTCATTCAGCCAGAGCCTGTGCTCAAAATGCAGATCGCTCAAGTGTACGGACTCTGCCTTCTCTTCAACCTTCATATTGAAATTTTTTAGTGTAAAGCATTTTACTGTTTACTGGCAATATTTGTCAATCTCAGATGCCGCAATCTTTGATCCGAGTTCCAACGCCTTTTTAAAATCAGAACAGGCTGTTACGTCTCCGATAGCTATCTTACACAGTCCGCGCTCATAATAAGCATCGTAGGCGTTGGGTTCCAGTGCAATCACACGGGTGTGATTTTCTAGTGCAGCTTCATAATAGCCTATGTTATAATACAGGTAGCCACGATTAAAAAATGCATCGGCATAATCTGGCTTGATTCCAATGGCCAGGGTATAATCTGCTATAGCACCCTCAGTATCTTCGATTTTTGATTTATAAAGCCCGCGATAGAAATAAGCTTCGTAATCGGTAGGTTTTTGCTTTATGGCCAGGTTAAGGTCAGCAATAGCTCCCGAAAAATCATTCATTTTGCTTTTGAGGTTGGAACGGTTGAAATATACGGAAGGATAATTGGAATTTAACTGTACAACCTTGTTGTAATCCTGAATCCCTCCTTCATAATCGCCTGTTTTGCCTTTGGCGACCCCTCTTTCAAAGTAAGCTGATGCATAGTCGGGCTTGATGCCGATGGCCATGGTAAAATCCGCGGTTGCTTCATCGTAAAGCCCCAGATTGGTTTTGCAGTATCCCCGATTATAATATGCCTCATAATCCTGTGGATACAGCTTGATGACACAGGTAAAATCTTTTATGGCTTCAACGTCATCTCCCTTATAGCTTTGAGCGAGGCCCCTGTTAAAATATGCATCCGTAAAATTGGGATCTAGCTTGATCGCCTCTGTAAGGTCAGCAATGGCGCCCGCATAGTTTTTTGCATCAAATTTATTTACACCGCTGTTGAATAGTGTTTGTGCTGTTTGGGAAAAAGCAAAAGTCGCAGCAACAACCCCAACTATCGTCAGATGAAATTGCATGGGACTAAATTGATTAAATTATTGAAGAGTATGCGGTAAAGCTACTGATTAAAATGGAATATTTTTAAAAAAACAGCTTTTTATGTACAAACAGGTTTTTATCTTCAAATTCGTTACAGCTTAAGGTATAATCTGATTTAAAGTATGCTCAGGTTGATGGATACTCGTAAGGCTTATCCTCCAGTTTACAAGGCAAGAAAATTTCTGGAACCCTTGACGGATACCGTAAATTTTCTTGCCTACTCACCTGAAAGATACCCGGAAGCCTTTCGCTTCCGTGTGCTGGGAAGAGAGGTTTATGTGCTGAATCATCCCGAATATGTGCAGTATGTTTTGCAGGAAAAATATAGAAACTACCGCAAAGGTGAGGCCTATGAAACCCTGAGTATTCTGCTGGGTAACGGCCTGATAAATAGCGAAGGAGAATTTTGGAGGAGACAGCGCAGGCTTGCGCAACCTGCCTTTCATGCTGAGAGTTTAAAGCGCGTAAGCAAGTATGTAGTGGAAGTGACAGGCAAGCATATAGATGCATGGAAAAAGCTAGAGGGTAAAACGATCAATTTTACCAAAGAAATGGCAGCCGTTGCCATTGAAGTGGTTGCCCGTGCTTTATTTTCTTCAGATATTTCACCCGCTGATATAAATACGGTTTGGCATAGCGTGAATTATCTGAATCACACGGCTATCCGTATGATCAGAAATCCTCTGGCGCCTCCTTTTTGGATGCCTCTGCCCGGCTATATAAAAGGAAGGAAATTCATTGCCACTCTGGATCGCATTGTTTACGACATTATCCGAAAAAGAAAATCTGCCAGAAGCGGTGGACCTCCTGATCTGTTGCAACTGCTTCTGGAAGTCCGCGATGCTGAAACCGGAGAAAGGATGTCTGAGCAGCAGCTACGCGATGAAGTAATGACCATTTTCCTTGCCGGCCATGAAACGACCGTGAATGCCTTATCGTGGACATGGTATCTTCTCAAACAACATGCGGATGAAGAGGACGCTTTACGGAAAGAGAGTCGTCAGTTGGGTTTGGAGCTGACCTTTGACCATGTCCCGTGCTTGCGAAAGGGCTCTGAGGTTATCTTTGAAGCGATGCGATTATATCCACCGGTTTATGCCATTGGCAGAAGACCTGTTGCAGAGGGTCAAATAAAAGGGTTTGCGGTTTTTCCGCATAGCCGTATTCTGATCAATATAATCGGGCTTCATCATCACCCTTGTTTCTGGGAAAAGCCATGGACGTTCAACCCGGTTCATTTCCGCGATTATGATATGAAAAGAGACTATCGGTTTCTCTATATACCATTCGGAGCCGGCCCCCGTACCTGCATCGGAAATCACTTCGCACTCATGGAGATGCATCTTATTAATGCTCTCCTGAGTCAAAGGGTTGAGATGGAGTTAGTTAGTAGGCAGGTGGAAGCTGTCCCACAGATCACTCTCAAACCCAAGGGAGGTATAATTATGCGTATCAACAAGGTGTACTAAAGAGCTTGCTCAATGAGGTTGTCTGAAAAATTGCACAATCAACAGGCTGTGCACACTTTTACGGGCAAACACGCAATTGCCGGAAATAATTTTGCGCTTGTCTTTTGCAGACAACGTTCTCTAAAATATTTTCGTCTGTAGTGTATTGAGGTCTGATGGTTTTACAACACGATGATTTTCAGTTAATTCTGAATTGGGGTAGCCGAACAGAGATTTTTAGGGCCGGAAAGTGTAAAAAGTCAGTTTCAGGTGTAATCTTTATACTGTTTTTGCGTTAAGTAAAAAATCTGACTTTTTGGTGAACTTGTTTCAACTTGTATAGGTTAAATTGTTCATCAAAGAGCCGGGAACAAGAAGAAATAAAATGGAAAATTAATCACTTAAAATAAAAATCACCCAATCCAACAATGAGAAATTTAAAAATTTCAAAGCAGATTACGGATAGATCCGGAAGATCCATTGAGGCATACTTGCGGGAAGTGGCTGTGCAGCCTATGATTACGGTAGAGGAAGAAGTACAGCTTGCAAAAAGAATTAAACAGGGAGATCTTGATGCCCTGGAAAAGCTCGTAAGGGCTAATCTGCGCTTTGCTATCAGCGTAGCCAAGCAATACCAACACCATGGGTTACCCCTTGAAGACTTGATTAGCGAAGCTAATATCGGGCTGATTAAAGCTGCAGAACGTTTTGATGAAACAAGGGGATTTAAGTTTATCTCCTATGCAGTGTGGTGGATCAGACAGTCTATTCTGAAAGCGATATCTGAAAAGTCGCGCAGAATCCGGCTGCCGATAAATCGTGCCAAGATTGCCAAAGAGATTGCTGATGCCGCGCTTCGCATTGAGCAGTTTCACGAAAGGACCGCCACGGAGGAAGAAATCGGAGAGGCGGTTGACCTTACGCCTAATGAGGTGAGGGAAGTGCTGGATATGACCATGAAAGCTCGTTCCATTGATGCTCCCATGGGCGAAGGGGATGAAGATTACAGTATCAAAGATTTTATGGAAGACCCCAACGTGCCGCGCCCTTCGGACGCGTTGGAACGCGAATCGCTGAATATTGAAATTGAGGGCATGCTTGCCTCGCTGGGCGAGAAAGATGCGGAAATTCTGAAGTTATCCTTCGGGCTCAACGGCAACTATCCCATGTCGCTGGAAGATATCGGGCTCAAGTTAGATATGAGTAAAGAACGGGTTAGACAACTGAGGGAAAAGGCACTGAAAAAACTGCGTCACTCTTCCAAATCAAAAAGGCTTAAAGCCTATCTATAAGACATTTTAGGGTTTTTAGGGTTAGGCAATCAAAGGGCCGGAAATTTTTTCCGGCCCTTTGATTTTTGTAAAGCCATGTGCCTGCTTGTGGGTGCGGCTTTTGCCCTGGTTAAAAGTGCTGTTTAAAATTGTTTGTAAACAATGCGTCATGAGTCAGAGATTTAGCAGCCCCTGCAGATGAGGAATGTTAAAACTTGTTTAAAATAAAAGGCATGCCTTTTCAGAATACTTTGCAGGCAAAAGGGGTGAGTGTAAGAATTTATGAGACAGAAAAAAGAAATTTATTGCTGAAGCACACGTGGCGCATTGGCTAATCAGGGATTCATGCATGCATATTTTCTTCAAGAACTTTTATGCCGTTTAATCCTATTACTATTACATCCTGTTTCAACAAAAAACAAAAGGCTGCCTGAAATGTTGGGGCAGCCTTTTGCTATGAAAAATAAAGCTTTACTCAGCGCGTATCGGTTCTTTTCACGTTCACATATTCAATTTCAATTTCCAGGTTGGGATCGTTGGTGTTCACCTTAAATTCTACTCTACGATTATGGGCTCTTCCTACCGGGTCATCCTGGCCATTGGGTTTTGAGTTAGGCATAAGTGGCTCAGATTCGCCTTTGCTGATCAGGGTAAGTCTTTCCGGTGCAATACCTTTTTTCATAAGATAATCAGCTGCTGACTGAGCCCTGCGTCTTCCAAGCTCCTGATTGTATTTTTCAGAACCAACGCTGTCACAATGCCCGATTATTTCCAATGTGAATTTTTCATTGGCTTGTAAAACATCGTACAGAGAGTCCAGCGTCACTTTATACTGGCTGGTGATATCGTACTTGTCAAATTCGTAGTAAATGCGTTTCAGCTTGATTTTTCTGCGTACAATTTCCTCAATCAGAAATACCTTAAACAAGGTATCCTTCACTACAATCTTGGACAAGTCAATAATTTCTTCGCTACCCCAGAAACCGGGTTTGGTAGCATTTACCTGATAAACTTTTTCCGGATCCAGCGGCAGTACAAAATGTTCAGCGGTATCTGTTTTAAAGGTGGAAATGAGGGCCAGGTTGTCACCAGTAACAGTGAAGACGCTTACATCAGCATCACCTATGGGCGTTTCGGGGTCCGATTTTTTTGCCACATAACCATCCAGGTAAATTTCTTTAATCATCCGGTATTGATAAATGTCATCGCAGCAGGTTTCGCTTTTAAGAGAGAAATGGCTGGGGCGATTGGATGCAAAAAATCCTTCTTTTTCTTCTTTGTCAATGACAAAGTAAAGATCGTCAGCACTGGAGTTCAAAGGGAAACCGATATTAACCGGCTCATCCCATTGCCCACGGTTGCCGCTTGAGTAAAAAATATCAGAACCGCCAATGTTTACATGCCCGTTGGAAGAAAAGTACAGCTTTTTGTTCTGATTGTCATAAAAGGGGGTGGTTTCGTCTCCGGAAGTGTTGATGACGGCTCCTGCATTCACAGGAGTTCCAAACATACCGTTGCCGGTACTTTCAGCATACCAGATGTCCATACCTCCAACGCCTCCTTCCCGGTTGGAAACAAAATACAATACTTCTTTCCCTTCAGCCAGCCCAATGGAAGGTTGGGTATTTGTGTATTTTTTCATGTTGATTTCAGGCCCCAATTTTTCAGGTTCACTCCATTTATCACCTGATTTTTTACTCATGTATATGTCACACCGGCTAATCAGGTTCCTCTTTTTTGTGGTGCAGCGTGTAAAGTAAAAACGTGTACCGTCCGGAGAGAACGCTCCATTCCCGGTGTGAGCGGTAGAGCTGTTAACCGGTCCTTCCAAAACCACTGCCGGACTCCAGCTGTCTCCATTGCGGCTTGACCGGTAGATTTTTGAGTAATAGTCTATTCCTTTTAGTTTAAGTACATCCAGTACGCTGTCAGAACGAATACTGGAGAAGTAAAGAGCATCGCCAGCCTGTTGTGGAGCATAATCTGTGAAGGGATTATTGATGTGCTCATCCAGGTGGGTTATTTCTACTCTTACAGGGTTTTCCATTTGATTTTTTGCCAGCTCACATCCGCTGATATGTTTTTGAGCAAGCTCGTGGTATTCTTTGCTGTCATCGGCAAGGTAACGGTCAATAAAAATGGTGAACTGTTCTTTTGCCTCGTCATATTTTCCGTTATGCTTCAGCATCACGGCATACCAGTAACGTGTTTTCGGAAATTCTCCGGTACTATCCGCATCCAGCAGGGTTTTGTACCACTTTTCAGCCATTTTGTAGTCACGCAGCAGATAGTTCAGGCGGGCAATCTCATCAATGGCTTTTAATTTGTCGGGTTTTTTTCCGTGATACTGTTCCCAGTAAGTCACGGCATTGTAGTAACTGCCCCGTTTTGTCAGCTTTTTCGCCAGGCGTTTGGTTTTGCCCGGACTAAGCTCCTGCATAGTATCCTGCGCGAACTGGGCATACAGTAAACCCGGTGAATAAGCAAGTATAATCAAACAAATTCCAAGAATTGTTTTTTTCATTCTGCAATTAAATTTATAGGTAACACTAATTTTTTTTAAAAGCGTGGGCAGAACAGGTTGGCCTCTCTTACCCTTACTATTTTGCCGATATATATGAGCGAGATTTCAAAACCTCCGCGATTTTCGTTAAAATCAGCAACTGAGGAAGTGGTAACGTCATAGCTGAAGCCCACTCTCAGTCGCTTCATCAGTTCTAGGGCTGCCATAGGAATAACTGCATCATCCCAGCGATACCAGGCTCCCAGAAAGAGGGTAGCTTCGGCACCGGGCTTTTGCGATACGTCTATGCCGATATTGGATCCGAAATTTACTTCCTGAGCCTTAGCCTGAGTCATGAAGATCACACCCGGCAGAATGCTAATCGTTTTGCCTGCCCGCCAGTCTAATCCTCCATGCACTACATGTCGCATATACCGGGGAGATTGGGTTAGACCGTTATTCGTAATGACTTCATCCGGTTCTCCTAAGTTGAACAAACTGTATCCGGCAAACAAGGTCAGTTTTTTCACAATCCGGCCACTGTAGAAAAAGCCTGCATTGAAGGCAGGGTTGGTTTTACTATCACCTGAAAAGGATTCTTGTGTAGTCAGAGTGGGAGAGCCGTTTTGATCAAACTGGTCGCCAAAAGTAAAATCATTTGTTTTAATGCTGAGTTGCTGGATGCCACCCTGAAATCCCAGCGAGATCTGGTGGTTAAAATTTTTATCCAGGGCGCGATGATAAGCTACCGAAGCCAGCAGATGGAGTGTATTGAGGCGGCCATCATTGGTCATGTCGTAAACAAATTGCACTCCGGCTCCTACGGCATTATTTAAGTTCTTTCCAAATACAAAGGGGATATCAAATGAAGCTCCGGGAGTGGAATAAGCCGGGGCCCCTCCCGTGATGCTTTTCCACTGTGAACGGTAGATTGCAGCTAAACGATAGTCCCCGGTCATTTTGCCTGTTAACGCGGGGTTGAGCGTTAAGGGGGAGGCATAAAACTGAGAAAAGTGAATGTCCTGTGAAAAGACTTTTCCGGCAAATAACAATACCGCTGCAATGACAAAAGCACAGATTTTATTCATAATGGATTTTTTATGAGATACAATGGTTAAAAGTCGGGTAAAAATAATTTTTATCTGAGCAAAGAAAAAGCACCTTTGGAAGTTTTTGTTTCACCATTAGCCAATCTTATCACCGCATAGTAGGAATACGTACCGGCAGGCTGATCTTTTCCCTTATATTTTCCGTCCCAGCCGGTGGGGTCTTTACTTACAAGTTGTCCCCAGCGATTGTATATCCGCAACTCAATCACTTCAATGGTACCTATTTCAAAAGGCTTAAACACATCATTGCGATTATCGCCATTCGGAGTAAAGGCATCGGGGAATACAAAATTGCTTTGGGCGATCACCTCTACGCTGGCTGTGTCCGTACAGCCGGTTTCCAGGTCAGTTACTATTACTGTATAGGTGGTATTTACTTCTGGTCTTGCCTCCGGATTAGGGATATCGTTAAAATTCAGACTGCCATCATCCGGCATCCAGTTGTAGCTATATGCACCTGAGCCGTTGGAAACAACTGTATTCAGCTGAGAGAAGCCCGATGGACCAATAGCTACCGGATTAGCTGTAGCTGCTACCTCAAGGGAATCAAAACCTACTACTGCGGTATCACTGGCTACGCATCCTTCATTATTGACAACCGTAACGCTGTAAGTCCCTGCCTGGGATACAATGACGGACGCTGTAACCGAGCCGTTTGACCAGTTATAGCTTACCATATCAGGCGGGGCGGCAAGCAAACCTGAGTCTCCCGGATAGCAAAGCAAGATGTCGGAGAGAGACAAGCCGATTGCATAAACCTGTAGGCAAACGGTATCGGCTTTCGTACAGCCGTTAGTTCCCGTCACCGTAACACTGTAGCACCCTGTATTGTTGACAATAAGCAGGGAATCCATGGTGCCATCACTCCAGTTGTATGCGGCAAAGCTCCCGGGGAACAAAATGTAACCCGGGCAAACGGAGTTATCCGGGCCAAGATTGGGTTGCGGAAGTGTAAGTACCGTGAGCGTCACTTGATCGGTGGCAGTACAGTTATTGGCATCGGCAACGGTGACAGAATAGGTGCCGGCAGTGGTAACGGTTATCCTCTGCGTAGTTGCATTACCGGGATTCCACTGGTAGCTGGCAAAACCTGTACCCGCATCAAAAGTAACTGATGCTCCCTGACAGATGCTCGTATCATTGGGAAGTGTCACCGTGGGTGTAGTATCAATGAGGTTTAGGGAATCAGTATATACGCAGTTATTGGCATCCATTACAGTAACCGAATAGGTACCGGCAGCGGTGACACTGATTGCCTGGGTGGTTGCCTGATTGGACCATTGATAAGAGGTATAGCCCGGCCCGGCATTTAAACTTACTGCCCGGTTGTTGCACGTTGTGCGATCAGGACCTAGGTCCACCGGATTGGCCGGATAATAATTCACTATAATGGTATCTGAATCCAAGCATCCCAAGCTATCAGCAGCTATCACCCAATACGTATCGGGTGAGGAAACCACGATAAAACTATCCGTGGACAGCGTAGACCACTGATAGGTGTTGGAAGCACTTCCTGCAATCAGAGTAAGAAATTCTCCCGCACAAAGGGTTAAGTCGGGTCCGAAGTCCACGGCAGGACTGCTGAAGGAAACCTCTATGGTGTCAGAAGCCGGACAATTATTGTTGTCGGTCACCGTTACGGCATACAAACCTGAAGTAGACACTGTGATTGAGGAGTCCGTAGAGTTTGTGGTCCATCTGTAGGAGTTGTAGCCCGAACCGGCCCGGATGACTACCGTATCACCCAGACAGGTTCTGATATCGGGCCCTAGGTTTACTGTTGGAGGAGGATTGATGGTCATTTGAATAGAATCCGAAGCTGAGCAGCCAAAACCATCTACCACAGTCACCGAATATATTCCAGCTGTGGATCCGGTGATTATTTGCGTAGTTTCTCCGGTGTTCCATAAATAACTGACGAAGCCGCTTCCGGCATTCAACTGAAATGTGCCAACGAAACAATACAGTGTATCATTGGAAAAGCCGATTGCAGGAGAAGGGAATACGCTTATAGTCACTGAATCTCGTTGCAGACAGTTGCCATTAGCGTCAGAAACCGAGACATAGTATTTTGTGGTACTATCGGGAAAAGCCAGAGGGTTAGGGCAATTATAACAACTCAGTCCTAGTATAGAGTCCCATGAATAGGCATTGCCTCCGGTTGCCAGCAACTGTACGGTGTCGCCCCGGCAGATGGATGTGTCAGGTCCTGCGGTAGTATTAAAACTGACGACCTCCACCGTTACTGAATCTCTGCGTGTACACCCGTTTACGAAAGTGTAGGCTACCTTATAAGTTGTGGTAGCCGTAGGAGTGGCCACTGGGTTAGGAATGTTCAGATTGCTCAACGTAGGGTCACTCATCCATTGTACTGTGGTGGTCCCGATAGGTGCAGTGCAGAAGGTAAACCGTGTATTAGGGCGATTAGCCGATGCGGAGGGTGCGTTTAATGTGCATCCTGATGAACCGTCTGTGTTGTCATACAGAACAGAGTTGGCTGCCACCGTAGTATAGGCCACATCATCATCATCCGTCCAGTCCTGATTGTCAAAACAGATTTCTATGATGATGTTGGAGCTGCCATCCCAGTTAAAAGGACTGCTTAGAGTATGTGTATTCCATCCGGCTACGGTAGAGTAACTGATCGGACCATATACCGTAGTCAAACCGGCCACGAAATTGGAAGACGGCAGGCTGCTCAGATTTGTACACCCCATTTTGATAGTAAAGTTGTCATAAGGAGCAGTGCTGCCTTTTGTGGTTACAAAGTACTGTATAGCGGTAATTGTTCCTGACGAAGTTAATCCGGCAGCCTGCAGCTCGGATGCCCTGTAGAGGTATTGCACACGCCCATCTTCCCAGAAGCCTTCGTAGGGTGTGCCTGTGCCGGTAGAAGCCGAGCCTGTGCCGGTCTGGTAAGTATTGGAAGGCGTGGAACAAGTGGTGCTGTTAACTCCGCAGGGCAGCACGCTGGATGGTGGAGTACCTGTAATCAGCACGTCAAGTTGAACGGGTGCACTTCCGCAAATGGTGGTATCCGGTATGGCTCTTATGCCATAGGAATCATCCGTAAACACTGAAATAAAACCTGACCCTTCACACTGTCCATCATTTACGAAGAGGCTGAAGAGTTGAGATTCCTCAATCACAGATTGGGTAACCAGGGAATCAGGTCTGAAGACCTTATCAGATGGCTCCCAGGAGAAGGTATAGTTGCTGATATTGGGTTCACAGATATGGAAGGTAGTTTTGGGTATCTGCGGGTACACCGCAAAGGGATTTGAACCACCCGGGGTCATGGAGCAGCCATTGTTGTTATTGGCCGTTAACCGAAGTGCGGCATTATAAGAGGGACTCGTACTGAATGCCACGATCTGGTCGTTGCCTCCCGGGCTGGCCAGTGCTCCGTTATTGAAACAGATTTCCATGAGCAGGTTACTGCGGCCATCCCAGTCAAAAGGTGTATGCAGCGGAAAGCTGACGGTTCCCAGGCTGCTGACAAACACTGCAGGTCCATAGACGATGGTATTTACAGGAAGGAACCCTCCGGTGGTGCTGAGAGCCTGGGCAGATGTACATCCCAGTTTAATAGTAAGATTTTGAAATACTCCTGTGCTTGCTTTTGACGCAATTTCAAATTCAATACGGGTAATGGTGCCTGCATTAATACCTGCAGCAGCAAGATCGGTAGCCCGGTACAGTACCTGATAACGCACATCTTCGTTGGCTCCGGCAAAAGGTGTATTGGTGGTTGAGGTTGCACCCGGGCTTGTGAAAGTTTTCGGAACGGGAAGATTTTGTGCCGAACACCCTAAAATTGTGGGACCACATTCCAGCGGGAACACCCGTCCGGTAAGGGTTACCGTATCTCCCGGACATACGTTGTTTTTGCTGGTTTGAATTTCCACTATAGGACCAACCCCCGAAACCACTACTTTCACACTATCCCGGATAGTACATCCCGTATCTGAAGTAACAGCAACATGATAAGTAGTGGTTACAAGCGGATTAGCTATTGGATTCGGGGTAGATGGGTTGATGAGCGATTCAGTGGGTGTCCAACTGTAAGTGTAGGGAGCATACTGGTTATCTGTTGTAACGGATAGCCCCGTAGAACCATAGCGGCATATGGTGTCATCATCAGATACATTCATGACAAAGTCGGGAACCACAAAAACCGTTACCGTATCTGTATTTTTACACAGACTGCTCAGATCGCTGGTTACTATATAGGTGGTAGTTACCGGTGGTGAAGCAAGCGGTGCTTGAGAGGTAGAATCAGAAAGGCCTGAGGATGGAGACCATACAAAGTTGTTCCCTCCGTTTGCCGAAAGCCGAACCGGTCCTCCGGCTACGCAATATTTCTGGTCAGGCCCGGCAGTAGTACCCTGCAACACATAGATCAGGTAACTGACAACGGTAGTTCCCATAATAGGACAGGCTCCATCGGTAATCGTTACTGTTAACACATTTACTCCGGTATCTGCTGCAGTGGGCTGCCAGTTAAACATTCCCGTAAGGGAGTTCCCGCTACCGGTTACTGTAAAAGTAGCTCCGGGTATTGCCTGGGCCACGTTGGAAGCCAAAGTCAACATATTGGTTGAGTCCGGGTCTACTGCTTGAATCTGAAAAGACAGGTTCTCGCCCGGGCAAACCTCTATGGTCGTGCTGTCCCTTAGATTGCCTCCGCTATTCTGTATGATGCCGCTGCTAACCGGCTGATTATTGGAGCAGGGTAAAATAACCACCTGGATATCGCGCATGGTAGAGCCTATCAATACATTGTTTCTGTATTCGCGCACCAAAACCGTTATAACCGCTACCTGTCCACCGGCCGGAGTGAATGTAATCTGACCGGTGGTGCTGTTTAATACAAAACCTCCGGTGCCACTTATAGTGTTTAATGGATTACCGGAAGTAAAGGGTGAAACATAGGGAATCAAGGTGGTAGGTCCTCCCATGGGATTAATGGAGGTATATACCAGGGAATCACCATCGGCATCAATAGCTCCGTGGCTGTAGTTAAATTGCTGCCCAGCACACACATAGGGTACCGGCAGAGTGGTAAATGCCGGTGAGTTGTTACAGTTAATCAAAGTGTTGTTCAGATGTGCTTCTACATACAGGTCATAGGAGCCCGGCGTTTGTAAATTGGTAATCAGGTCATTCCGGCAACACAGAGAATATCTTATAACCCAGTCCGTACATGGCTGGCTTAATACAACTACCGTCTGATAAATGTATTGCTCTACTCCCGGTAGCGAGCCGCTGCCGCAAGTGGTATTAGGGAGCTGAGAGGGACAAACCCCAGATACTTCCTGGCTGGAAACGAGAGGTAATGAATAACTGGAAGTACTGATACCGCATGCTGATGCCCCAATATCTACAGAAGCACTGGAGGGAGCGGTTATCCCTGCGCAGTCTCTGTAAAGATTCAGGGTGATTAAAAAACTGTCATTTCCAAGGCATTGATAAGATAAATCAGCACCCATGGCGTGACTGGCATCGGATCTGTTAGGTAGCATACTGGCAAATACTAGAGCAATAATCTTTATTTGCCACTTAAAAAATTTCATGACCGGGATGGTTTGAAAATGAATCAAATATGGTTGGCTCAAAGATAGAAATTTTAGTGTAGTGCTAAAAAGTGTTAATGACAATAGCGTAAAAGTTGTTTAAGGACTATTTTTTTGAGTAAAACATAAAATGTGTTGCTATAACTAAAATTAGCGGGTTGATAAAAACAACTCTCCCCTCATCAATCGGAATCTTCAGAGCATTTTTAAACACGGATAAAGCAGCTCTGTGCTGACGGACCAAGCCTGAATCTGGAATTCCTTCTGATGCATGAGGGCAGAAAATGTGGCTTTCTCCCGGGGATATGTCCGCTGCGCTTTGTGCAGCTTTTAGAAAGTTTATTAATTTAAAGGTGAAAACGTTCCTTTAGTTAACCTAAAATTTTCTGGTTATGGTTTTGCCATTCACTGAATTCAGAAAAGTCAAAGACAATTTGCCCCCCGGCAGTATGAAACGTATTGCAGACTCTCTGCATTTGGACGAACAAACCGTGCGCAACTACTTTGGGGGCTCCGATTACCGGAGGGGGAAATCGGCAGGGGTACATTTTGAGAAAGGCCCTAACGGAGGGTTTGTGCGCATTGAGGATGAAACCATCTTTAATGCCGCCAAGCAGATCATACAAGAAACGCAAAAAGCCGGATAATTCAGTATCCGGCTTTTTTGTGCACTTCTTCTTCCTTATTTGATTGACGCATGTAGTCAAATGTGAAGGATAATGTGCATAATTATTTCACTGGAATGCTTGGAGATAGCAAAATACTTTTTATTCTTTGTATTATAAAACCCTTAAAAACATGGCAAAGACAAAAAAAAGTGTAAAAAAGGCAGCAAAAAAGCCTGCTAAAAAGGTTGCGAAAAAAGCTCCCAAAAAAGCCTCTAAGAAGCCTGCAAAGGCAAAGACCAAACGGAAACCCAATCCTGCATTCATGAAGGCCCTGACTCCAAGTCCTGCTCTTGCTGAAGTAGTGGGCAATAAGCCTCTCCCTCGGACGCAGGTAGTGAAAAAAGTATGGGATTATATTAAGAAAAATAATCTTCAGGATCCCAATGAAAAACGCAATATCAATGCAGACGAAAAACTGCAGAAAGTGTTCGGGGGTAAGAAAACTGTTACCATGTTTGAAATGGCCAAGTTTCTAAATAAAAATCTTTCCTGAGCATTACGTTATCTAAGTGCAGACTAATAAAGCCGCTTTGGGACAAAGCGGCTTTATTGTTTTACACATACGCGTGTACTCATCCTTTCCTTATTTCTTATACACATATGTGGGCTGTATTGTCCAGCATAGTCTGTTGCGCTTATGTGTGTTATATTTAGCCAAGGAGAATAAAAAAACTGCCTCTGACTTCAGGCAGTTTTTTTTATTTCTTATGTCTAAAGGACAACCCCCAATATTTAGATTTAGTTTTTAATCAATTTACCGGTAAATACCTCTTTTTCTTTCTCCGTTTTCAGTTCTATCTCATAGAAGTAGATTCCTGCAGGCTCCTGATTTTCGGTTTCCCATACGATTTTGTAATACCCGGCAGGCTGATTATCCTGGAGCAGGTCAGTTACTTTCTGACCCATGAAATTATAAATGCTAATGCGTACTGCACAGGCACGATTCAGTTGGTAACTAAATATTACAGCCGTTTCAAATGGATTTGGGTATATCTGCAGCACATCATCCGTTTGTCCTGTAGTTACTATTCCGG